>JBBQZL010000039.1:0-15951 GCA_038207745.1 Solirubrobacterales bacterium
GCCCGCCTCGGTCTTGATCGCGGTGAGCGCCACATCGTCGTAGTCAACGGTTGCTGGCGGGAGCAAGAAGGCCGATGGCGTGATCTCGGTGATAATTCTGATTCGGTAGCTGCGACCAATCTGCAGGAGCGCCGGGGATACAGGAATCGGTCCAAACTCGCTCCACGAGCTGTTCGTGCCGACAGTTTGTGATGGGAGAAGGACGGTGGAGCTGTCGTCACTCATGTCGATGATTCTGACCCGAACATTTAGTGAAGCGCCTGTCGCAAGAAGAGGCTGCGCACCCGACCGGATTGAGATGCCGAACTCAGCGCTCGTTTCGTCCTCGACATTCACCCCGAAATACTGAGTTGGCGCGCTTTCCCACGTAGTTGTTGACGGCGTGATCGACGCCGGAGACGAGGTAGCGCTCGTCACGACTCTGACGAATCCGTCTGCCGCGCCATCTCGCCCTCCCAGGGCAAGGTGTTGCGGAAGCACTCGAGGACAGGTGATCTCGAGAGAAGTCCCGGGACAGGCCGACGAATAGGAGACTGAGCTGGTCCAGCCTCCGTTGCTGTTGGCGAAGGTGGTTCCGTCTCCCCCTGGGTAGACGGTGGTGGTTGTGATCGGGTCTGCGGCTGCGATTGGTGTGGCGGAAGGAGACGCGACGATCAGCCCGGCGAGCATGAGCATCCTGAGGCTGGGAACTCTCGGGAACACAGGTGTCCTCTCGTTGGCCGGAGGTGGGCGAAAACTGAGAGGGCTTTCGGTCATAGGACCGCGGTTCCGGCCATTCGGTGGGCGGGTTTCATACCAATGTCCAGCGCGATCTCGAAACGGCGCCGGCCCTTACCGGAAAGTCAGTAGGTGGTTGTTCGGGATCTCAGTTGTGGCTACTTGACGGTGAGCAGCTGCGCTTCGTGCTCGTGGTCGACCTGCAGCGTTGTGTGATCGATCCCGAATCGCTCGTTGAGCATGCGCTCCATCAGCCGGCGTCGCATGTGGCAATCGGATCCTGGCGAGACCATCACATGCGCTGAAAGGGCCGGAAACCCCGAGGTGACCTCCCAGATGTGGAGGTCGTGAACGTTGAGGACCTCCGGCTCGGCTGCCATCGCGTTTCCGATCGCGTCCGGGTCGAGACCCTTCGGTGCCGCCTCCATCAGAACTCTTCCCGAGTCCCTCAGAAGACCGTATGCGGAGTGCAGCATCAGGGCGGCGACCAGAAGTGCTGCGACGCCGTCCGCCCGCTCGAAACCCCAGATCAGGATGACCGCCCCGGCTATCGCCGTTGCTATGAATGCAGCCAGGTCGGTGAGGATGTGCTGGTAGGCACCCTCGATGTTGAGACTCTCCCGATTGGCCCTCGAGAGCGTCATCGTGGCGATCAGATTCACAACCACCCCGATGATCGCGACGATCAGCACCGGCAGCCCCTCGGTCGCAGGGGGGTCGATCAAATGTCTGACGCCCTCGAAGACGATCCACAGCCCGAGGACCAGCAGCGTCACACCGTTGAGTTGCGCAGAGAGGATCTCCGCGCGCTTGAGGCCGAAGGTGAAGCTGCCCCTTTCGGGCCGCTGGGCGAGACGGGCGGCAACGAGCGCAAAAACGATCGCGCCCGCGTCGGTCAGCATGTGGCCGGCATCGGAGATCAGCGCCAGCGAGTTGGCCAGTATCCCGACGGCGACCTCGACGAACATGAAGCCGACGATCAGCCACAGCGCGATCAGGAGCTTGGGACGGTCGGCGTCCGCCGAGATCACGTGTGAGTGGCCTGCATGCGAGCCGGTCACGTGCTCGTGACCTGTCTCGGGACTGTTCTCTGCTTCGCTCACCAAGCGCTCAAACTACTTGACCGATGCCGCAGGGGTGGCGTCCTCCTGAAGCCTGAGACTGAGTCTCAGAGCCAAATCCTCGACTGCGGCGTGGGCGGTTCGGCTGACTCCCGTGAGGTTGATGAACGCGTGGATAAGACCGTCGTAGCGGGTCAGATCGACGTCAACTCCGGCATCGCGGAGCGCCTGCGCGTATTCCTCGCCTTCGTCTCGGAGGGTATCCAGGGCGGCGACGACCACCTGCGCCGGCGGAAGGCCGGACAGGTCACTTGTCAAGATCGGCGAGACACGCGGGTCGACTGCGTCGCTCGCGCGCTCGAGATAGTTGTCCCGGTACCAATCCATCTTCTTCTCGGTCAGGTAGTAGCCCGAGGAGAAGTGCCGGTACGAAGGGCGCTTCCGGGAGAGGTCGGTCACCGGATAGATAAGCAGCTGCATGGCCGGCTGGGGAATACCGGCGTCCCGGGCGTGAATTGCGGTCACCGCAGCCAGATTTCCGCCTGCACTGTCGCCTCCCACGGCGATCCTGCCCGGATCGGCCCCAAGCTCGGCTGCGTTCTCAACCGCCCACCGGTACGCCGCAACGGCATCGTCCGCAGCAGCGGGAAATGGATGCTCAGGGGCTGTTCGATAGGCAACCGAAAGCACGGATACGCCAGCCATCGACGCGAGCAGGCGGGTAAAACCGTCATGGCTGTTGATGTCCCCCTCCACCCAGCCACCGCCATGAAAATAGACGACAAGTGGAAGGGGGGCGGAGCCGCCGATCGGGCGATACAGACGCGCTGCGATCTCGTTTGCGCCTTCTGGAATGGCAACCTCGCGGACCTCTGCCATCTCGGTCCGGCTGGGTCTGACAATCAACGCCCCGCGAAGCAACTCCTCGCGGGACTCCTCCGGGGTGAGAAGTTCATCGTCGTCGATTTCGGTCAGATAGAACAACCGGAGCTGCAATGCGACGTCCGGCGCGAGAGTCTGGCCGTCAGGATGGGCCTGGGCTCCCGCCAGTGCTCGCTGAATCCTCGGGGGAAGGATAGAGAGCGCCCGCGACCCGGACCGCTCGATGGAGGGGGGAATCTTGACTGGCAGACGTTTGGAGGACAACGGCTCGGCTCCTTCTGGTGGCTTTCAGTCGGGACCCTACTTCGGGTCTGCCGAAGGAGCTTGTGTCACCCTTAAGCCTGACTGCTTCTGAGATGTGGACTGGCAGGGTACCCGGCGCGATCAAGATGACCCTCGGAGTAGCAGGAGGACCGACGAACTGTGACAACCTCGACAAGCTCAGCTCGCTCGAGAGCCTTGAAGGCTCAGGACTCGATCGATATGCGCGACGGATTTCGCGACGCCAAGATCGACTGCGGCGGCGGGCACTCGACGGTTCTGGCCGACAAGATCGACCCGAAGCCGATCAACTGCCGCTAGTCGGCTGAGTTCTTCTCTGCCGGCTTCTTCTTGGCCGTGCCCTTTGTGCCTCTGTCTGGCGAGCTGGTCGCCTCGGAGGCGCGCTGTTCGTAGTCCCTGCGGGCAGCGCTGTCAGCCTGGGCGAGAGTCTTGTCGACGTTGAGCATCTTGGACAGTCCTCGGCGGGCGCGGCGCGGAAGGATCGAGGCCAGGGTCGAGATCGGCTGGACCGACTTCGGCACCCAGACATCAATGCGCCCTGTCTGCAGCGCCGAGACAATCGCCTCCGCGACATCCGACGGCTCGAGTTTCTTGATGCCGCGGGTCTCGGCAAGCCCTGTTGCCAGCTCCGTGTTGACGACGGCCGGCATCACGTATGACAGGTCGACCCCGGATCCCTCGACCTCCATCGCAACCGCCTCGGTCAGGCCGACCACGGCGTGCTTGGTGGCCGAGTAGGTGGCGCCACCCGGTAGACCGGCCTTTCCGGCCTGGGATGCGATGTTGACTATGTGTCCCTTGCGGCGTGGGAGCATCCGAAGCAGCGCCAGCCGGGTCCCGAGGATGACGCCGTGGATGTTTACGTCAACCATCAGGCGGGAGGTCGCGTCGGTCTCCTCGACGAAGGGTCCGAGCGGCATGATGCCGGCGTTGTTGATCAAGACGCCAAGATCGCCGATCTCCCGCTCTGCGGCGTCGAGAAAGTTTGCGAATGATGCTGCGTCGGTGACGTCAAGCTCGATGCCGACGGCGCCGCCGCCGAGGCGCTCTGCAGTCTCCTGCGCGAGGGCGAGGTCGAGGTCACCGATCGCGACCCGGCAGCCGCGCTGGATCAGAGCCTGTGCTGTCGCGGCTCCGATCCCCCTTGCGCCACCGGTGATCGCTACAGCAGTTCCACTGAGGTTTCGAAGTTCTTTGGCCATTCATGCACCGTATAGGGAGCGGCGATCCGCTGCCACTCACCCGAGGTTCCAGCGCGAGTGGGTCCCGGCCAGATCACCTTCGAGCCATGCCTGGGCAAGCTCGGGTGTGAATACGTAGAGCGCCCCTCCCCCGGGCTCGCCATCGAGGGCAAGCTCTTCAGGCCGGGCACCGTACTTGCCGGCCAGGAGCGGGACGATCGAGTCGATCAGCTCTGGGTTGGTGACCAGACTGACTGTCCCCTCGACGATGATCACGTCTGTTCCACTCTCGAGGTGAACGATCGCCCGATCGTCGGCGGCCAGATTTTGCCCCTTGACCGAATCCAGGCCGGTTCCAAACCAGAAGACCCGCTCCAACCAGAGCCCGTGGACAGGCATCGTGTGGGGTCGCCCGTCCGGTCTTGACGTGGCCAGCCAGTAGGTCTCGGCATTGCGAAGCCGACGCTCCACACGCGACCAATCCATTCCGGGCAACTCGCTCACCCTACGCACGATACGAGACGCAGGCGCCGGTGGGTACCCTTGGTTGGACGTGATCGCAATCGTAGGTACCGACCCGGCCGCAGGGGTGGGGATTCTGGCCGCATTGGCGGCCGGGTTCATCTCCTTCCTCTCGCCCTGCGTGCTTCCCCTGGTTCCCGGCTATCTGTCGGCGGTCTCGGGGGTTTCGGCGAACGATCTCGAGAGTGCCGACTGGCGCCGGGTTCTGGGCCCCAGCCTCCTCTTCGTGGCCAGCTTCTCGATGATCTTCATCGCCTACGGGATGACCGCAACCGGTCTCGGCTCGATCCTCAACGAGCATCGCGAGTTGCTCAACAAGATCGCCGCGGCGATGATCATCGCGATGGGAATCCTCTTCGTGGTCTCGATGTGGGTTCCGAAGCTGAATCGCGAGTGGCACATGGACGGCCTGATGCAGCGCGCCGGTCGCGGTGGCCCGATTGTCGCCGGTGCAGCCTTTGCGATCTCCTGGACCCCCTGCATCGGCCCGACTCTTGCAGCGATCCTCTCGGCCGCCGCCCTCTCAGGCTCTGCCGCACGCGGAGGGTTCCTGCTCGCCGTCTACTCGGCAGGGCTGGCGATACCCTTCGTGCTCACCGCGCTCGCGTTTTCACGAATGACGACTGCATTTGCGGTCGTCAAGCGCCATTACCGGACGATCATCGCGATCGGCGGCGTGATCCTGATCGCGATGGGAATCCTGATGTGGACCGGGGAGTTCTTCCGGATCAACATCGAAGCACAGAACTTCCTCGACTCGCTTGGCCTCGATTTCTGGAACGCCTTCTAACCGAGGGGCGTCGGCTGGACGCGGCTGGATTTCTGGCATGCATTTCAGCCAGAATTCCAGGCAGGTCCGCCTTTTAGAGGTCTTCGGGCCCGGGAACCCATCCGGGGCGCTGCGATGGCACGCCTGGAGTGACGGTCTGGAGTTCCTCGCCGACCGCCTCGACCTCTTCCAGCGTCTCCCCGTCCACGTCGCGGGAGCAGACGATGCGGAAGCGCCCGGTGCCGATCTCACCATCGGGGACCACCGGAAGGCCGCGGATCTCCTCCCACCCGAGACGCTCAACCTCGAAGGGGTTCATCCGCACTTCGGCGGCCGGGAAGGGGCAACCGGCATTGTGCTGGTCGATCGCCTTCGAGATGGCCTCAAGGTTCTTGCCTTCGGCGGAACTCATAACGGTAAGTCTAGATGCAGGCGTGTCCCCGTCACCCGTACTCTTGTCGGGTGAACCGGGTTATCGCGCACATTGACATGGACGCCTTCTTCGTCTCGGTCGAGCTGCTGCGAAATCCCTCGATGCGGGGCAAGCCGGTCGTCGTCGCAAACGGCGACGGGCCGGGATCACGCAGTGTCGTCATGGCGGCGAGCTATGAGGCGCGGAGGTTCGGCGTCCACTCCGCCCTGCCCCTCTCGATCGCGATCCGCAGGTGTCCCAATCTGCTGCGGATCCCGAGCCAGATCGGCCACTATCGAGAGGTTTCGAGGCAGGTGATGTCATTGCTTGGCGCCTACACCGACCTGATCGAGGTCGCCGGGCTCGATGAGGCCTACCTCGACCTCTCCCCCTCCCCCACTCCAAAGACCCGTGCTCGCGCGCTCAAGGCGGAGGTCCTCAGCGAGACCGGGCTTGTCTGTTCGGTCGGAATGGGACCGAACAAGCTGGTCGCGAAGATCGCCTCGGACCTGGACAAGCCGAACGGATTCTGCCTGCTCACCCAGTCCTCGATGCTCGAGCGGGTGGGTGACAGGCCGGCTCGATTGATCCCAGGTGTCGGACCCAAGACCGCCGAGCGGCTTGCCACCGGCGGGGTCAACACGGTTTCCGATCTCGCGGGCGCCGGCGATGAGCGTCTGATCGAGGTGCTTGGTCGCAACGGCCCGTCACTCGGCGCGCGAGCTCGCGGCGAGGACGAACGCCCACTGGAGACCGACCGCCGGCGAAAATCAGAGAGCCGGGAGACCACCTTCCGCGAGGACGTGGCTGATCGCGGTCAGCTGGAGGCGACCCTGGAGCACCTCGCGAACGCGGTCGGAGCCAGCCTTCGGGCGCATGCACTCTCAGGCAGGACCGTGACGCTCAAGGTCAAGTACCCCTCGTTTGAGTCGAAGACTCGCTCGCACAGCCTGGCGACGCCGACCGCGGACGGCGCCCTGGTTGCCGGCGTCGCCAAAGAGCTGCTGCGACGCCTGGACCCCGCAGAGCCGGTACGGCTGATCGGCGTCGGCGTCAGTGGATTGACCCAGACCGCCGACGGCACCACCAGAGGTGACGATGCCGCCGGCCGGGTCCTGACCCTTCCGATCTGACCGTGGCCACGCTTCTGGCGGCGGCCCTGCTCCTGATCGGCTAGCGGCTCGAGTAGACCGTTCCCACGTCGCCGAAGCCGAGCTTCTCCTTCGTCGCGTAGGTGAGGTCGAACTCACGGCCGGCCACATACGGGCCACGGTCGATGACGCGCACCCTGACCTGACGGTTGCCGTAGCGCAGGGTCAACCTGGTGCCACAGGGCAGCGTCTTGTGGGCGACGCCGATCGTCCCGGCGGTCAGAGTCTGACCACAGGCGGTGGTGCCACCGGGGCCGTACCACGATGCTCCTGCCGGGCGAAAGACCGTGACCTTTCGCCTCGCGCTGCCGGAGCCCGCAGCCTTGCGGTTGTTTCCGACAAAGGCACGGATCGTGTAGGTGCCTGCCTGCTGCGGCGTCCAGGCGGATCCGAACTTGCCGTTCGAGTTGCTGGAGCCACGGATCTGCCGGCCATCGGGGCCCTTGACGATCATCTTGATCCGTCGATGCCCACCCGGTCTGGCCAGCCCACCGAGGCGGACCCGGTTGCCGAGATTGACGTTGTGGGTCGAGACCCGCAAGCGCGTCCTTGCCTTGATCCTGATCGGCTTCGTCCTCGATGCATCGCCTCTCCTGGGAACGATCTGGAGGGCGCCGTTGGACTTCGCGCGGATCGTGGTCCTGTACTGGCCGCGGCCATTGGCCCGCGTGGTGTGCAGCCGCTTCCAGGACTCGGTTCCGGAGGCACGGAACCTGACGCTCACCCTGACCGGATCACCGGTGGTGACCCTGCCGGCCACCGGGATGCGCTCACCGAACTTCGGCGTGCCACCCGAGGAGGATCCGACGTTGGAAACGGTTGCGACGCCTCCGGAGCTGACTCCGGCGAGGGCGACGGCGCTGCTGACAACGGTGACGGAGATGACGAGCCCGGACATTGCAAGGGCAACGGCATACTTCCGTCCATTGGGACGGTTGATACGCACGTACTCACTTCGCTTTCTGTACTGCCTACGGGGTTAGCTGACGGGCTCGTGAGATGCTGTTTCGCACTCCCACTTCAGGCGGAACACCGCCCGATTCGCCCCCGGCGCGCGGAATCTGGATTGATTCAGCAGCCAATGGGTCCCCCGTTCAACTCACGATGCGTGAGCTGACTCGGCAGATCGTTTACGTATTGCGTAGACACCTGAAGCTACGGTGAGTCGCGGATTCCCAGTGTGAGCTGGCTCACACGGACACATCTCGTGCAGCCACCTGGGATCATGTCCCCATGGGCACACAAACCGACCGGCTGAGTGGGCTTGATGCCTCATTCCTCCATCTCGAGCGGTCTGGCGCCCACATGCATGTGGCCTCCACCCTGATCTTCGAGGGGCCGGCACCGGAACATGCCGAGTTTCGCGATCACATCGCCTCGCGTCTATACCTGGTGCCGCGCTTTCGCCAGAAGCTCCGCTTCGTGCCGCTGGGTCAGGGACGACCGGTCTGGGTTGACGATCCGCACCTCAACCTCGGTTATCACGTGCGCCACACGGCGCTTCCGCCTCCCGGCACCTTCGCGCAGCTGCGAACCCTGGCCGCACGCATCTTCTCCCAGGAACTCGATCGCTCGAAGCCGCTCTGGGAGATGTGGCTGATCGAGGGACTCGAGGGTGGTCGCTTCGCGATTGTCGCGAAGAGCCACCACGCCCTAGTCGACGGGGTGTCGGGCATGGACATCACAACCGTGCTCTTCGACATCGAGAAGCAGCCCGAGGCCATTACGCCGCCCGACAGATGGGTGGCCCGGCCGGAGCCGAATGACACGAAGCTTCTGGCTGATGCACTGCTGGAGCGCGTCACAAGCCCCGCAGAGGCCGTGCGCGGCGTCCGGGCAGTCCTGCGAGGCCCCAGGCATTTTCTCAGCGAGTTCGCCGCTGCGACGAGAATGCTGGGAGCCGCGGCTGCAGCCCCTTCGACGCCCTTCAACGTCGAAACCGGTCCCCATCGCCGTTTTGCCTGGACCTCGGGCAACGTCGCGGAGTTCAAGCGGATAAAGAACGCCCACGGGGGGACGCTCAACGATGTGGTGCTCTCCGTGGTCACGGGTGCCCTCGGGAGCTACCTCCGGGCCCGTGGACACCACACCGACGAGCTCGAGATGCGGGCGATGATCCCGGTCAGCGTCCGCGAGGAGGACGAGCACGGCCTGCTGGGCAACAAGGTCTCGGCGATGATGGCTCCGCTCCCGGTCTGGTGTGAGGATCCGGTACAGCGTCTCGAGTTGATGACCGCCGCGATGGGTGACCTCAAGGCGTCCGACCAGGCGGTTGGCGCACACGTGCTTACCCAATTGACGGATTTTGCGCCTCCGACGATCGCCGCGCAGGCTGCCCGTCTCCAGCCCCAGCAACGGTTCTTCAACCTTGTGATCACGAATGTCCCCGGACCGCAGTTTCCGCTTTTTCTGCTCGGCAGGGAGATGGAGTCCGTCTACCCGATGGTTCCCCTGGCGCTTCGCCAGGCCCTCTGCGTGGGCGTGATGTCGTACAACGGCCAGATCAACTTCGGCCTCACGGGGGACTACGACGGCATGGCCGATCTGGACAGCTTTGCCCTCGATCTCGGCGCTGCGATCGAGGAGATTTCGGCTGCGACGGCGTAGGCGGCCGGGACCTCCGGTCGCTCTGGCATCCTCTCGCCTCGTGATCGACGAGGCCCGGCGAGAGATCGAAATCGACGGAGTGGCGGTGCCATTCACCGTCCGCGTTTCGACACGCGCGCATCGTGCGCGGATAATCGTCGGACCGATGCACCCCCTCGAGGTCGTGGTGCCGAAGGGCCAGGGAGTGCGGGCGGCGGTCGACCTGCTCGAGCAGAAGCGCGGCTGGGTCGAGACGAAGCTGCGCTGGGTCCGGAGCGCCGGACTTGAAGATCCCAAGCTCGGGCTTGATCGGCCTGGCCTGGCCTGGCTCGACGGGGTCCCGATCAGGATCACTCATCGTCAGGCGTCGCGCCCCAGCGCACGTCTCAGCGATGGAATCCTCGTCGTGGCCGGACCGCGAGAAGCAGCCACCGATGCGATCCAGCGCTGGTACCGCAGGGAGGCAAGGGTCCGGCTTGGCGCCGAGACGGAGGCGGAGGCCGCCCGGCTTGGCGCCCGGAGGCCCGGGACGATCTCGGTTCGCGACCAGAAGACACGCTGGGGCTCATGCAGCTCCCGGGGGACGCTCTCCTATTCATGGCGCCTCGCAATGCTCCCACCCGAGATCCGGCAGTACGTGGTCACCCACGAGGTCTGCCATCTGCTTGTCCATGATCACTCCCGGAAGTTCTGGGATCTGCTCGCGAAAGCCCGGCCGGGTTGGAAGCAAGAGGCAGATTGGCTGAAGGAACACGGCGCCGAGATCGGGGCCTATCAACCGACTATGGTCTGAGCGCGCCGCGAACCCTGAACTTGACCCTGTCTGCCCTGTAGCGCCACGTCTGTCTGACCGAGTCAAATCCGATCGTCTTCGAGTCGGGGTTGACGACCACGGCCGTGAGGCGACTGTAGGAGTTGGGATCGGGAAGCGAGACTCGCAACCTGCCCTGCCTCTTCGAGTGCGAGATCGCGGCGTATGCGCGATCCGAGACAACCGAGCCCCCGGATGTCGAGCCGGTCCGGCCGACGACCGCAACTCCCCCGGCGACTCCGACCGGAACCTTGACTGTGACGGCCACGCGAGATCCGGGCGAAGGAGTGATCTTCAGCAGCCGAAACGTCGTGTGGCTGAGAATCCTTGTCTTGTAGGGCCTGCCCATGCTGAGCGTTCCCTGACGCTGCATGTCCGGAAACAGGTTGCCCTCGGGGAATGGTCCCGGCGTACGCCACTCCGCGGTGTCAGCTGCAAAATCGGTGAATTGCCTGAAGAACGGTGCGCCATCCGCTGCCCGTATCGCCCGGTCATATGCATCGATCGAGAAACCGGCGGGCCTGGCCTTCCTCGCACCCGCCCAGGCTCTGCGGATCAGCCGCGGACCGTATGCCTGCGCCAGCCACTGGTTCCAGACCCCGGAGCCGTACACCTTGCGCCCGCTGCTGGCCATCGGTACCCGGGAGGACCTGGTCCACTCCGGGAGATAGCGAAGGTAGTCACGGATCGCCGGATAGACCATCCGCTCCATCCAGGTGGCGGTCGATTCGAGCATCCAGGTGTCCTGCCAGGCGTCGTAGCTGAACTGGAGGATGTGGTTGTACTCGTGTGCAAGCGTCACCTGCAGAGCCTCGACCGCATTGGTGTTGGGAAAGCGCTTTGGGCCGTAGGAGTGGTCCACCACCAGGTATGCCTTCAATGACCGGGCGATACCGCCATTCGGGCTTTCCTGATCAGGGTCCGGCGCCGCATAGCCGAAGAGCCCGCCGCTCAGTGCGGAGATGTAGATATCGGTCTTGCCGCGACTCCCACCCTTGCGACCATCGGACTTCGGCCTCCGCCATCCAAGATCGGTGTTCTCGACCTGGGCAGAGTGCTCTGCTGACGATTTGACCAGCTCGACGTAGTCGGGGATGCCGTCGCTGTTGCCGTCTGTGAGGCTGGGCTTATCGACCCCCGTCTTCGTCCAATGGACGCAGAAATGATCCGTGCAGGAAGGCGACTTGGGAGCCTCGTTCGTACGATAGCCCTGACCGTCCGGATCGGGATTGTCGGTCGGACGGGCAAGCAGGCCGATTGCCTGTCGCCTGGCATTGCCCTCCAGCTTCGGCAGCACCCTTGAGAGCCTGAGCAACCGAAGGGTCGGGTCGCCGGTCTGCGGACCCCGCATTCCAAGCGATGCCTTTGCGCTCTGCATGATCTCGAGAGCCTTTGGCTGCTGGGCCTGGGCAGCGCCGACCGCACCGCCGAGAATCGCCAGCGACAGTGAAGCCGCGACGAGTGAGCGGGGCACGTACACACTGCTCAGGCTACAGGCAACAAGCCTTGTGACTGCCCGCATCGGAATACTTGCCAGATGCCTGAAACCAGTACCGGCCTTCGACTCGGCCTTGCCCAGATCAATTCGACCGTCGGCGACATCGACGGGAATGCCGCGAAGATCCGGGGCCTGATCAACAGGGCGGAAGAGGACGGGCTCGATCTGCTGCTCTTCCCGGAGATGGCGCTGCCCGGGTATCCCGCCGAGGATCTCAACCTGCGGCCCGATTTCATCGCCGCTGTCGCGGCAGCCCTCGAGTCGATCGCCGCGGACGTCCCCGGCGACCTGGTCGTCCTGCTCGGATTCTGCGAGGCCGGTGACGGCGAGAGGCACCGCGCCCACAACTCGATGGCAGTCCTTCGCGGAGGGCAGGTCGAGACGATCTACCGCAAGCACCGGCTTCCCAACTACGACGTCTTCGATGAGGAGCGCCACTTCACCCCCGGCAACGAGCCCGCCGTGGTCGATGTTGCAGGAACAAGGGTCGGCCTCAGCATCTGCGAGGACGGCTGGTACGAGGGTCCCCCGATCACGGCCGAGGCCGAGATGGGCGCCCGCCTGATCGTCAACGCATCCGCCTCCCCCTACTACCAGCACAGGGGCCGTGAGCGCGAGCCGATCTTTGCCGCCCGGGCGGTGGCCAATCGCACATACGTCGCCTTCTGCAACCTCGTCGGAGGTCAGGACGACCTGGTCTTTGACGGACAAAGCTTCGTCCTAGATCCGCGGGGCGAAGTGATCGCCCGGGCCAAGCAATTTGCCGAAGATCTGCTTGTCTGCTCGATCCCGATCGAGGCCGAGTTCGAGCCAACGGCCGAACATCTGCCCGGAACGCTCTCTGACCTCGATGAGCTCTACGCGGCTCTGCTCACCGGACTCCGGGACTACATCGCCAAGAACGGTTTCTCGAGCGTCCTGCTCGGGCTGTCCGGAGGCATCGATTCCGCGCTCGTCGCGCTGCTTGCCTCCGACGCCATCGGTCCCAAACGAGTCACCTGTGTGGTCATGCCTTCGCCTCATTCAAGTACCGAAACCCAGGAAGACGCAAGAAGGATCGCTCGGAACCTGGGAACTGAATTGGTGGAGGTCCCCATCGGGATTCCGATCAGAGCCTACGACGAGGTCCTGACGGAAGTTTTCAGCGGACTTCCGCCCGACATCACCGAGGAGAACCTCCAGGCGCGGATCCGCGCGGACATCCTGATGGCGGTCTCGAACAAACGCGGCTCTCTCACGCTTGCAACCGGCAACAAGAGCGAGATGGCGGTCGGCTACACGACCCTCTATGGAGACATGGCCGGCGGGATTGCACCGATCCGGGACGTCTACAAAACCCTGGTCTTCGATCTGGTTCGGCACCGCAACAACGCCTCTGAGCGCGAGTTGATCCCCGCCTCGGTGATCGAGCGGCCACCTTCGGCGGAACTGAGACCCGGGCAGGTCGACACCGACTCCCTCCCCCCCTACCCTGTCCTCGACCAGATTCTCGAGGCCTATATCGAGCGCGATGAGTCCAGGCTGCAGCTCATCGACGCGGGCTTCGATCCGGAGATGGTTGCCCGGGTCCTCGCGATGGTCGACCACGCCGAGCACAAACGCAGGCAGGGGCCTCCGGCGATCCGGGTGACCAGGCGGGCCTTTGGCCGTGACCGGCGGATGCCGATCACCAACTGCTTCCGGAGCTAGGGGCTCTTTCTGACCGCGATCGTCATCTGCCCGAGTGCGCAGAGCCGATCATCGGAGTCCCAGACCTCTGCGGCCCAGACCCAGCTTGTCCGGCCGCGATGTCGCGCAACCGCCCGCACCTCGACCGTTCCATCCCTGGGTGGCCTGAGGAAATTGATGCTGGCGCTCTGGCCCATGGCCGTCATGCCCTCTTCCCAGACCGCGATCGCCGTGGCTCGCGAACAGACGCTCTCGATCACCGATGAGAGCACTCCTCCGTGGGTGAGCCCGATCGGCTGGCGAAGCTCGGGACGGGTCTCGAATCTCGCGATCGCATTGTCGGGGTCATCGCTGACCCACTGTGTTCCGATCAGCTCGTCAAACGGGGATTCGGGAATCTGAAAGCTCATGGTTTGCTGAGAGTAGCGTTCGGACGGCGCACGTGAGCGGCCCGAACCCGTAGGCTTCCCGTCGTGGCTTTGAGCGAAGACCAGCGAGCCCTGCTTCGGCTCCTGCTCGAGCAGGGACAGAGTTATGAGGACATCGGTTCTCTGCTTGGTTTCTCCGTGCAGGAGGTTCGCGAACGGGCGTCATCCGCACTCACCGAGATCGGCGGGTCGGATCCCGACGCCCGGGTCAGGTTGACCGATTACCTGCTCGGTCAGGCAGAACCGATCGGCCGCGCTGACGCGGTGCGCGAACTGAGCGGCGATCCAGAGGCGCTGGCGCTGGCGCGCAAGCTGGAGGCCCAGCTGACGCTCCTGGCGCCATCGGCGAACCTGCCCGAACTGCCCGAAGCGAGGTCCGCCGCGAAGGCGTCGGCCAAGTCGGCCAAGACCGGGCCACCTACGTCTCCGGCCGGCACAATTGCTGACGCGAGCGCGGCAAGCGGGGATTCGCCGCCCACCGACTCGGCGGAACCAGGTGACGGAACCGCCGCCACCGCAGGGGTCAGTTCCCCCCAGAAGCCGATCATCGCGGCCCTGCTCGCGGGCGCGGCGATCGTCGTCGTGATCGTCCTGATCGCAACCGGCGCCTTCAGTGGCGGCAACTCCTCGAAGCCGAGCTCCAGCGAGACCGCGACGGACACACCAGGCCAGACCACAGCTTCGTCGAACGATGCGATCACCCGCGCGACACTTGCGCCCACCAATGGCGGCAACGCCGGCGGACTGGCAATCCTCGGCAAGATCAAGAAGACGCCGGCCTTCGAGGTGAATGTCAACGGGCTGAAGAAGCTCTCGGGCAAGCAGGTCTACCTGGTCACCCTCTATGGCAGCGACAAGGCCGCCTGGCCGCTCGGGCTGATGGCAGTGGACAAGGACGGCCTCGGCCGGGCGCAGTACCCATTCGACTCATCGCTCTTGACCGGGATCGCCGACGGCACCTTCAACTCGATCGATATCTCGATCGCCGAGATCAAGGAGTTGAACCAGGCGATCGTCGAGGCGAAAAAAGGCAAGACCACCCCGTCATACGTCGGCACCAGCGTCCTGCGCGGAAAGATCGAGGGCACGTCGCAGCCCGCCGGCTCCGGCGGCTAGCTGCTCAGCCGATCAGCTTCTCCGGGTTCATGATCCCGCTCGGATCGAGGCGTTCCTTGATCGAGCGGAGGACGTCGATGCCGAGGCTGCCGATCTCGGCCTCCATATAGGGGGCGTGGTCGCGTCCGGTGGCGTGATGATGGGTGATCGTCGCCCCGGCGGTTGTGATCGCCATCGAGGCCGCCCGCTTGACCGCGGCCCACTGCTCGATCTCAGCCCCGCTGCGGGCCCTCGAGATGAAGGTGAAGTAGAGCGAGGCGCCATCCGGGTAGGCGTGTGAGAGGTGGCAGAAGACCAGACCGGGAGTGCCCTGGCCTTCCAGGGCGCCTTTGATTGCGGCTGAAACCGTCAGATGGAGATCGCCGAGCTTGCTCCAGATGTGGGAGGTCTCGAGGGTCTCGACCATCGCACCCATCTCGATCAGGGTGTCGCGGAAGTAGGGCCCTCCATATCGACCGTGCTCCCAGGACCGTCCGGCTGCCTTTCCGAGGTATAGCGAGCCACCTGCGCGCAACTCCCGGACTGCCAGGGACCTGCGCCTGCCAATGCTTTCGTGGTTGCCCTCGAAACCGACGATCACAAGTGCTCCCTCGGCGTGTCTCCGGGCCTTGAGGTAGCGGTCGAGGGCGCTCTTCTTGATCCCCCGGGGGCCGGACAGCGTCATCGACACCCGGGTTTCTGGCTGATCCGATATGCGGATGATGTCGGGAAGATTGCCCTGCTGGGCCAGGGTGCGGACGGTCGCCGCCCCCGCCTCAAAGCTCTCCGCCATCCATGCCTCGTAGCGCCGTGCGGTCGGCGACGGCTTGACCCGCACGGTCAGATCGGGGATCACGCCGAAAATGCCTTCCGAGCCGACGATCACCT
>JBBQZL010000040.1:0-15901 GCA_038207745.1 Solirubrobacterales bacterium
GATCAAGGCGCTCGGCCCGTTCATCGAGCGAGGGGTGACCGTGGTCAGCCTCGCCAAACGGGTTGAAGAGGTGTTCATGCCGGGCAGCTCACTCCCCGTGGATCTTGCCAGGGATTCCGAGGCCTCGATGTTGCTTCAGCGGGTCCGGGACGAGGCGCACCGCTTCGCGATCGGCCACCATCGCAGTCGGCGAGACCAGGCGATGATCGCTTCGATCTTCGATGAACTCCGCGGGGTCGGTCCGGTGCGAAAGCGTGCCCTGATCGCCCATTTTGGCTCTCCAGAGCAGATCATTGACGCATCCCGTGAGGAACTGGAAGCGGTCCCCGGTCTGCCTGGCAAGGTTGCACGTGAGATTCACGACCAACTGAACAGGATGGGTTGATGGAGGACGCAGAGAGCATCGAGGGCGCAATCTCAGAGGCCACCTCTGCGGACGGCGACAGTCCCGGTGTAACCCTGATCGTGATCACCGGGCACTCGGGCGCCGGCAAGTCCGAGGCGATCGCCGCCTTCGAGGATGGTGGCTTCTTCTGTGTCGACAACCTTCCGCCGAAGATGATCGGCTCGCTCGGCACCCTCTTCCGCCATGACGGAAGCGGCGTCGAGAAGGCGGCGGTCGTCTCAGATGTTCGCGGGGGTGAGTATTTCGACGACCTGCTCCAGGTTCTCGATGACCTCGAAGACGACGGCCTGGCGCCGAAGGTCCTCTTCCTCGAGGCAGATCTCGAGACCCTGGTCAATCGGTTCAAGGAGACGCGCCGCCGGCATCCGCTTGCTCCGGAGGGAAACATCGTCGATGGGATCCTCGCTGAACGCGAGATGCTTTCCCCATTGCGTAACAGAGCCGACGTGGTGATGAACACCAGCGGGATCAGCTCCGGGATGCTCCGACGGCGGATCGCCGAGCAGATGCTCGGAACCGACCAGCGTGGCAGGCTCGCGCTGACGCTGCTCACCTTTGGATTCAAGAACGGCCCG
This sequence comes from Solirubrobacterales bacterium, assembly GCA_038207745.1. Taxonomy (GTDB): domain Bacteria; phylum Actinomycetota; class Thermoleophilia; order Solirubrobacterales; family 70-9; genus JBBQZL01. The sequence goes on from JBBQZL010000040.1 coordinate 982, forward strand.
CCGAGGGACGCGGACCTCACCCTCGACGTCAGGTTTCTCCCAAACCCACACTATGTCGAGGAGCTGCGGGATCTGACCGGGCTTGATGAAACGGTTCGCGAGTACGTCGAATCCGGTACCCAGGCGGGTGAGTTCTATGGCCGCCTGATGCCGCTGCTCGATTTTCTCCTGCCCGCCTACGTGGCCGAGGGGAAGAGTCATCTGACAATCGCGATCGGCTGCACCGGGGGTCGCCATCGTTCGGTGACCGTCGCGGATCGGATCCGACGCGACCTCTCTCAGCGCAGGGACGTGATCGTCAGTCTCAAGCACCGGGATGTCGAGCTGGATCCCTAGCGCCCAGGCATGCCGGGTTCCACCGGCGGTGGTTGGGCGCAGTCCCACCTGCGGCCCAGCCTCTCTACGATCCCCCAGGTGCCAGAGTCGGTGATAAGCATCAAGGGGCTGCATAAGTCCTACGGCGAGTTCGAAGCGGTTCGCGGGATGTCCCTGGAAGTTGCAAGGGGAGAGGTCTTCGCGTTTCTCGGTCCGAACGGCGCCGGCAAGACGACGACCGTCGAGATTCTCGAGGGCTATCGGGATCGCAGCTCAGGCGAGGTATCGGTGCTCGGGCAGGACCCGGCAGGCGCCGGCCGCGACTGGCGCGAGCAGATCGGGATCGTCCTCCAGGACAGCGAGCTGGATCCATACCTGACGGTCAGCGAGTCGATCTCGCTGTATGCCGGCTACTACCGGAACCCGCGGCCGGTCGCCGAGGTGATCGAACTGGTCGGACTGGGCTCGAAGGCCGACGATCGGGCCGGGAAGCTGTCCGGCGGCCAGAGGCGCCGCCTCGACGTCGGGATCGCGCTCGTGGGCGATCCCGAGCTGCTCTTCCTGGATGAACCGACGACCGGATTCGACCCCTCTGCCCGCCGTCAGGCCTGGGATGTGATCGCGGGTCTCCGGGATCTCGGCAAGACGGTCTTTCTGACCACGCACTACATGGATGAGGCCCAATTCCTCGCCGATCACGTGACGATAATCCGGCGGGGCGAGGTTGTCGCATCTGGTACTCCGGACGACCTGGGGACCCGTTCGACCGACCCGACCAAGATCAGTTTTGAGCTGCCGGCTTCGATCGGCGCCGACCGTCTGCCCCCCGCGCTCGGTGAAACTTCGACCGAGCACCGGACCACCACGATCCTCTCGGATTCACCGGTCGACACGGTCCACACGCTGACCGGATGGGCGCTTGAAAACGCCATCGAGTTGATCGACCTCGATGTGCGCCGTCCAAGCCTCGAGGACTCCTATCTGCGGCTCACAGCCGAAACGGACGGCGGTGGAGACGAGTGAGCGGCATCGCCCTGGTCATCCACCAGTTCCGCTATGACCAGAAGACCTTCTGGCGCAACCCGGCCTCGGTCTTCTTCACGGTTGCCTTCCCGGTTGTCCTCTTGCTGATCTTTGCCGGCGTCTTCGGCAACAAGATGATCGGTGGCCCGAACGGGATCGAGGCGACCACCTATTACATACCCGCAATCATCACGCTCTCGGTGATCTCGGCGACGATGCAGAGCCTCGCGATGTCGCTTGTGATCGCCCGGGAGGACGGCAGGCTGAAGAGGGGCCGCGGGACACCGATGCCGGCCTGGGTCTTCATCAGCGGCCGGGTCGGCAACTCGATTGTCGTCTCGGTGATGATGTTCTTCCTGATCGCGGTGATCGGCCGCGTGCTCTACGGCGTGTCGCTTCCCTGGGGCCACCTTCCCGCGATTCTCGTCACCCTGATCATTGGCGCTGCGTGCTTCTGTTGCCTCGGGATCGCGCTGACTGCGGCGATCCCCTCGCAGGACGCCGCCGCGCCGATCGTCAACGCGATCCTCCTGCCCCTCTACTTCCTTTCCGGCATCTTCATACCCGAGGATGAGCTGCCCTCCGGCGTGATCCACTTCGCCTATCTGTTCCCGATCCGCCACTTCTTCGAGGCCTTCTTCGCGGCCTATGTTCCGGGAGTGGGAGGGAGCGCCGGTTTTGAGTGGGCTCACCTCGGAGTCGTGCTTGCCTGGGGTGTGTTCGGCCTCCTGATCGCGATCAGATGGTTTCGCTGGACTCCGCGTGGCGGGTGAGCGCGCTGAGCGGCGGTCTGCACCCGGCGCGGTCGATTTCCCGTCAGCAGCGATAGCCTGAGCCAATGCTTCACCACGTCCTTCTCGAAGTCGCCGATCTGGGCGCCAGTTCTGAGTTCTACGACGCAATGCTCGCTCCACTGGGCTGGAGGCGGCATGAGAACGGAACAAGCGTGATCGGCTATGGGATCTCCCGGCCGTGGCTGTTCATCTCACCGGGTGATGGCGAGGGCGCGACCGGATCGGTTCTGGTCAGCTTTGCGGCTCCGGGCATCGCAGCGGTAAAGGCTTCATGGGAGGCCGGCGTCGCCGCCGGTGGCGTCAGCGCGGCAGATCCCGGCGAGACAAAGGGGCCCGGTTCCGGCACCTTTTCGGCCTTTCTTCGTGATCCTGACGGCCATGAAGTCGAGATCACCGTCAGCTCGGGCTGACGATGCAACTCAGAAAAAATAGGATCGACCTACAAACGAGCGATCAGGAGGTAGTGAGGTAAATGAGCGTCAAGGTTGGCATCAATGGATTTGGCCGTATCGGACGGAACGTTCTCAGGGCCGCTCACTCGGCGAACGCTGATATCGAGTTCGTGGCGATCAATGATCTGACCGATACGGAGACGCTTGCCCACCTGCTCAAATACGACTCGATACTCGGCCGGTTCGATGGCACCGTTGAGGCCGGCGATGGCTCGATCACGGTCAATGGCTACGAGATGAAGGTGCTCTCGGAGCGCGATCCGGCTGCACTCCCCTGGGGCGACCTCGGGGTCGATGTCGTCCTTGAGTCAACCGGCTTCTTCACCGCGCGCGCCGACGCGTCCAAGCACCTCGATGCCGGTGCCAGGAAGGTGATCATCTCGGCTCCCGCCAAGGATCCCGATGTGACCGTCACCCTCGGAGTCAATTTTGAGACCTATGACCCCGAGTCGCACAACATCATCTCCAACGCCTCCTGCACGACCAACTGCCTCGCGCCGATCGCCAAGGTGATCAATGACGAGTTCGGTATCGAACACGGCCTGATGACCACGATCCACGCCTACACCTCCGATCAGCGTCTCCAGGACATGCCCCACAAGGACCTGCGCCGCGCCCGCGCAGCCGCGCTCAACCTGATCCCGACCACGACAGGCGCAGCCAAGGCCGTCGGCATCGTGCTGCCCGATCTGGCCGGCAAGCTCAACGGCTTCGCCGTGCGAGCTCCAGTGGCAACCGGTTCGGTCGTCGACCTCGTCAGCAACGTCTCCAGGCCGACCAGTGCCGAGGAGGTCAACGCCGCGGTCAAGGCCGCTGCCGACGGCCCGATGAAGGGAATCCTCAAGTACACCGAGGACGAGATCGTCTCCACCGACATCGTCACCGACCCCCACTCGTCGATCTTTGATTCCGGCCTGACGATGGTGATCGGCGACGGGAAGATGATCAAGACCATCTCCTGGTACGACAACGAGTGGGGATACTCGAATCGCTGCGTCGAGCTTCTGACCAAGGTCCTTCCCTCCTAGCGACGGAGGAGGAGATCGACGCCGTGAAATCTCCGAGCGTCCGTGACGCGGACGTCTCGGGCAAACGGGTTCTGGTCCGGGTCGATTTCAACGTTCCGCTTTCCGGCGGCGTTGTCGATGACGACACCAGGATCCGAGCGGCCCTGCCGACGATCGAGCTGCTTCGCGATCGCGGAGCGGCACTGATCCTGGTTTCACACCTTGGAAGACCGAATGGCCAGGTCGTTCCCGACCTCTCGCTGGCTCCGGTGGCCAGGCATCTCTCGGACCTGCTTTCGACCGAGGTCGTCCTGGCCCCGGAGGTTGTCGGCGACCAGGCGAGGAAGCTTGCTGCCGGGCTGGCGCCGGGGCAGATCCTGCTGCTGGAGAACAGTCGCTTCGAGCCGGGGGAGACCGAGAATGACCCTGAACTCTCGAAGGCGCTGGCCGGTTTGGCGGTCGTCTACGTAAACGACGCGTTTGGCGCCGCACATCGCGCCCATGCGACAACCGAGGGAGTCGCCCACCTGTTGCCCGCCTATGCGGGGCTGCTGCTCGAGCGCGAGCTCGGCGAGCTCGGGGCGGTGGTGTCGGATCCGGCCCGGCCGCTGGTCGTTGTGCTGGGGGGCGCGAAGGTCAGCGACAAGATTGGTGTGATCGATCGCTTTCTCGATATCGCCGATCAGATCCTGATCGGCGGCGCGATGTGCTTCAGTTTCTTCCGGGCCCAGGGCATCTCCACCGGGGACTCGCTGGTCGAGGAGGCCGGAATCTCGCATGCGTCCGAGGCGCTCGAGAAGGCCAGGGGTACGGGCTGCGAGCTGCTGCTCCCGGTTGATCTCGTGATTGCGGACAGCTTCAGCGCAGACGCCGCACACCGCGTCTCAGATGGAGTTGAGGTTGAGCCGGGGTGGATGGGCCTCGACGTCGGGCCCCGGACGGCGGCCCGTTACGCCGAGGTGATCTCGAAGGCCGGCACCGTGCTCTGGAATGGCCCGATGGGCGCCTTTGAGATGGCGCCGTATGCCGGGGGAACTCGCGCGGTCGCAGAGGCCGTTGCAGAGGCACCCGGCAAGACCGTGGTCGGAGGAGGAGACTCGGTTGCGGCGATCCAGCAGTTCGGCCTCGGTGACAAGGTCGACTGGTTGAGCACCGGTGGCGGCGCATCGCTCGAATTGCTGGAGGGCAGGGAGTTGCCCGGAGTCAAGGCATTGGAAACAGAACGGAGCCAAGGTGAGTGAGCGCAGGCCGTATGTCGCGGCCAACTGGAAGATGCACAAGACGATCTCCGAGACCGGCGATTTCCTCGGTGAACTTCATTCCGGCCTGCCCAGACTGCCGGCAGATGGTCCCGAGGTTGTGATCTGCCCTCCGTTTCTCTCGCTCGCCGTTGCGACGGAGTTCTGCGACGAGAGCACGGTCAAGGTGGCAGCGCAGAACATGCACGAGGCCGGGAGCGGCGCGTTCACCGGCGAGATCTCGGCCCCGATGCTGGTTGAGATCGGAGTCGACGCGGTGATCCTCGGCCACTCCGAGCGACGCCAGTATTTCGGCGAGACCGACCAGGCCCTTGCCGCCAAGGTCGCCGCGGCGCTCGAAGCCGGCCTCGAGCCGATCCTCTGCGTGGGCGAGACCCAGGCGCAGCGCGAGGCCGGCGAGACGGACTCGGTGCTCGAGGAGCAGCTGACCGCCGACCTCTCGGGAATCCCGTTCAGCAGGATCCACGAGCTGGTGATCGCCTACGAGCCTATCTGGGCGATCGGGACGGGGCTGACCGCGACCCCGGAACAGGCGCAGGAGACGATCTCGGACATCCGCAACGTGATCAACCGCCTTGGTGGTGACGGTGACAGGACCAGAATCATCTACGGCGGATCAGTCAAGCCCGGCAATGCCGCGGAGCTGCTCGGCCAGGAGGACGTCGATGGCGCGCTGATCGGTGGTGCGAGCCTTGAGGTGGAATCCCTGATTGCAATCGTCCGGGCCGCCTCATGAGCGGGTCTCGGATACTGGAGTTGAAGGCATGCTGAACATCCCCGGACCCAGGGGCATTCCCGTACCCTCGTTGGCGCTGGTGATCCTCGATGGCTGGGGAATTGCACCCCCGGGTCCGGGAAACGCGATCTCGCTCGCCAAGACCCCGAACTTCGATCGCCTCTGGGCAGATTCGGCCCACACCCAGCTGATCGCCTGCGGACCCGATGTCGGGCTCCCCGAGGGCCAGATGGGCAACTCGGAGGTCGGGCATCTGAATCTCGGTGCGGGCTCGATCGTCCCCCAGGACCTCGCGCGTATCGACAAGTCGATCGCCGATGGCAGCTTCTTCGACAACGAGGCGCTGGTCTCTGCATGTGAGCGAGCCCGGCGCGGGCCGCGCAAGCGGCTTCACCTCTTCGGGCTGGTCTCCGACGGCGGCGTCCACTCCGGCTGGGAGCACCTCGAGGCCTGTGTCGAACTCGCAGTTCAGGAAGGCGTCCCCGAGGTCATCTTCCACGCCTTCACCGACGGCAGGGACACACTTCCGCACGGCGGCAGGGGCTACCTCGCGGAGCTGGAGCGATGGCTGCGCCGCGCCGGCCGGGTCGGAACCGTCAGCGGTCGCTTCTACGCGATGGATCGCGACACCCGATGGGAACGGATGAAGCTGGCATACGACGCGATGGTCCACTCCGAGGGGCTTCGCGCCGCCACGACCGAGGAGGCGATCGAAGCCTCCTACGAGCGTGGGGAGACCGACGAGTTCGTCAAGCCGACCGTGATCGGGGATTTCGATGGCATCGGAGAGGGCGAGGTCGGGGTCTTCGTCAACTTCCGCCCGGACCGGGCGCGCGAGCTGACCCGGGCGCTTGCCGAGCCTGGTTTCAGCGAGTTTCCGCGGGCGGGCGGGACGCCGGTCGATCTGACCACGATGACCTCGTACCGTGCGGGCTGGCCGTATCCGGTTGCCTTTCCGGAGGCAAGGCCGAAGGTGACGATGGCCGGGACCATCTCCGAGGCGGGCGGGCTGCAACTGCACGTCGCCGAGACCGAGAAGTACGCCCACGTCACCTATTTCTTCAACGGCGGTCGCGAAGAAGAGTGGAGCGGCGAGGAGCACTGCCTGGTCGACTCGGCCCGCGACGTCGCCACCTATGACCTGAAGCCGGAGATGAGCGCCCGCGCCGCGGCGGACACCTTCTGCTCGCACTGGGAGACCAACGGATATCGCTTCGGGATCATCAACTTCGCAAACCCAGACATGGTCGGCCATACCGGGGTGATCCCGGCTGCGGTCAGCGCGATCGAGGCCGTCGATGAGTGCCTGGGCCGGGTCGTCAACACGGTCCACGAGGCGGGCGGCGCGTGCATGATCACCGCCGACCACGGCAATGCGGACCACATGCTCGAGCCCGACGGATCGCCGAACACGGCGCACTCACTCAATCCCGTTCCCTTGATCGTCACCGCAGAGGGTGTCTCGATCAGCAGGGAGGGGATCCTGGCCAGTGTCGCACCGACCGCCCTCGAGCTTCTCGCTATCCCGCAGCCGGCCGAGATGACCGGCCGATCACTGCTCGACCCCGCGAAGTAGGCCGGCGATGAGATCCGCCCCCGAGAGGCTCGGCTTCGAGATCGGGTCACGCGATGGTGACGCACGCACCGGTGTTCTCAAGACTGCACACGGTGATGTGAGGACCCCGGCGTTCATCCCGCTGGCAACGAAGGGGACCGTCCGCGGACTCGAGTCGACCGAGGTCGCCGATCTCGGCTACGAGATGATCCTCGGCAACACCTACCACCTCTATGTCTCACCCGGACCGGAACGGATCGAGGCGGCCGGCGGGCAGCATGGCTTCATGGCCTGGGATCGCGCGATCATCACCGATTCCGGTGGTTTCCAGGTCTTTTCCCTCGCCCATGGGCACATCGCCGACGAGATAAAGGGCAGCGGCGGCAAGCCGGAGCAGGGCTCGATCATCGAGATCGATGAGGACGGAGTGCGGTTTCGGTCCTACCGTGACGGCTCCGAGCGCTACCTCTCGCCGGAGTCCTCGATGAGTATCCAGAAGGCGATCGGCTCCGACATCGCGCTCGCATTCGACGAGTGCACGCCGTATCACGCCGATTACGAATACACGGCCAGGTCAACCGAGCGAACCCACCGCTGGCTCGAACGCTGCGTCGCATGGCACGACCAGAACGGCCCCCGGACCCAGGCGCTTTTCGGGATCGTCCAGGGCGGGGTGCACGAGGATCTGCGTCGTCTGTCAGCTGATGCGATCTCCTCCGCCGGCATCGATGGGGTGGCGATCGGTGGGTCGCTTGGGCGGGACAAGGAGGAGATGCGGGGCGTGGTCGAGATGACCACGCGGCTGCTGCCGGTTGACGCCCCCAAGCACCTGCTGGGGATCGGCGAGGTCGACGACCTGCTCGGTGGAATCGGCGACGGCATCGACATCTTCGATTGCGCCACTCCGACCCGGCTGGCCCGCCATGGAGTCGCGCTGGTGCCCGATCCGGACAAGCGCTTCAGGCTGGACCTGCGCAAGAGTGGCTGGGCAGGGGACCGCAACCCGATCGTCGACGGCTGCCCATGCAGGGCCTGCAGGCTTCACGATCGCGACTACATCAGCTTTCTCTCACGGGCTCGCGAGCTCACCGCGGTTCGCCTGCTCGTGCTCCACAACCTGACCTACATGAAGGCGCTCGTCGATGGCGCCCGTGCGGCGATCGAGGCGGAGCGCTTCCGTACATATGAAGCCGCGGTGGTCGCCGGCGCCGTTCCCTGGGAGGCCTGAGGAAGCCTCGAGCCGTGAGGCGACGCCCCGCTACTTCTGGTTTTCGCCGACCGCCTGTTTGAGCTCGTCGACGACCTTGCTGTAGCTGTTACCCGCGTATTCGCGCAGTTTGACGCTCGCCGTCTTGTCGGTCAGGAAGATCACGGCAGCGGCAACGGCCGCCGCAACGAGGATCAGCGCGATCATCGCCATCAAACCGCGGATGAAGCGCGAGAAGGCCGATCGCCGCGGCCTCTGCTGGGCCGCCCGGGGTTGGGCCGCCTGCGCCGCCTGTGCCGCCGGGCGACGGGAGGATGGCGGCGCGGGGCGGAACTCGGTCCGCCGGGTCCGCTCGAGTGGTTCTGCGGGCGTGCTTGCATCGCCGAGATACCTGGTCGGCGTCTCCTGCTCGAGGTAGCCGGTTTCGACCTCCTCGCCGGCGATGCTCCGCTGAAGATCCTCTGCGAGCTCATGGGCGGTCGAGTACCTCTGCTTCGGGTTGCCCTCGAGGGCCCGGAGCACGACCCGGCTGATCGACTCGGAGACCGCGTCGTTGTAGGTCCGGGGCGGCAGCGGGCGCTCGTTCTGCTGGCGAACCGCGAGCTCTGCAAGTGACGAACCCTCGTACGGCAGACGAGCGGTGAGGAACTGGTAGAGGACGACGCCGAGCGCGTAGACATCCGTACACGGCGTCGCCTCTTCACCCCGGACCTGCTCCGGGGCAAGGTAGGCGGCGGTGCCGACAACGGAGCCGACCTGGGTGATCCGGGTCTGCTCGAGCGCGCGGGCGATCCCGAAGTCGGTCAGCTTCACGGCCATTGGTGAGTCGCCGCCGGCCGGCCCGCCGTCGATCATCAGGTTTCCCGGCTTCACATCCCGGTGGATGATCCCGCGGCTGTGCGCGAAGTCGAGTCCGGCGCAGGCCTGGATGCCGATCCTTGCGGTCGAGTCCGAGCCGATCGGGCCGGTCTTCTGAAGGATCTGGGCTCCGGACCTGCCCTCGACGTACTCCATGACGATGTAGTGGCGTCCCTGGTCGACACCGGTGTCGTAGACCTGGACGATGTTCGGATGGATCAATTTTGCCACCGCCAGCGCCTCCCGCCGGAAGCGGGCGACGAACCGCTCGTCGTCAGAGAGATGCTCGGCCAGGATCTTCACCGCGACCTGTCGCTCGAGGATGCGATCAGTTGCCTTGTAGACGTTCGACATTCCGCCCGAGCCGAGCCGTTCGCCGATCTCGTAGCGCCCTGAGAGGGATCCGGCCTCCATCAGCCTGCCCAGCCTTCACTCCTGGGCTGGACGGCGGGAGGAGACTGCCCGCCCCCGGACTTGCCGCCACTTCCGATTCCGCCGGTGCCGGATCCACCACCCGGGGTGGTCGGTGTCGTCGGGTTTGTCGGTGTCGTGGTGGTGGGTGTCGTCGGAGTCGAAGTCGTCGTCGGGGTCGTCGGCTGCTTCGTGGTCTTGTCGGGCTTGGTCTTCGTGGTGGTCGACGTATCTGTCGCCGAGGTGTCGGTGGTCGACGTATCCGTCGTCGAGGTGTCGGTCGACCCGGTGGCATCGATGCATGCCCCCGGTTGATTCAGGACATTGATCAGCCGCTGGGCACCCTCATCGAGATTGTTCCGGAGCTTCGGGTCGACGGTGGAGGGCAGATCGTCGATCTGCTGCTTGACCTCTTCGGCCGCTGTCACGGCGTCCGAGCAGTTGCCGCTGTCGGCGATCTGCTGGACTGATTCGAGGTTCGCGATGATCTGCTTGGCGGTATCGCCCGGCAGCAGATTGTCGTTGCTCGAGCTGCCGCAGGAGACAATTGCCAGCGAGGTCAGCAGCCCCAGCGCCAGCGCGAGAAACATCGCGAGTCCGTGTTTGATCCTGGTTTGCATGATCAGTGGCCCATATGGAGTCGTTCGGCCAGGTGGGCGGGCAGCCCGGCGGCGATGATCGCGTCGGATGCGGCATCGATGTCGTACTTGACCCGATGATGGGTTGATTTCCAGCCATCGTCGTCGAACTCGAGCCACGCGGCTCTCGGATCCCCATCGCGTGGCTGTCCGACGCTTCCCGGATTGATCAGCCAGCGGCCGTGTGAGAGGTCGAGCTCGGTTCCCGCAAGCGCCTGCGCGCCCTTCACCTGCCCGTCGACGTCGGGACCGGTGAAATGGAGGGCCACGTGCGAGTGGCCGATCATGCAGACCGGTTCCGGCTGCATCTCGAGGCATTCCGTGGCCTGCTCAAAAGAGAGCACGTACTCCCAGACCGGATCCCGGGGGGAGGCGTGGAAGAGACCGACGCCGTCGCGTTCGCTGCTCGGGCCCAGTCCGGAGAGAAACTCGAGTGTCTCGTAGGAGCACACCTCCTTGGTCCAGGCAACCGCAAATGCGGCATGGGCGGAGAAGGTCGTGGCATCGATGTTGCCGAGGACCGCGAGGTCGTGATTGCCGATCAGCGAGTGGGCGGTGCGCTCGCGAATCAGCGTCGTGCAGTCATTCGGGTCGGCTCCATAGCCGACGATGTCTCCCAGGCACCAGATCTCGTCGGCACCGATTTCATCGATGTCGTCGAGAACCGCCTCAAGGGCAGGCAGGTTTGAGTGGATATCGCTGATGATTGCTGCGCGCATGGTTCTGGCCTTGGGTGTGCGGATTCAGCGTGACCTGGCGACTTCGCCGGTGCATTCGCCATGGGTGCTGAACACGCTGTCTATCGTAAAGGTGCGTGGCAGGCGACCTCACTTCGGGTTTCAAGCGGACGGGCACGGTGTGGCTCGTCGGGGTGGCCGTTGCCGCGCTGCTGGCTGCCGAGCTTGCGGTCTGGCTGCTGCACCCGCGTGGACTGATCATAGACCCTGCCGCCGTTTCCGAGCATCAGTTCTTCAGCTCGGCCCAGCTCGACCAGATCCACTCCTTCCGTGATATCCAGCGTTGGCTCGGCATCGGGTCGCTCGTGGTCGAGCTTGCGGTTCTCACGGCAATCGCGCTCTGGCGGCCGACTCCGATCCGCCGGATGTTCGCATGGGCATCCCGTCGCCCGCTGATCGGCGCCGCCGTGATTGCGGCCTCGATCTCCGTGATCCTCGCCGTGACCTCGCTGCCGCTCGGCGCCTGGATGCAGCAGCGATCCCTCGATGCAGGGCTCTCGACCCAGGCCTGGGGGCCCTGGTTCCGGGACTTCGGCGTCTCCGGCGCAATCGGCGTTGCGCTGGCCGCCCTCGGCGGGTTTCTGGCGATGGTGATCATCCGCAGGCTCCGCCGCAGGTGGTGGGTGGGGGGTTTCGCGCTGGTGGCGATCTACGCGATCGTCTTCACCTGGCTCGCTCCGGTGGTCCTGGCGCCGGTCTTCAACAAATTCGAGCCGATTCCGGGTGGGCCGGTCCGGTCCGAGGTGGAGCGGCTGGGCCGGCAGGCCGGCGTCGAGATCGGCGAGATCTACCGCGTTGATGCCTCACGTCGCTCAACCGCGCTGAACGCCTCGGTCGACGGGCTGGGTTCGAGCAAACGGGTGGTCATCTACGACAACGCGCTGAACGACCTCTCGAGGCCCGAGCTTCGATCACTGCTCGCCCACGAGCTCGCCCACGTCAAGCACAACGATGTGCAGCGGGGGGTGGCCTGGGTTCTCCTGGTCGCGCCACTGGCGGTGCTGTTCATCCAGCTCGCAAGCACCGCGCTGGCCCGGCGGACCGGGGATGACCCGTTCTCCCCGGCGATCCTGGCGCCGCTGGCGCTCCTGTTGACATTGGTAACGCTTGTGCTCGGGGTGCCGGGCAATCAACTCTCGCGAATGGTCGAGGCCAGGGCTGACTCCTTCGCGCTCGAGCTGACCGATGACCCGGGGACCCTGATCGCACTCCAGAGGCGATTGGCGATCACCAATCTCTCGACCCCTCGGCCCCCTGCGCTGACCCAGTTGATCTTCGGCACTCATCCGACCACGATGGAGCGGATCGGAGCGGCCGTTGCCTACCGGCGCGATACCCGCTGAATCGGGGACCGCGCCGGATATCCGTGCCGGCGTCAGGACTCGTCGGGTTCCCCCGGATATTCGGGAAGGTTCTTGATCCCCTCCTTGGTGCTCCACTTGGAGAAGTTGTCCTCGAGCGCATCGATCAACTCGCGCATGAAGCGAGGCGAAAGGGCGATGCGTGACACGACGATCCCCTGGATCTCCTCTTCTTCCATCTCGTGGTCAACCCGCGCAAAGGTGATCGAAAACTCATAGTCAGAGTGGCTGACGTTGGCGAAGTTCGCGTACACCCCCGCCATCTGCTTCCGGGACATATTGATGTTGATCTGGCGCTCAACGTTTTCGTCGGTCATTGGACTCTCCTTCCGATTTCCCAGGTGCCTGTAAGCACTTCCTCCTAGTATCGCAGCGGTGATCAACAACAACGCAAACGTCAGATGAAGGCCTTCCTTCTCACGGTCGGAAGGGCAAAGTCGCCGTTCATCGAGGCCGAGGCCCACTACCTGAAGCTGCTCCGGCATCACCAGCCGCTCGAGGTCGTCGCGGCGCGAGACGATGATGATCTGATCCGGCGTCTGCCGGCGCGCGGCCGGATCATCGGGATGGATGCCGGGGGCCAGGGCATGGACTCGATCACCTGGAGCAACTGGCTGAACGAGCGGCGGATCGACGCACTCGACATCTGCTTCCTGATCGGCGGCCAGAAGGGTCTGTCCACCGGGGCAAGGGAGGCATGCGACGAGTTGGTCGCCTTCGGCCCGCAGACGATGGCGCATCAGCTCGCACGGATCGTGTTGATGGAGCAGCTTTTCCGGGCGGCCAAGATCCTCGCCGGCGAGCCGTACCACTGCTGAGGGCCTCAGGGTCCTACGATTGCCCCGATGAGCGCCCCTGACCCGATCTCAGATCTTCGTGCCGCCGTCCGCAGCGCCGCTCTGGACATGCGCGGCGGCGACCCGCCGGGCTCCGAACCGACGCTCGAGCGACCACCAAAGCCGGACCTGGGCGACTACAGCTCCAATGCGGCGATGCTGCTTGCCGGGCCGCTGGGCGCAAGGCCCAGGGACATCGCCGTCCAGCTTGCGGAGAGCCTTGACGAGGGGCTCGGTGACGCGGTCGAGCGGATCGACGTCGCCGGACCCGGGTTCATCAATCTGTTTCTCAGCGACGAGTGGTTTCGCGGCGCTGTCGCGGCCCTGATCGCCTCCGGGGATCATCTCGGAAAGGTCGAGACGGACGACCCCGAGCGGATCCTGGTCGAGTTCGTCTCGGCCAACCCGACCGGACCGCTGACGGCCGCCTCGGGACGTCACGCCGCCTACGGCGACTCGCTCAGCCGCATCCTTGCCGCGGTTGGAAACGAGGTCAGCACCGAGTACTACATCAACGACAGCGGTGGCCAGATCCAAAGATTTGGCCTCTCGATCTCGGCGAAGATGAGCGGTGGCGACGCCCCCGAGGACGGGTATGAGGGCGAGTACATCGGTGAGATCGCCCGGCAACTGGCCGACCAGGGCGTTGACCCCGGTGACCTGGAGAAGATCTCCGACCTGGGGATCGAGCTGATGCTGGAGGGGATCAAGGAGTCCCTGGTCCGATACGGCGTCAGTCTCGACGGCTTCTTCTCGGAGCGCTCGATCCGCGAGGACGGCCGGATGGACCTCGCAATCGAGAACCTGCGCAAGGCCGGCCACGTCTACGAGAGCGACGGGGCCCTGTGGCTGCGCACAACCGCATTCGGAGACGACAAGGACCGGGTCCTGATCCGGGCCGATGGTGAGCCGACCTACATGGCTCCGGACATGGCGTATCACGCCGACAAGCTGAGCCGTGGATTCGAGAGATTGATCGATGTCTGGGGCGCGGACCACCACGGCTACGTTGCACGGATGCGGGCCGCGATCGAGGCCCTCGGCAGCGACGGCGACGCATTCGAGGTTCAGATCATGCAGATGGTCAGCGTCCTCGAGGGTGGTGAGCGCTCGCGGATGTCGAAGCGTCGGGGTGACTTCGTCACCCTCGACGAGGTCATTGCCGACATCGGAGCCGACGCGGCCCGCTTCTTCATGCTCCAGCGAAGCCACGACTCCACCGTCGACCTCGACCTGGATCTGGCCCGCAGCGAATCAAGCGAGAACCCCGTCTACTACGTCCAATACGCACACGCCCGGATCGCGAGCATCCTGCGGCGTGCCGGTGAGGATGCCGAGCACCGCGCCCTTGGTGCCGACCTGGCTGCGGCTGCGAATCCGCTGGATCCCGCCGAGAGGGCGCTGGTCAAGCGATTGCTGGAGTTTCCGGCCGAGATCCGCGAGTCAGCCGACCGGCGCGCGCCGCATCGACTCTGCGCCTATTCGATCGCCGTGGCGGCTGATTTCCACGGCTTCTACCGCGACTGTCATGTCGTTGGCGCCGAAGGTGCGGGCGTCGAGGAGTTCCGGCTCGCCCTCTGCGTGCTGACGATGCGAACGATTTCCTCATCGCTCGGGCTGCTGGGGATCTCGGCACCCGACCGCATGTAGCCGGGCGCGGGCGATCCCGGGGTTCAGATGTCGTAGCGCTCCATGTCGCGGGAGACCCGCTCGGCATCGGCCTCGGTCGGC
>JBBQZL010000041.1:0-15194 GCA_038207745.1 Solirubrobacterales bacterium
GCGGACGCCCGGGTTCGGAGAGGTCGTGACTGCGACCAGCTCGCCCGGCTTTGAGGTCTTGACTGCGATTCCGGTCTGGCCTCCAGTGGGAGTGAACTCGGGGGTCGACTTGCCGAGCAGAAATGGGACCGCGGCGGCGGCGGCGATCAGCAATGCCACAACCGGCAGCAACCGGCGGTCGCGAAGGTCCCCGTAGAGATCACGGACGAATCCGGGCATCTTGATTTCCGGGCCCTTGTTCATGGCGTCGCGTTTGCAGTCGGGGCAGCGTCGACCGCGGCCGGAGTGGTCGGTGTCGCGCCGGCGGTGACGCCCTCGCTTGGAGGGGTCAGATATGTGGTGACCAGGAAGTTGGCGTCCAGATTCGGAAAGCCGCCCTTCTTCGCGGTCACCAGCGAGAATCCGTTGATCGTCACGAGTCTGCCGTCGACCGTGACCTTCCCATCTGCGGTGCTGACCATCCGATCCAGGCCGGCGATGAAGTCCGCGACGTGGAAGAAGCTGCCGGTGAAGCCGAGCTTGTAGGGCAGAACCCCGAGGCCCGCTGCTCCGACGGTGGCCCCGATCGGAAGCTGGGCGGCTGCCGTGGCGGTCGCCGCTGGATCCGCCTCGGGAACCGGCGCGGTCGCAGTGGGCGCGCCGGGCGCCGTCGGCGCGGTCGTCGGTGCGGTCTCCGCCACCGCCGCTGACAACTCAACCGAGTTGAAGCTGACGCCGGAGCTATCCGAGATGCCGTTCAGCTGCGCCAGCAGCGAAGCGGTGTCGTCGCCGCCGGGCACGGCCTTGCCGAGGGTCACGAGTTGTCCGTAGTCCTCCCGGTACGAGGCCCTTGATTCGGCTCCGGCCGCGGCCTCCTGTCGCTTCTGGTCGACCTCGGTACGAAGCTGATCAACCTGCGCGGAAAGCGTTTCGGCCTTCTGGCGTTGAGGCGAGAGGATCAGGAACCAGAAGCCCGCCACCAGGGCAAAGGTTGCGACCGCAGCCACCATCAGTCTGGTCGAGCCGCTCATCAGTTGGTCCCGCCCAGAATCGCGGACTTGGCCCTGTTTGCCTTGTCGATCTGGCTGTTGGCCGAATCTGTCGCCGTCTGCTGCTCCTGCTGTGTTCCCGTGACGCCTGAGGTGTCGGCTGTTCCCGCCTGCGCTGCGGTGTTCGGATCGCTCGGCGCCGTTTCTGCACCAGCCGCGGCACCTGACACGGCCGCCGACTCCGCGATCGCGGCCGGCGCGTCGTCAAATGCAACCACCAGCTCAAAGGTCACGATCCCGCCGGTCGTCGGGCATTTCGTCTCGTCGGTTGAAACCCCGGAGGTTCCTCCGCCGGCGGTCGCGTTCTGATCGATCCCCGACTTCTGAAGTCCGACCCTTGTCACACCGTCGATGCCCCTCAGCGCGGGTATGAACCTCGCGACGGCGTCCTGACTGGCTGCGCATCCGAGAATCTCGACCGCCGGGCCGGCAACCTGGGCCCGACTCTCGATCGTCAGCGCGCCTTCGATTATCACCGTGGGCGCAACGGTTGCCGTCAGCTGCTTTATCCAGACGTCGCCTGGCAGGACCATTGACAGCTCCCGCATCACCCGCTCCCAATCGAATCGGGTACCCGCGAGGGTTGCCACGGTCGTGGCGCGGACGTCACGCACGGTCCGGAATTGGGTGTAGGCTGCCAGCTTTTCAGCCCTCGCCGTTGCCACCGTCTTCTGCTGCTCCAGACGGGCAACTTCAGCCTGGCTGCCGGAGACGTCGTTCTTGGTGATCACAAGCGCAACCACACCGACGACAAGCAGCGCCAATGCGCCGACCAGGATGTACGCGGAAGCGCCGGTCCGCGACGGCGCGCTGCCGCCTCGACGCTCTTTGGCCGGGATCAGATTGACGGGGCGCATTGCCTACTCCTCGAGCGCCAGGCCGAAGGACATTGTCATTCGAGCCGCCCGCGTCTCACCCATCGAGGCCAGCGCCTCCGGCAGGGTCACCTCAACCGGCAGCGCAAGTCCCTCGCTGATCCGATCCCCGAGGCCCTTGATCGTGCTGCCCGTTCCGCCGAGTACAACGTGTTCGACGGCCAGCGAACTCTCCTGCTGACCGTAGTAATCAAGCGACAACCTCAGTTCATCGATCAGCCGGGATGCCCCGACCTCCAGGCCCCTTCGGGCCGCAGCGGCAATGTCCGGATCCCCCTCGAGTGTTTCAAGTGGCTGGCCAAGACCGACAAACGCGAGCCATTGGCGCGCATGCTCAATGGTCAACCCGGTGTCGGCGACCAGCTGCGTTGCGATCGATTCGGTTCCAAAGGCGCTGACACGCGAAAAGAGGCAGGACCTGCCCCTTGCCACCGCAAGGTTTGTTCCGTCACCCATGCCGCAGTAGAGGGTCGCGGGGATCGGCACGGGATCCGCATCGGGATCCGGTGGGGTTCGATCGGCAAGTGCCCTGATCATCCCGAATGCCGAGAGATCGATTCCGACCGGCTTCAGGCCTGCCCGTCGAACCGTGTCGATGAAGACATTGACCATCTCGCTTCTCGCCGCGACCACGATCACGTCCATCTGGGTCCCACCGTCTTCAGACTTGGCCTTTGAGACGACACGAAAATCCATCACTGCCTGGTCGAGTGGCATCGGGATGTGGTCGGCGGCCTGAAAGCGCACGGCGGCCTCGAGTTCATCGGGCCGCTCGATCAGTGGAAGGCGGATTGAGCGCACGGCAACCTTCTGGTTTGCGATCCCGAGCCGGACCTGCTTGGGGAGCCTGTTTTCGTTGAACAGCTCGCGGAGCGCGGATGCGACGACATCGGGCTCCAGCACCTCGCCCTCGGAGAAGGCTCCGGGCGCGAGGTCGACAACGCCGTTGGCGCCGATTTCAGGTACGCCATTTCCGCCGACTTCTGCGGCCGCGATACTCCCGGCCTCGATCTCGAGACCAACCAGATTGCTTGTTGACTTTTTGGAAAACATTCGTTTGGGGAGGGGCGATAGGCGCTCCGTGTGGCTACATCGGCCAAATCGCGGGGAAACTTTCATCCTGCAAGTTGGATTACGCGGAAAAGGAGTTCAGGTACCAATCCACGATCTGGTCGCCGGCGAGCAATCCGACCACGCCGCCAAGTGCCAGGAACGGCCCAAAGGGGATTGCGGACTTGCGCGCCTGGCTGCCCTGGACCAGCATGATCCCGATGCCGACCGCTGCGCCGGCAGCAAATGCGATCAGCAGCGCCGGTGCCACGGAGCGCCCCAGATAGATGCCCATCACGGCGACCAGCTTCACGTCACCCATCCCCATTCCGCGGGGGTGGATCAGGGCAACCACGAAAAGAAGACCGCCGGCTGCCAGCGCGGCAATCAGCCTTTCAGGGGTCTCTCCGGTCATCGTCACGGCGACAACCGCGATGCCGATCGCCGCGGAAACTGCAAGGACCCGGTTTGGGATGATCCGGCGCTCGAGGTCGGTAAGGGTGATCACGACGAGCGTCGCGACAAATATCAGGCCGAGCGCAAGCTCCGCGGGATCGTTCCTGAAGACCAATGCCGTAGCAGCGAAGAGGACCGCGGTCACGGCCTCCGTGGCCGGGTAACGGGCGGAGATCGTCTCGCCGCAGCACCGGCTGCGACCCCGGAGGACCGCGTAGGAGATGACCGGCACATTGTCGTAGGCGGCGATCTCATGGCCGCAGGTGGTGCATTCAGAGCGGCCCGTCACCACGGGTTCACCGCGTGGCACCCGATGGGCCACCACGGTGAGAAAGCTGCCGATGATCGCGCCAAATGCGCCGGCGAAGATGCTTATCGCAAACGGACTCAGGCTCATGGTGATGCGGTCGCCGGCTCGATGAAGTCGGACTGGATCTCGGTGTAGGTGCGGGTACCCCCCGACGCGACCGTGTCCGGTTTGACGGCGACGATTGCTCGCTTGAAGTCCTGGCTGCCGGGACAGTCGGCCTCGAGGCACTGGTCATCGTTCATCCAGACGACATAGCGATAGATCTTGCCGCTCACGTCGCCGCTTGTGAACGCGGTTGGGCCTGGCGCAACCAGCCCGGTCCCGGAGACGACCATCGTGGCGAATGTGGAGCCGGTCGCGGTCAGCTTGAATGTGGTTCCGCTGACCCGATTGCTTGGCAGGGTCGTGTCGGCGCTCGTTACCGGGGTCGAGGAGAGGGCAAGGTTGTCGTAGGCGATCGTGTGCAGCTTCTCCATTTCGCGCTGGGCGACATCCTGGATCACCTGTCGTTGCTCGGCCCGGAAATTGGCCTTGGTTGCGGAGTTGAGAAGCTTGTAGGTCGCGACCGCTCCGAGCATCAGGATGAAGAGCGCAACCAGCACCTCAATCAGCGTGAATCCCCTGTCTTCCGTCAGCCGTCGCGTCTTCATGGCGTGGTTCCGTTGCGGAGACTGAAGCCATCCGTCAGGGTGATCATGTCATTGCCCGGGGCTGTACCGGCAAAGACCAGATTGACCTGGACAAAGGTCGCCGCGGTGGTGGAAGGGCTGTACGTGAACACCGTCCCGGAGGTCAACCCGGTGACTTTGGTCACGGTCGTCCCGGCGCCACCGCCGGCCGGGTTTTCGACCCTGCGTGTGCAGGTTCCAGTGGTGCAGGTATAGGTGACGAGACACTGGATCGAGACGGCCGTCGCTGAGGGGGTGCCGGCGCAGGTCGCCTGGTGGACATAGGTCTCGATCCCCAGGGTCGTGGTCCCGGCGACCGGCACGGAAATGCCCGATCTCATGTCCCTGCCGATTGACTCCATCAGCGCTCGGGAGTCCCGGATCGAGTCCGACTTGGCGTTTGCCTTCGGCTGGTCCTTCAGCGTCGCAACGAGGAACGGAACCGCGATTGCGCCGACCGCGACGAAGATGATCATCGCGACCAGTAGCTCGATCAGGGTGAATCCTTCCGAGCGCGAGAGCTTGTTGGGTCCGTTCGCATGCATCAGGCTTGGACTTTCATCGGCCGATCCCGCCTCGAACTGAAATTGGGCAGCTATCCGTTCAACAGCCGTTCCGGGATCGATCACCCGGGTCCGGGGCGCCGCTGATGCCGTGCTCGGGAGATCCACCGCCGTCGACCGGGTTCAACCGGTACCTGAGAGCCCCGGCATCGCCACGCCTGACGCCGCACCCGGGCCGGAGCTCGAACTGGCCCCGATCGTAGCCTCTGCCGGCCGAGGATCAGGAAGACCGCGAGCGGCTCGATCAGCGCGAAGCCGACTTGGCTGTTGTCGAACTCGGCCTCACAATGGTCGTCTCCATGCCAGCGCCCGGTTCGGTTTCCCGGGCCGGAGTTGCCGACTGGGGAAGAAGAATGGGCGGGCCCGAAGGCCCGCCCATTCCAAACTTCATGCCCTGGTCAGCTCGGACCAGGCTGGGGTTGAGTGTTGCGTCAGCCCCAGAATCCGCCGGAGCAGCTTGTGCCACCGACGCAGGGGTAGGTGACGGCGCCGCTGGCTGCGCGGGCAATGCTGAACGTCGGCGTTCCGCTCTTGACCGTGACCGTGACGGTGTAGGTGCCGGCCGCCGCGGTAACCGCCAGGCGGCTCTGCCAACCTGTGATCGTCGGCTCAATGCCGGCGAGGATCGCGGGGGTCGCACCGGCGTACGAGCCGTTGTTGTCAGTGGCGTAGGTCTCGATTGCGACCTGTGCCGTGTGGGCGTTTTCCTTGGCGTCAGATTCCTTCGCCTTGTCGCGCTGGTTGAAGAACGCGGGAATTGCGATCGCGGCCAGCAGGCCGATGATCAGCATCACGACGAGAAGTTCGATCAGTGTAAAACCTGACTCCTCACCACTGAGGCGGGCGCCAACCCGCTTACGCATATTCTGGACCATAAGGGACCTCCTGGGGTCTCTAGCGGTTTGCGCCAGTCTCCCGAGGAGTCACTGGCATTTACATTACGGACGGTGTATCGACGGTCTCAACGAGGCCTTGATAATCGAAATTGGGTCATTCTTTCCCCAAAAGTAGGTAATTCGTTACATAACCCCTGGAAACGGCCACGCAAAGCGGTGATCCAACACCTGTCCCAGGATCACCTGGGCGAGCGTTGGGACCCGCGATCCGTCCAGGCTGATCCCAGCCGACCCGAGAACACCTCGAGCGGAAACGACGCCCCTGCCTCCCGAGCTTCAGGCCCTGGCCAGGCTGGGGCAGATGGCCGGATCAGGCCCCCCACTTGCCGGAAATACAGCTTTTGCCACCGACGCAGGGGTAGGTGACGGCGCCGCCGGCTGCGCGGGCAATGCTGAACGTCGCCGTTCCGCTCTTGACCTTGACCTTGACGGTGTAGGTGGTGGCGGTGACGGTCACAGTCAGGCGACTCTGCCAACCGGTGATTGACGGCTCCCTGGCCACGAGGAGAGCGCGGGTTGCACCAGCGTAAGAACCGTTGTTGTCGGTGGCGTAGGTCTCGATTGCGATCTGTGCCGTGTGGGCGTTCTCCTTGGCGTCGGCCTCTCTGGCCTTGCTGCTGTGATTCAGGAAGGCGGGGATCGCGATCGCGGCCAGCAGTCCGATGATCAGCATCACGACGAGAAGTTCGATCAGCGTGAAGCCCGATTCCTCATCGCTGGGGCGGGCGCCGAACCGATTACGCAGATCTTCAACCAAGACGGGCTCTCCGATGATTTGCGCCGGGCTCCCGCAGGGAGTCACCGGCATTGACGTGGCTGACGGTGTATCGACAGTCCCACCCACGGCTGGATACTCGAAATTGGGATCTTGCATCCCGAGGCGCCGATAGGCCGGTGCATCGCCCCTGAAAGCGACGACGCTCGATGGGGAAGAAGAATGGGCGGACCCGAAGGCCCGCCGATTCCAAACTCCATCCCCTGGTCAGTTCAGACCAGGCTGGGGCTGCTTGGTATTGCGTCAGCCCCAGAATCCGCCGGAGCAGCTTGTGCCACCGACGCAGGGGTAGGTGACGGCGCCGCCGGCTGCGCGGGCAATGCTGAACGTCGCCGTTCCGCTCTTGACCGTGACCGTGACGGTGTAGCTGCCGGCCGCCGCGGTAACCGCCAGGCGGCTCTGCCAACCTGTGATCGTCGGCTCAATGCCGGCGAGGATCGCGGGGGTCGCATTGAGGTACGAGCCGTTGTTGTTGGTGGCGTAGGTCTCGATTGCGACCTGTGCCGTGTGGGCGTTTTCCTTGGCGTCGGATTCCTTCGCCTTGTCGCGCTGGTTGAAGAAGGCGGGAATTGCGATCGCGGCCAGCAGGCCGATGATCAGCATCACGACGAGAAGTTCGATCAGCGTGAAGCCCGACTCCTCACCACTGAGGCGGGCGCCAAGCCGTACGCGCATGCTCCGGACCATTAGGGACCTTCCTGGGTTCTCAAGCGGTTTGCGCCAGTCTCCCGGGGGAGCCGATGGCTTGGACCTTTCGAAACAGATATCGACCGATCCCGCCGGTCCTTGATAATCGAAATTGGGTCGACTTATTGCCAATAGTGGGTATTGCCAAATATGGTTCCCGCAAACGTCTACGCTCATGGTGTCACCGTTTCCCGCCCAGGAGGATGAGATGAAGCATTGGGACCTGCACTCTGTCCAGGCCGAGCCCAGCCGACCCGAGATAATCTCGAGCGGCAACGACGCCCGGGTGATTGTGCTCAAGTTGCCGGCCGGCGGGCGACTGCAGGATCACGAGGTCCATGAGCGCGCCTGGCTGACCGTGATCGAGGGCGATGTGGAAGTGAGTTCAGGGGCAGGCCAGAAGGTCAGGGCGAGGGTCGGCTCGCTCTTTGAGTTTGATCCTTCGGAGCGGCACGAGGTCAGCGCGATCACCGATGTTCGACTGCTGTTGCTGCTAAGCCCATGGCCTGGCGAGGGCCACCCGGGGACGATGACGCTCGAGGACAAGGCGACAGTCCGGGAACGCAGCTGAGCGCTACCTCGCGCGGTGGATCAACCGCCGGACGGCCTTCCCGAAGAAGGGACCGTAGAGAACCCCCGGGTGGCCGATCTTGCCGTAGCTGATCACGCTGTTCAGGTATAGGTCGTTGAAGATCCAGCCACCGCCACTCGATCCCCGGGCCATGTCGCAGACGATTCGCGAGGTCGCCGGGCCGGGAATCCCCCGCGTGTACCGATCCACCCCGCGCACCTGGGAATCACAGTAGGCGGGAACCTCTCCGTGTCGGGAGCCCGCCGGATATCCAAAGACCTGAAAGGGCCGGAACCGGGAAACGCCCGTCGCCCAGCCCCGGGCGCCGACCACGTTCGCGACCTTGCCAAGTTGGTTGGCCCTGAGAACCACCGCACCAACGTCGTAATTGGGGTTCTCCGAACGGTAGTAGCCGGGACTCACCCAGATGCTCCGGGCGGCGAAGGAGCCGAACGGACGGCTCCCATTCTCGTAGGCCGGTACGAATACAACGTGCCGGCTCCAGGCGCCGCGGCTGCCGTAACCCTCACGCAGGCAGTGACCGGCCGTGATTGCCAGGTTCCTGCCCCGGGTGTTGATAACGGTGGCCGAGCAGCTCCCGATGAAGCTGTCGATCCGGAAGAAGAGCCGGCCGTGCGTTGAGTAGGGCTCGACCGAGGGGTCCGCGACATTGGTGCTGCTCGCGGTCGCTGCGGCCGATGACCCCCGCGGCGCAGACGGAGGCACGAGAGTCCTCGGCCCGGCTGCCGGAGCGGCCCTGGGCGGGATCACGCGGGCCCAGGGTGGATCGACAATCGGTGCGCCCCTCCGATCTGCGCGGCGCATCCTCTCTCCGGTCCAGAACCTGGCGGAATTGGAAGTCTCGAGACGATGCCCGCCGACAATCCCGAGGCCATCCCCGCCTCGGGCCGGGACCACGTCCGGAGTGTTTGCGGCCCCGGCGGGGCCGGCCCAGAGCGTGCTCGGGGCAACCACGATCGCGATTGCGATCGCGAAGAGCGTCGGGCAGGGCTTTCTCGGCGTCGCAAACACGGTCTCTCCACTACTAGCACCGGAGATCACCAAGGTTGCGGTTCTCAGTCGAGGTTGTCGCCCATGGTGGGGTCAACTCGCGAATCAGGCGGATCGGTCGCGACTTCGCCTATCTGGGGCAATGCTTGCGGCCGGCATCCTCAGCCACCGGCCGCAGAGAATCGAATATTCAGCCGCGGTCCGGAACGTTGAAGAGATGCGGCATGGCCCGCAGTCGGCCGGTCCTACTTGATCTTGTCGTAGAGAGAGAAGATCGGCAGGTACATCGAGATCACGATGAAGCCGACGATTCCGCCGACGAAGACGATCATCAGTGGCTCGATCAGGGAGGTGAGGGCCTTGATCTTGGCGTCGACCTCGGCCTCGTAGAAATCAGCGACCTTTTCGAGCATGCTCTCCAGCTGGCCCGTCTCCTCGCCGACGGCGACCATGTGCCCGACCATCGCAGGAAAGATGCTCGCCCTCTCGATCGGGCCGGCGATCGAACCGCCGCTCTTGACCGAGGTGTAGACCTCCTGCATCGCCTCTTCGACAACAGTGTTGCCTGATGTCTCGCCGGTGATCTGGATCGACTGGAGGATCGGCACGCCGGAGGCGATGGTCCCGGCAAAGGTGCGCGACCAGCGCGCGAGGGCGACCTTCTGGATCACATCACCGATCTTTGCCGGAAGCCGGAGCTTGAATCGATCCCAGTACCTGTGGCCGGCGTCGGTCTTCTTCCACTTGAAGAAGCCGAAGAAAAGACCCGCGATCGCCGGGAAGATGATGAACCAATAGCCGATCAGCGCGTCGGAAACGCTGACGGTGATCTGGGTCAGGAACGGGAGCGAAGAGCTCTCCCCCGGGTTTTCTGCCGAGATCTCCTGGAAGATCCCGACGAATACCGGAACGATCACGGTTACCACGACGAGCAGCACGACGATCGCAACGATGAAGACAAAGGCGGGATACATCATCGCCGAGCGCACCTGACGCCTCAGGGCGTCGATCTTCTCGAGATGGAATGCGACGCGATCGAGTGCCTCGTCGAGGCGACCGGACTGCTCGCCGGAGCGGACCATTGAGCGAAAGAGACGGTCGAACACCTTTGGATGGCGCTCCATCGCGTCGGCAAGTGACGATCCGGCCTCGACATCGAGCCGGATGTCGCCGATCGCATCGCTGAGCATCTCGTCCTCGCATTGATCCTCGAGCGTGAGAAGCGACCGCAACATCGGCATGCCGGAATCGACCAGGGTGGCGAACTGGCGCGCAAACACCGCCAGGTCGCGCATCTTCACGCCGCGCCAGCGGTCGAAGAGGCTTCCGATATCGACGGATTCCTTCTTCTCCGAGATGTCGAGGGCGATCAGCCCGCGCGAGCGCAGCTGATCGCTCACATTCGACTTGGACTCGGCGTCGATCTCTCCCCTTGCGGGAACGCCGGCCAGATCAACAGCGCGAAATGCGAATGTGGAGTTCGATGGCATTGGTCAGTCGTCAGCTCGTGTAGACGGTTTCTGCCGGCGCTGCAGCGGGAATCTGGGATGTCGCGCCGGTTGCGCTGCCGACACCGCCGAGCAGCCGGTGCAACTCCTCCGGGACGCTGGACCGTGCCATCGCGAGCTTCGGGGTGATCGTGCCGGATCTGACCAGCCGCGCGAGGTCGGCGTCCATCGTCTGCATGCCGACCGAGCCCGCGGTCTGGATCGCAGAGTAGATCTGATGGGTCTTGCCCTCCCGGATCAGGTTTCGGATCGCGGGGTTGGGGACCAGCACCTCCGTGGCGGCGACGCGACCGACGCCATCGTTGGTCGGCAGCAGTTGCTGGGTGACGATCCCCTGAAGCGCAATCGAGAGCTGCATCCGGACCTGATGCTGCTGACTTGGCGGAAAGACATCAATGATCCGGTCCACCGTCTGGGCGGTCGACTGGGTGTGCAGGGTTGCAAAGACGAGATGCCCGGTTTCCGCGGCGGTCAACGCGGTGGAGATCGTCTCAAGGTCACGCATCTCGCCGACCAGAATCACGTCTGGGTCCTGTCTGAGACCGGACTTGAGCGCAGAGGTGAAGTCGGTCGCGTCGGTGCCGATCTCACGCTGATTGACGATGCAGCCCTTGTGACCGTGGAGAAACTCGATCGGGTCCTCGATCGTGAGAATGTGCTCGTGCCGCGAGATGTTGATCGCGTCGATCATCGCCGCGAGGGTTGTCGACTTGCCGGAACCGGTCGGGCCGGTGACCAGGACAAAGCCACGCGGCTTGGTCGTGAAGTCATTGAGGATCGGCGGCAGCTTCAGGGAATCCAGGGTGGGAATCCCGTAGGGAATCAGGCGGAAGGCGGCACTGATCGAGCCACGCTGGAAGAAGGTGTTGACGCGAAATCGGGCCACCTTGGGTACCGCGTAGGCGAAGTCGAGCTGGAGGTTGTTCTCAAATCGCTTGCGCTGGTCATCGTTGAGGATGTTGAAGACCAGGTCGCGCGTTGTCTGAGGAGTCATTGGTTCAAACTCCTCCATCGCCACGATCTTGCCGCGGAGGCGCATCGCCGGCGGATACCCCGCTGTCAGATGAACATCGGAGGCCTCTTCACGGACCATCCGGGTCAAAACGTCTGCGAAATCGAACTTCATGTCCTATTGATCGACCGCCTGGGCGAAAAACTGGATACCTGGAACCAAATATTCAGATCAGGTTGTTACCCGGACAACTTCCTCGAGACTGGTCTGGCCGGACTTGATCTTCTCCAGACCGTCCTCCCGCAGGGTCAACATGCCCTCTTCCCGGGCAGCTTCGGAGATGTCGGCCTCAGAGGCGTGCTCGACCGTCATCTCCTTGATCCGCTCACTCATCATCATCACCGAGTAGATCCCGACCCGGCCCTTGTAACCGGTGTTGTTGCAGCGGCCACATCCGGTCGATTCATAGGCCTCGAGTTCCGTGCCGATCCGGTAACCGGCTTCGGCGAGGACCTCAGGCCGCAGGGCGATCCGCGCCTTGCAGTTCGGGCAGAGCCGGCGGGCAAGGCGCTGGGCGACCACGCAGTCGACCGCCGACGCGGTAAGGAAGGACTCGATCCCCATCTTGGAAAGGCGGGCTATCGCGCCGGGCGCGTCATTGGTGTGCAGCGTGGTCAGCATCAAATGTCCCGTGAGCGCCGCCTCGATCGCGATTCGAGCCGTCTCGGCATCGCGGATCTCGCCGACCATCACCACATCAGGGTCAGCGCGCAGGATCGATCTCAGCCCGGTTGCAAAGTCGAGCCCGGCCTTGCGGTTGACATTGATCTGGTTGATTCCCGGCATCCGATATTCGACCGGATCCTCGATCGTGATGATCTTCTTCTCGATCTGATTGATCTCGTTCAGCGCCGAGTAGAGAGTGGTCGACTTTCCAGAGCCGGTCGGGCCGGTGACGAGCACCGCCCCGTAGGCACTGTGGAAGGCGGCGCTGAACCTGGTCCGCGCCTCGCCGTCCATCCCCAGTTCATCAAGTGTGTGCAGCGCGTTCTCCATGTCGAGGATTCGCACCGTTGCGCCCTCGCCGAGCTGTGTGGGCAGCGTGGTGACTCGCAGATCCACCCGGTGCCCGTTGATCGTCACTCCAACCCGGCCGTCCTGCGGAAGGCGCTTCTCTGCGATATCCAGGTCGCTCATGATCTTGATCCTCGAAACGACGGCCTGGACCATCCGCTTGGGTACCCGTGCAGCCTCGTAGAGCACCCCGTCGACCCTGAAGCGAATCCGCATCTCGTCCTGCTCAGGTTCGAAATGGATATCCGATGCGCCCTCGGTGACAGCCTGGCCCAGGACACTGTAAACGAGCTTGACCACCGGGGCGTCCTCGGCGGAGGCCTGGAGATCACTGATCTCGGGATCAGGCTCGGGGGCATCATCCTCAGTCGTCACCGCCTCGGTTACCGCAGTCTGAAGAGTGCTCAAACGGCCGATCAGGCTTTCCACGTCTTCGGCGGCTGCGACGGCAACCTCGCAATCAAGGCCGGTACCCATCTGGATGTCGTCAACCGCCAGGACGTTTGTCGGGTCAGCCATCGCGACCAAGAGCGTCTTCGGCCTGACGTACCCGACCGGCACGGCCAGATAACGCCTTGCCGACGTGACCGGAAGCAGGTTGGCCGCAGCCATATCGACGTGATATACGGAGAGGTCGATGTGCTGGAGCCCGTAGCGCTCGGCAGTTGCGCGGGAGAGCTGCTCCGGGGTTATCGCCCGCTCCTCGAGCAGCAGGGTCTCCGGGGGGCGGCCGGCCGTTCGGGCAACTTCCGTGGCCCAGTCCGCACGCTCGCGAGTCGTGTAACCGAGCTCGACCAGGACATCTGTGACGAAGCCGCTCGAGTGGCCCTGGTTCATCGGCGGGGTCAGTCCGGGCGTCCCCTGCTCGTCATCGAGGTTTGGCGCAGCCGAACCCTGCCCGGGGTCGGGCACTGGTCTCAGGTGTGGCGGATGATTGTCGGCGGCCATAAGTTCAGCTTTCTGCGACCTGGACGAAAGACCTACCCAGGACTGTAGGAAAGGGCGGGACCGTCGTACATGGCGTCGTCGACAGCCTGCACGACACTCTGCGGCCCCATGTATCCGTAGGAAACCTGTGCGGAAGGCGTTCCATCGCTGAGTCCCTTTGGCCTGACGACGATCAGAGCCGGAACGCGATCGACGCTGACCCCCTGGGTGATTCGCGAGAACGTGGCGACCCGATCGGCCGTCGCGACAAAGACCGCAACGTCCTTTCGCCCCGCAAGAACTGTGGTTGCGTCGGCGAGGAGACGGTCATCGATCCCCTGTGGGCGCACGACCAGAAGGACGATCGCCCTACCGCTCGCATAGGCCACCTCAACGGACTTCGGAAGTCGCGGCCCGAGCGTCGGATCTCCGACGGGAGCGGCTATCGCAGTGGTGGCCGCGACTGCGCCGGTGGTGGCCGCGGCGGAGTCGACCGGAGCCGCGGCCGCCGCCGGAGCGGTTGTGGCAGTGGTGGTGCCGGTGGCGCCGGTGGCCGCGGTCGTCCCGGTTGCCACGGTTGCCGAAGTCGTCCCGGCCACCGCGGTCGCACCGGTCGTGCTCGTTGTGCCGGTGGTCCCGACGGCAGCTGTATCGCCCCCCGAGCCACCACCTCCGACAATGCCGGTCATGAAGAGCAGCAGGACGAAGAACAGCAGCCCGGCTATCACGCCGGCCTGCACCTTCGGATTCTCGTTTAGTGCCTTTCTCATCAGTCAGCCCTTGCGCGTGGAGATCCCGGATGGGATCGCTCAGCAACCCACCGATGGATCGGTGGTGATCGTTGCGTTCGAACACTCGACGAACCGGGTCTGGGTGAACGTCGGGGAAGTGGCGACACCTGGAACCGGGATCTCGTAGTTCGTCCCGTCGAATGGGGCGCTGGTGCCGGCGCTTCCGGACAGGTTCAACGTCTTTCCGACAAGTGCCCCGGTGTATTGGAAGTTGCCCGAGACCTCGATGTCCGTGCGGGGCCCATAGAGGACCATCTGATCGGCCAAGCCGCCGGCGGCAAGAACGGCTGCCGTATTGATCGTCGGCGAACCGAGCATGTAGATGCCGGGGTAGTTCGAGTTGGTGCTGGTGAACTGGGTCCCACCATCGATTCTCAACTGCTCCTTGGTACCGCTATCCCAGCTCGGAGCCGGCTTGGCCCGTTTGCCGGTGATGTTTGGCAGGCTCGGGCAGTTGGCGGGATCATCCAGAAAGATCCTCACCGGCTGCCCGACCGGGGTGTCCACACGGATCGTCGCTCCGTTGCCCAGCCAGATGCGGCAGAGCAGGTATGGCTGCGTCGACTTGAGTATCAGGGTCACATTGGCGTCGAGGTGCAGGGTTCGTGTGCTCACATCCCAGGGCGGCGGGTGCTGTGTCGTCTGCCTGCTCAGATACCAGCTCGGCATGTCGTTTCCGTCCAGGCTGAAGAAGCGGGAGGTCGCACTGGTGGCGTTTGTCAGACCTGCAGGCAATACGGGGGGCGGGTAATCCTTGATACCGGTTGTGATCGAACTTCCGGCGCAGACGCCTCCACCCTGTCCGTTGGTGTAGGGATTGGTCGGGTCCCAGCTGATGCCTCCGACGGGGCTGACCGTTCCCGGCCCGTAGCGGAGCGAAGGGCAGATCAGAGAACTTCCCTGGATCTCCACGGTGCCGTTGGAGCCGGCGCCACCGGTAATGCGCGTGTTGCCGCTCAGGGTCAGCCAATCCATCCCGACGATGTTCTCGGCACCGAGCGGGGCGCCGGTGCCGGCAGTGCCGGGCGTGGCATCGGCGGAGACGAGTATGC
>JBBQZL010000042.1:0-15094 GCA_038207745.1 Solirubrobacterales bacterium
CCCGCCCTTCCTCGTCACAGCCAGCAGCATGCGGTCCAGCCTGTAGTAGCCGTCCGGAGTGCTCTGACCCGCTATGGCGCATCCAGCGGCGTCGCCGAGCAGGAAGACCCAGACCTCGACATCGTCGCGATTCGAGACCGACTGGGCGAGGCGCAGCGCGTTGAACGAGCGCTCCGTACCGTAGGGCGGGTCGTTCAAGACGAAAAGCAATTTCCGGGTTACCGACATCAGCACCTTCCAACGGTGCTACGGACAGTATCGGAATAGAGGACGAAGCCTGGCGGGAGTGCCGCACGGGCGCTGCGCCACGCAAACGCCCGATCACGGTTTCGGCGAGCTCTGCTACGGCGCCGGTACGCTGTCCGGCGTCTTCGCCGACCGAGCCATGCCGAGGACGTGCGGGTTGGTGACCACCCAGGACGGGCCGAGGCCGAAGCTCCGCATCCGCTCGATCCGAAAGCCGGCTGCCACGATCGCCCCGACTGTGTCGCGCGCGCAGTGGCAGCCACCGCCCACGCGGGGCCAGACACCCCAACGATCGAGCCGTTCTTGAAGGCGAGCCTTGCGCGGGCGGTCCGAGCGGACGTGCTCCATGAACCGCAACTCGGCGCCGGGCTTGAGGACCCGCCGCAGTTCCGCCAGCGCGCCCGCCGGGTCGGGCACCGTGCACAGCACCAGGCTCGCCACTGCGGCGTCGAAGTCCGAATCCTCCAGCGGCAGCGGGTCCGCCGCAGCGTTGCGGACGCTCACCCGCACCGGCGCCGCGCGCGCAGCTTCTTCGGCCCTCCCGCGCAGGTACCCCTCGGGCTCGAACGCGACGACCTCCTCGACCGTGGTGGGGTAGTGCTGGAAGTTCATCCCATTGCCGGCGCCGATCTCCACGACCCGGCCCGAGAGGCCTGAAAGCAGCTCGTCCCGATGCTCACCCACCGCCCGCTCCATCAACCGGCTCAGCCGGTCGAAGAAGCGCGCGAAGATCGGATGCCGGACCTCGGTCGCGCTCACCCCGGAGTCTCCCCATCGCCCGTCGCCGAACCTGCACCCCGGCGCGGTTGCACTGCGGCTGGGGCGGCGTTCACCACGGGCTCGGTTCGACGGTCAGCCGACCAGCCAGATTGCGTCGTCACGCACCTCCACCGGGAACGTCTTCAGCGATCGAGCGCCGGCCGTCGCCTTGACGGCACCCGCCAGCGGCTTGAACGCGCCCTGGGGACCCTGCACCATCTCGCCGGTGCCGACGTCGTAGCGCGCGGCGTGCTTTGGGCACTCCAGGCATCCGTCGTCGGTCACCTGCCCCTTGCCGAGCGAGGCGAAGAGGTGGCGGCAGCGGTTGGACACTGCGAATGGCTTGCCTGCGCTGATGCCAACGGCCAGGGCGCCATGCGGTGTCTCGTCCACGACCACAACCTGTGAGTCACCGAGGTCGTCGACGGCTACGAGGCGGGTGGCGGACTGCCCGAAAGTGGTCACCGGCGGATCATCTCACACAGTCGCGCGCGCTCTCTGCCAGGCCGAACTGAGACGGGTCTCGCCGTTGGATTGCTTTGCCTGAGCACGAGAAGGGAGCTGTTGCGATGGTGAAATCCAGATGTCCGGAGGAGTCGTTTGGCGACGAGCGGAGGGAGCCTCGCGCTACATTCGCTCTTGGACTCGCCGCGTCAAATACCGAAAGGTGTCCTAAATATGGCTCTCTATCCAGCTTTCCGATCCATGGGCGGTACTGGGCTCGAACCAGTGACCCCCTGCTTGTAAGGCAGGTGCTCTCCCAACTGAGCTAACCGCCCGGGAGGCGAAGATTATTGCGGTCGTGGTGATTTGGTGGCGCTTGGTCGGGCACACCGTTGACTGGCGCGAATCGGGCTTCGAAGGCCGGGGACGGACAACGGGCCGAAAGCTGGTGGCAGATTGTTCCCAACGGACCGGCCCCAATCTGGTCAACTACCGGTTAGCTGTGTCGATGCCTGACCAACAATCCCGGGACGCGATCTCGTCCGTGCTGACCCCTCCAGGCCCGCATGTGATCGTGATCTTCGGCGCCAGCGGCGATCTGTCGAAACGGAGACTGCTGCCCGGGCTCTTTCACCTCCACCAGGCCGACTTCCTCACCGATTGCCGGATCATCGGCGCGTCGCGATCCGCATTCGATGACGACTCCTTCCGGGATCTCGCCCGCGAAGCCTGCGAGACCTTCAGCCACGAGCCGATCGCCGATCGGACCTGGGATGAGTTCATGTGCAAGCTGTCCTACGTCGTGCTGGGCGAGGGTCCGACGGCGCTGGCCGAGGCCGTCTCCAAGGCAGAGGGCGAGATCCCCCGGCCGGCGCGGCGACTCCACTACCTCAGCGTTCCGCCGAGGGCTGCGCTCGCATTGATCCGGACACTCGCCGACGCCAACCTCGTCGACCGGTCGCGGATCATCATGGAGAAGCCCTTTGGCACCGACCTGGAAAGCGCGAAGCTTCTCAACGCGGCGGTGCACGAGGTCTTCGATGAGGATCAGATCTTCAGGATCGATCACTTTCTCGGCAAGGAGGCCGCGCAGAACATCCTGGCTCTGCGCTTTGCAAACGGCCTTTTCGAGCCGATCTGGAACCGAAACCACATTGATCACGTCCAGATCGATGTTCCGGAGCAGCTGACGGTCGGGGATCGTGCAGGATTCTACGAAGGCACGGGTGCCTACCGCGACATGGTGGTGACCCACCTGCTCCAGATCCTTGGATTCGTCGCGATGGAACCACCGGTCGCGCTTGAACCGGGCGCGATCACCGAGGAGAAGAACAAGGTGTTCCGGACGCTGAAGCCGATCGACCCCGGGCAGGTGGTCAGAGGCCAGTACGAGGGATATCGATCGGAGCCCGGTGTCGCCCCGGATTCGACAACCGAGACCCTGATCGCGCTCAAGTGCGAGGTCGACAACTGGCGTTGGTCAGGGGTGCCGTTCTATCTGCGTACCGGCAAGGCGATGGCCGAGGGAGCGCGCATCATCTCGATCGCATTCCACGAGCCGCCAAAGAGCATGTTCCCGAAGGGATCCGGAATCGGCGAGTACGGACCCGACCACCTCACCTTCGATCTCGATGAGTCCTCCCGCATCTCACTCTCCTTCTACGGAAAGCGGCCGGGGCCGGGAATGACCCTGGAGAAGGCGAGCCTCCAGTTCTCGCTCGACGGTGCGCACAACTCCGGAGAAACGCTCGAGGCATACGAACGGCTGATCCGCGACGCGATGAGCGGGGATCACACTCTCTTCACGACGGCCGACGGGATCGAGCACCTCTGGGATGCATCCAGTCCGCTGCTGGAAAACCCGCCAGAGGTGCTTCCCTACCCGGTCGGATCGTGGGGACCGGAGGAGATCCACGAGGTTATTTCCCCCCACTATTGGCGCCTGCCATTCGCCCGGCCGTGGCGCGAGTAGGCCGAATGGGAGAATGCATGACATGGACGGCCGTCTCGCCATCAAGGCAGTTGCAGTTCAAATCGCACTGGTCGCGGTATTGGCGATCATCCTCGCCGTATCCCTCCCCCACAGCTTCTTCGAGAAGTGGGGATGGTTCAGCGGCCCGCTCGCCTGGATGCTCTGCGCAGCCGGGACGGCACGCATCCTGCGTCTGCCGCTGTGGTTGACTCTGCTCGGTGCAGCGCTTGCCGGGATCCCGAGCCTGATCGCGGTCGTGATCGGCGTCCACTGGCTCGGCGCGTTGATCGGCGCGATCATCTTCGGATTCTGGTGCGGCAGGCCCGTCGCAGACGGGAAGGCAAGTTGGACCTCGGCATAGAGGGCAGGGTCGCGCTGGTGATGGGCGCCAGCAAGGGCATCGGCCGGGGGATTGCCGAGGCGCTCGCCGCCGAGGGCGCCCGGGTGGCGATCGCCAGCCGCACCCTGGAAGACCTCGAGGAGGTCGCCGCCGGGTCGCCCGGAGACCTGACTCCGTTTGCGGCGGACACCGGCAAACTCGAGCAGCTTCCCGGTTTGGTCAAGGAGGTGACGGAGAAGCTCGGCGGAATCGAGATCCTGGTCACCAACACCGGCGGGCCCCCGCCGGGCGGCGTGCTCGATCAGGGGATCGCCGAGTGGGAGGAGGCCTATCGAACCCTGGTGCTTGCGCCCAAGGTGCTGATCGACGCGGTGGTGCCGGGGATGCGCGAGCGCGGCTGGGGACGGATCGTCAACGTCGGCTCGCTCTCGACTCTCGAGCCGATCCCGGGCCTCAATCTCTCCAACTCACACCGGATGGCGAGTGTCGGATTCTTCAAGACCCTGGCCACGGAGATCGCGGGAGACGGGATCACGGTCAACACCGTCGCCACCGGCCGCTTTGCCACCGATCGCCTCGCCTCGAACTTCGGGTCGATGGAGGCCGCGGAGGAGAGCGGGCGCCGCGACGTGCCGGTCGGTCGGCTCGGGACCTCGGAAGAGTTCGGCGACCTGGTCGCCTTCATCGCCTCTGAGCGCGCCGCATACCTGACCGGCACCGTCATCCCCCTCGACGGCGGGCTGCGCCGGGGCGCCTGAATACGGCGCGGTCGGGGCGGCCGCCTCGAGAGCATCGCGATCAGACTGGCGCATCCGCACCCAAATGAGCCAACCGTCCCAACCAGGCGTCGCATAGCGATGCCCAGGTGGGACGGTTGCAGCTTCAGGCGCCTGGGTGTCCCGACTTCCTGGGGTTGATCCGGGTCGGCGACTTCGGCGAACTAGGCGGCGGATGTTGTCGGGCTCGCCGCAGAGTCGGCGCGGGCCAGGGTCCCGTGCTTCCGGCGCACGATCACGATCCAGACGACCCCGCCGAGAATCATCAGGATGCTCTCGACCTGCGCCTGGGTGAGGCCGAGCAGCACCTCGTCGTTTCGCCTCACGAACTCGACCAGAAACCGCTCACATCCTGCATAGACGAGGTAGATCGCGAAGAGTATCCCGGTCCGGAAGCGGTCGCGGAGGTTCCAGAGGATGAAGGCGCCAAGTCCCATGATCAGGGTCTCGTAGACGGGAGACGGATGGACGGTCTCGACGGTCGGCACGGTGCCGTCCGGGTAGGCCATCGCCCAGGGGCCGTTCCAGGGCTTGCCGTAGTCGCCGTCGCCGGAGAGCTGGCATCCCACCCGGCCGATCGCGTAGCCGAGCGCAAGCGCCGGCGCCGCCAGGTCAAGCAGAACGAGGCCGAGAAACCGCCGGTACCGGGCCCAGATGATGACCGCGATGGCGCCGCCGATGGCGCCGCCGTACCAGGTGAGTCCCGACCCCGAGAAGATGTTGCCGAGCAGGTCGTCCTTGACCGAGCCGTAGTTGTCGACGAGGAAGTAGAGCCGCGAGCCGATCAGCCCACCGACAAGCGCTACAAAGCCGATTTCGTAGGCCCAGTCGACCGGCTTGCCGATCTCCTTGAGTCTCCTGCCGACCAGGGCACCCGCGGCAAGGAAGGCAAACGCGAACATCAACCCGAAGGTCTGCAGCGTCAACGGGCCGATATGGATTTCCGGAAACATTTCTGAGTAGCCCCGGCGGGAGTCGAACCCGCGCTAACAGGATGAAAACCTGTCGTGCTGACCGTTACACCACGGGGCCGCGAGAACGGCAGTCTACGGAGGATCGCCCGTCCGCTTCCCGTGGGATTCGGCGCTAGCCGAGAATCAGGCGCTCGAGCAGCGCCTTCTGCGCGTGGAGGCGGTTCTCTGCCTGGTCCCAGACCGCAGAACGCTCGCCGTAAAGTGCCTCGGCGCTGATCTCCTCACCCGGATGCGCGGGAAGGCAGTGCATGACGATCGCCCGCTCCGAGGCAATCGAGAGCAGGTTCTCGTCGAGCCGGAACGGCGTCAGGACGGCGCGCTTCTGAGCTGCATCGCCGTCGGATATCCCCATGCTGAACCAGGCGTCGGTGTAGAGCGCATCCGCGCCATCGGCGGCGGCTCTCGGGTCATCGGTGAGAAAGGCGCCGTGGGCGTCGGGCATCGAGTAACCGGCGGGTGAGGCAACGGTCACGTCGACGTCTGCGAGTTCTCCGAGGATTGCCAGCGATCGCGAGACGTTGTTGCCCTCCCCCAGATAGGTGAGCCGCAGCCCCCGGAGATCACCGAAGCGCTCCTTCAGGGTGAGCAGATCCGCAAGCGCCTGGCAGGGATGGTGCAGGGGGGTGAGGC
The DNA here is from genome assembly GCA_038207745.1 of Solirubrobacterales bacterium. Lineage (GTDB taxonomy): Bacteria > Actinomycetota > Thermoleophilia > Solirubrobacterales > 70-9 > JBBQZL01. The sequence continues at coordinate 6,142 of JBBQZL010000042.1, forward strand.
CATTGATCACCGGAACGCCGGCGGCACCGGCCAGCTCAACCACCGCCTCGTGTGAGGAGGAGCGGATCATGATCGCGTCCACATAGCCGGAGAGGACCCGGGCCGTATCGACGATCGACTCCCCGCGGGAGATCTGCAGCTCGTCACCCCTGAGGACCACCGGGTGGGCGCCCAGCTCGGCAACTCCGACCTCAAAGGAGATCCGGGTTCGGGTCGACGGCATCTCAAAGACGAGGGCGACGCTCTTCCCCGCCAGCAGTCCGGAGCCAACGCCCTCGGCCCTGCCGCGCTTCAGCTCGCCCGCGCGGTCGACGAGAGTCCGAAGCTCGAGGGCGCCCAGCTCTTCACCTGTGAGGAAGTGTTCCGGCAAGTCGCGGATACTACGCCGAGTGCAGATGCGCGCAATCACCTGGAACCTTTTTCACGGGCGCGATGCGCCGCCCGACCGCTCCCTTGCAACCTGGCGCTCGCGCCTGCTCCGGGTGAGCGAGCGCAACGAAACCCACCTGCAGGTGAACCGCAATCTGCTGCCCGAGTTCTCGAAAACGCTGACCGGGCTCGAGTGGGATGTGGCGCTGCTCCAGGAGTGCAGGCCGCGATGGTCGAAGGCCCTTGCGGCGGCGACAGGCTCCGAGTACCACCGTGTGCTGACCTCACGCAACTCGCTTCCGTGGCTGAGGAATGCGTGTACCGCGATCAGCCCCGACCTGATCGCCTCCGGTGAGGGCGGCTCGAACCTGATCCTGGTCAGAACGAAGGGGGAAAACGGCCGGATCACCGACCGCCGCGAACTTATCCTCGAGGCGCGCCGGCCGGAGCGCAGGATGATGGCCTACTGCGAAACCGGGTCGGGACTCTGCATCGCCAATCTCCACACCACCAATGAGATGCCCGAACTCTCGATCCCCGAGCTTCGCCTTGCCGCAGAGACCGCATCAACCTGGGCGGGCGAGCGGCCGCTGATCCTCGGTGGAGACCTCAACCTGAGGCCCGCCGAGCATCCGGAGATCTTCGAAGAGCTGAAGGAGAAGCTGGGTCTCGCGCCACCGACCGGGCCAAGGTCGATCGACCATCTCATGGTCCGCGGCATGGAGGTCACAGATCCTCCCCGCGCGCTTGCCGCCGCACAGCGGGAGGTACCCGAGCGGGGTCTCGTGATCCGGCTATCGGACCACGCTCCCGTGGTCATCGCCGCTGAGATACCGGGTTCATCTCCCTGATTCCCACACAACGGCACCAGCGGTGAGATATTGAGTGGATAGCGATCCGACAACTTTCGAGACCAGGAGACGATGTTGATGGCCGCCACGAGCAAGTCCGGCAACAGGGCGAAGTCAGGCAAGCGCGCCAAGCGCATCAGTTCCTCATCACACAATGCGGCTCTCGAACGCAGCGTCGAACACATGCGGGAGAGCCTGGAGCGAAGCGTCACCCTCAGCCGCGACCGGATCCAGGAGGTTGTCGACGACGCCGTCCGGCGCGGCCGCATGACCCAGAGCGATGCCGAGCGATTGGTTTCAGACCTGATCAGTCGTGGGGTCAAGCAACGCGACAGCCTGCTCACCGAACTCGAGCGCCTTGTCACGCAGGCGCGGCGCGAGGTTGGCGACGCCACCGGCAGGGCAGTGCGAGCCGCCCGTGATGCGGCAGATAGGCCGCTCGCAAAGGCTGACCGCCTTCGCCGCCGGACGAATCCGATGTCGAGCTTCCCGATCGCCCGCTACGACGAACTCAACGCCACAAAGGTGAGGACAAGCCTCACCGGCCTGACCCCTGCGGAGCTCCGGAAGGTCCGCGATCACGAGCGCGCCGGCTCAAATCGCAAGAGCGTGATCCAGGCAGTGGAGCGCAAGCTCGACTGAGCAGAGGCGGTCCGGCTCCGCGTCCGTGCGACGATGGGACCAATGGAGAAGACAGATACCAAGCGGCAGCGCGCCGGAAATATCCTTGAGGTCCAGATCGACTCATTGGCCCAGGGAGGTCGCGGAGTTGCGCGCCACGACGGCTATGTCATATTCGTGAACGGTGGCCTTCCCGGCGACACGGTCAGCGTTGAGCTGACCAAGGCCAAGCGCCAGTTCGCCGAGGCACGTGTGCTTGAGCTGATCACTCCCGGGCCGGAGCGGATCGACGACGTCTGCGTCCACGGCGGTGAGCCATGCCCCGGCGCCCCCTGGCAGGGACTGCCCTACGAGCGGCAGCTTTCGGAAAAGGCCGCACAGGTCGAGGACGCGCTGCGGCGGATCGGTGGTCTCGACGGATTCGAGATCGAACCGATCGAGCCCGCCACCGAGCAGTGGCGATATCGCAACAAGCTCGAGTACTCATTCGGCGAGGTCGACGGGAACACGGTTCTCGGTTTCCACGCCCGCGGCCGCTGGGACCTCGTCGTCGATATCGACGACTGCATGTTGGCCTCCGTGCAGAGCAACACGAAGCGCAATGAGGTCCGCGACTGGGCGCAGCGCGAAGGCATTCCCGCCTATGACCGACGTGAACAGAACGGTGTGCTCAGAAACCTCGTTGTTCGTGAGGGATGGAGGACCGGGGAGATCCAGACCCGCCTGGTCACCTCGCAGGCCCAGTTCGCCGAGCCGCCGGTTGACCTCCACACGGTCATCGAGGGGGCCGCCGGCAGCACCGAAGGTCCGACCGGCGCGCTCGGCCGCGAGCGGATCACCGAAGAGCTCTGCGGATTGACCTTTGAGATCTCGTACTCGGCCTTCTTCCAGACCAACACCGAGATGGCAGAGCGGCTCTACGGCGTGGTCGCCGAATACGCCGCGTTGACCGGGACCGAGCGGGTCTTCGACCTCTTCTGCGGGATCGGGACGATCGGGCTCTCGCTGGCCGGAGACGCGGGTGAGGTCTGGGGTCTCGAGATCGTGCCGAGCGCGATCGAGGACGCGAAGCGAAATGCCGAGATCAACAAGATCGAGAACGCGCATTTCGTTGCCGGCAGCGCCCGGATCGGGATCCGCCCACTGGTCGAGCAGGCAGGAAGGCCCGATGTCCTGATCCTTGACCCACCCCGCTCCGGTCTCTCCCAGAAGATCGTCCGGCGGATCATCGAGTGCGACGCCGCCAAGATCGTCTACGTCTCCTGCAACCCGACCTCGCTGGCGCCGAATGCGTCGCAACTCACCGAGGCCGGTTATAGGCTGGTCAAGGTGAGACCGGTCGACATGTTTCCCCAGACTCCGCACACCGAGTGTGTCGCGCTGTTCGAGAAGGCCGCGGCATGAGCAATCGGGGTTTCGGCGTTGCAGCAGGGCTCGACCCGGAGGTCGCGCGTCCGCTTGCCGCCCGCTGTGCCGGGCTCGGATACGCCTCGATGTGGTCCAACGATCACCCGGGCGCGCTCGGCCTCGAGACGCTTGCCCAGTTCGCCGCCGCGGCACCGGACGTGGACCTTGGCGTCGGGGTGATCGCGATCGACCGGCAGGGTCCCGAGGTGATCGCCGAGACGATCAGGCGGGTCGGCCTCGACCCATCGAAACTCTGGATCGGCGTCGGCGCCGGCTTCTCGAAGAAGCCATTGACCGCGATGCGCGAGGCACTGCCCGCCCTGCGCGAGGCACTGCCAGGCGTTCGCCTGGTGCTCGCGTCGATGGGGCCGAAGATGTGTGCGCTGGCCGGATCCTCATACGACGGCGCCTTCTTCAACTGGATGACCCCGGCCTTCGCGGCAGCGGCACGTCAGCAGGTCGAGACCGGCGCAGAAGAGGCGGCTCGCGAGATGCAGCCGATCTTCGGCTACGTGCGAACCGCCGTCGGCGAGGATGCAGCGGCGAGACTCGCGAAGGAGGAGTCCTTCTACCGGGACCTTCATACGGGGTATCGCAACCACTTCGACCGCCTCGGCGAACCAGAGGGAACCGTCGGCGTTGCGGCGGCCAACCGCGATGACGCCCAGGCCGAGCTGGCGAGGTACACGGCGCTCGACACGATCGTGGTCCGTGGACTCGCCAGCGCCAGGGTTGAGCCGATGTCTGCCGTCGCCACGGCAGCCGCTCCCCGGCAGCCACCAGAATCGTGATCCGCATCGGATTGCCGGGTGGCATTCCGGGTGGACGGGCTTCAAGGTACGGCCAGGCCGGGAGACCAGGCTTGACAATTGGTTGGACCAGACATGGGAGGCGGCGATGACTGACAACGAACCAAGTCACACGATCAAGAACCTCGGTGAGGTCGAGGACTCGGCGGCGAGGTTCGGGCTCGGCGATTTCGGCGAGGCGCGATTTGCGCGGGAGGAACTCGGCGCCCAGGACACCGGGATCAGCCGCCACATACTCCACGCCAACAAGCGCCAGCCGTTCGGCCACAAGCACGCGGAGTGCGAGGAGATCTACGTCGTGATCAACGGCAGCGGGAAGATCGCGATCGGCGACCACGTTCACGACATTTCGATCCTTGACGCAGTCCGGGTGTCGCCTGAGACGCCCCGGGCCTTCGAGGCCGGCCCGGATGGCCTCGAGGTGCTCGCATTCGGCAGCCACTTCGAAGACGACGGGGAGATCCTCCAGGACTGGTGGCCCGCCGAGGTCGAGTAGGCGCCGTCAGTACGGCGGGAGGTCGTCGTACCAGACGCCGAGAGTCTTGAAGGCTCGCCAGAAGGACTGCTTGGCAGCATCCTGATCAAGTGAGACATCGATGTCCGGCACGTAGAGGGCATCGATGGTCGGGGTGAAGGCCTGGATCTCACCGAGCCGCGCCTCGACCGGCCGCGAGAGCGGAACCTCGAGCCTGTTGATCACCGAAAGCGCCGGCTCGCCCATGATCACCGCGATGCGCGGCTGGACGATCGCGATCTCCTCGTTAAGACGGGCGATGCAGTCCCAGGAGGCGAGCGAGGGGTCCGAGATCGGACACTTGACGCAGAGTGTTCCGTAGACCGCAAGAGGGTCGACATTCAACCGCTTGAAGCTCTTCATGAGCGCGTTGCCCGAACGACCGTAATAGGCGACGCCCTCCTCGACCTCGGCCGCGGTCGGCGCGTATTTGACCATCAGCACATCGGCCTGCGGATGGCCCGACCCCAGCACCGGCATCAGCCGACCGCGTGGACAGAATTGACAATCCTGCAGATCATGGCTCAACTGATTGAGCTCGCGGATCGCGCGCTCCAGGTACTTCTCCCTGATCTCGTCATCGGTCGCTGGCATCTGCGCCTCAATCTTTGACAGCCCGCCGGCCTCTCCTCTGACCGGTGGGGTCATGAATCAGCTCTTGCCTCCTGGGAGACGTCATGCAGACCGGCGACGCGGCCTTCCGCCCTTGACCGGGCGGGCCCCGGAAACGCTGCGCTTCGGCGCCTTCGGCCGACCCGTGGTCTGGAGGAACTTGAGCGCCTGGACGTAGGCCATGTTCTTGTGGCGACGGGTGATGTCGGCATCTCGCATCGCCTCGAGGAACTCCTCGGGACCATCGAAATCGTTGATCCTGATCCGGACACTTCCGAGGCCCTGCGCGACGTGACTGTCGGAGCCGGCGCCCGGGACGATCCGGTACTTGGCGGCAAAGCGCTCTGCCTCCTCGTTGAATGCGGCCAACGTTGCCCGCGGGTTGAATACCTCGAGGATGTCGATCTCCTCGACCATGTTGAGCAGATGCTCGTAGTCGGGAACCGAGTGCAGCCGATCGAAGGGATGCGGCACATAGACGAGCCCGCCCTGGCGCCGGATCTCGGCGATCGTCTCCGCCATCGTCATCCCGCGATCGATCTTCTCCTCGATGAAGAGCCCGATCACCTCACCCTGCTCCGCGGTCTTCACCTCCTCGGCGACGATCACCTTGATCCCGCCCATCTGCTCCGCGACCTCGCGTGCGGCAAGTGCTCCCGTGACGACGTTGTGGTCGGTGATCGCGATCGCGCCGAGGCCGCGATCGCGCGCGGTCTCGAGCAGGACCTCGACCGGGGTCGCGCAATCGGGCGAGTGGTCGGTATGCATGTGGAGATCCACCTCGATCAGCCTGCGCTTCGAGATCCGGCGGCGGATCTCCGGGTTCCCGGCCTCGGAGTGCCTTCGGGCGGCAATCGTCCGGTATATCCGCTCAACCTCGTCGGCAACGTCAGACCAGGTGCGCCTCCAGGCAGCCTTGATCGCCCTGCCGCGCATCGCCTCGAGCAGCGGTGGATACGCTCCGAGACGGGCGATCTGGCCGGAGAGCGTCTCCGCATCCCCGACCGGGAAGAGCAGCCCGATCTCACCATGGCCGAGCAACTCGGCATAGACCGGAAGGTTCGATACAACCGGAACGGCTCCGCAGGCGATCCCCTGCCGGATCAGGCCGGGGGCCGGTTGTGATCCGCCCGATGAAGCGCAGATGATGTCGTGGGAGGCGCTCAGCTCTGCCGCCGAGACGTCGGCATCGGAGATCAACTCGATTCGCTCCCGGATCACCCGGGCGACACGGAGCGGTGTCTCCTCGGATGCGTCGTGAACCACTGTTGCCCGCCAATCGAGATCTGACGGCAGCTTCCTGAGGGCACGGAGGAAGATCCTCAGGGCGCCGTGCTCTTCACCGGACCGAAAGAGGATCCGCAGTGGCCCGCCGGATCGATCGGACCGCTCGGCCTGATCGGTCCCCGGCATCACGAGGTCGTAGGCGCCGGGAAAGTAGCGCTCCAGCGTGTCGCCTGTGATCTGCGAGCTGACCGTTCGCGCGTCCAGCCGGCCGAAGAAGAGCTCGACCAGAGGCCGCGCCACCTGGGTGGAGAGCAACCTCTCATGCGGCTCGTGAAAGGTCCCGACATTGAGTGTGAACGAGTGCCTCAGCGCCGATGCCGAGAGATTCGGTGCGTAGGGTTCGTGGACGTGGACGATGTCGAGCTCCATCGATCCGAGCAGGGTCTCCATCGCGCGGCTGGTATCGACGGGCAGCGGGGCAGGGCGTGGCCGCGAACCCCGTGGCAGGGGAAGGGCGGCGCCAACCGCGAGGACCCTCGGGCCGTCGCCGGACAACAGAGAGGCGGGATCATCACGCGCCCTGCTGATCGCACGTCGCGAATCCCGGACACTCGCCAGCGAATCAGAGGGTGCTGCGATCAGAACCCGATGCCCCCGTTCGGCAAGCTCGGCCGAGACACGCTCGACGTACTCGTTGACCTCATGGACGACGTCCCATCTGCGAGGCGTCACCTGAACGATTGAGAGGGACTCGGTTGCGGTCACGGCGGGTCTCAGTCTAGGTAGAAGCAGAAGAGCCCGCACGAGGCGGGCTCTTCAGAAAACCAATCTGCAACTGAACTCAGGCTTCTGCCTCTTCGGCGACCTTGGTCGCGGCAGCCTGCCTGGTGTTGTCCCGCGAGTACTTCGCGATGAACTCCTCGGTCTGCTCGCGGGCCTCATCATCGGGCCGCTGCGAGTGCGGCGACTTCATCAGGTAGCTCGACGGACCGTCGAGCTGGCCGGAGACTCCGTTGTTGAGCGCCAGCTTGATCGTCCGGACCGCGTCGATCACGATGCCGGCCGAGTTGGGCGAGTCCCACACCTCGAGCTTCAGCTCGATGTTGAGAGGCACGTCACCAAATGAGCGGCCTTCGAGGCGGATGTGGGCCCACTTGCGATCTGTGAGCCAGGCGACGTAGTCGGAAGGACCCACGTGAACGTCCTCCGCCGGCAGATCGTGACCCATGATCGAGGTGACCGCGTTGGTCTTCGACTCCTTCTTCGAAGCGAGACGCTCGCGCTCGAGCATGTTGTAGAAGTCCATGTTGCCGCCGACGTTGAGCTGGCTGGTCCGCTCCATGAGCACGCCGCGGTCGTGCATCAGACGGGCGAGCTGACGGTGGACGATCGTCGCGCCGACCTGGGACTTGATGTCGTCCCCGATGATCGGAAGTCCGGCTTCCTTGAAGCGCTGGTCCCAGTAGTCCTCACGGGCGATGAAGACCGGCAGGCAGTTGACGAAGCCAACGCCGGCGGCCAGGGCCTGCTCGACGTACCACTTGACCGCATCCTCGGAGCCGACCGGCAGGTAGCAGACGACGACGTCCGCCCTGGTCTCCTTGAGGATCCCGACGATGTCAGCGGTCGGGCCCGGTGCCTTGGTGATCTTCTCCTTCAGATACTTGCCGAGACCGTCATGGGTCATGCCGCGCTGGACCTTGACCCCGACCTTCGGCACGTCGGAGAACTTGATCGTGTTGTTCTGTCCCGACCAGATCGCCTCTGAAAGATCCTTGCCGACCTTCTCGATATCAACGTCGAAAGCGGCCACAAACTCGATGTCCTTGACGTGATAGCCGCCAAGGTTGACGTGCATCAGACCCGGCACCTCTTCTGACGGGTCGGCGTCCTTGTAGAACTCGACGCCCTGTACGAAGGCGCTGGCGCAGTTGCCAACCCCGACAATCGCGACGCGCACCTTTTCGTCGGTGCCGCCGGCGCCATTGCCGCTGTGTTTACCGTTTGAATTGCTCATTTGAAAGAAAGTCCTCCTGAATCACCGGTCTGAGCACCAAAACACACCCAGATCCGGGTCTGGTTACAGCTCCGCGGTGTCACTTCCGTCGATCGGGCCTCCGGAAGCCTCGTCCATGAGCTGCTTGCGGACGTGGATGACTCGCTGGATTGCCGTGAATATCGTCAAAATCGCCAACGCATATATCGACGGCGCGAGCAACTCGAAATCACCGAGTGACGCGCCTTTTGCAAATACGAGGCCAATCGAAAGTACCACCACGCGGACCGGCCGTGTGGCAAGACCCACTTTGCATTCGACTCCCAGGGCCTCGGCACGAGCCCTTGTATAGGAGACCATCAGGGAGCCGAGCACGACGATCACGCACATCGCGGCGAGGACCGGCTCACCAGAGTCGGCGAAGTACCAGGCGATCGCTGCGATCACGACTCCCTCCTCTGTCCGGTCGAGGGTGGAATCGAGAAAGGCGCCGAATGGCGTCCCCTTGCCCGACATCCGCGAGTAGCGACCGTCGAGAGTGTCCATG
>JBBQZL010000043.1:0-15093 GCA_038207745.1 Solirubrobacterales bacterium
AGTATGCGACGGGTGATCCCGCCATTGGAGCCGACCGAGACAACCGAGGCGGCGCCTGCGCCACCCGTGGCCGGCTTGACGTAGTAGGTATAGGTCGAAGATCCGACGCTTCCTGCGATCCCGGTACACCAGGTCTGCCCCGAAGGAAGGTTTCCGGCCACGAGATTGCCCGCGGAAAGGACCACGCAGGGTGTCGCAGCCACCGTGGCGACCTTGTTCTGGCGTTGCATCGCGAGTTGCGCACCCGCATCAGCTGCGGCAAGGGCGGTCTTCGAGCGGTTGTCGCGAGTGCTGCCGCTCTGGGCGGTGATCGTCCCGACGGCGGCAACCGCCGCAAGCCCGAAGGCGATCGTGGTGATCATCAGAACGGTCGGGATCGCCATTCCGTCCTCGCGGGACCTGACCCGGTCAAGGCGGCTCCACAGGAAGTGCCCGTTGAATCTGGGCATCAGACACCCACCTGCTCGATGCCGCTTGCGCGCTGGCCCCCGGCCGCCAACATCAACTTGAAGTCGTGGGGACTCGAGGCTGTCCGCATGGCTACCTCCTCCGATATTCGGCCTTCGATCACGTACTTGAGCAGTGCCTGGTCAAAGGTCTGCATGCCATAGAACTCACCCTCGGCGATCACCTCGCTGATCCGTCCGGTCTCATCCGGATTGAGGATCATGTCCTTGATGCGACCAGTGGCGACAAGGATCTCGGATACCGCGATCCGCCTGTTCCCGGACACGTCGGGCACCAGCCGCTGGGCGATTGCTCCCCGCAGCGTTGCGGCGAGCATCGCGCGGGCCTGATGATGGAGATGGGGCGGGAAGAAGTCGATGATCCGGTTGACGGTCTCCGTCGCGTCAAGCGTGTGGACCGTCGAGAGCACGAGGTGACCGGTTTCAGCTGCGGAGAGCGCCGTGCGGACAGTCTCCTCGTCGCGCATCTCCCCGATCAGGATCGCATCGGGATCCTGGCGGAGCACCCGCCGCATCGCCCGGTGGAAGCTTTCCGTGTCAGAGCCGATCTCGCGCTGGTTGATGATCGACATCTTGTCCTTGTGCAGATACTCGATCGGATCCTCGAGCGTGATGATGTGATCGGCACGGGTGCGGTTGATGTGGTCGATCATCGCGGCAAGCGTCGTTGACTTGCCCGAGCCGGTGGTGCCGGTGACGAGGATGATTCCGCGTGGCTCCTCCGCCAGGGTGCGGACCGCCTCCGGAAGCCCCAGATCGTCGATCGAGAGGACATCAAAGGGAATCGCGCGAAGCGCCATAGAAACTGTGCCACGTTGCCGGAATGCGCTGGCCCGGAACCTGCTGAGGCCGGGTATCGAGTAGGAGAAGTCGACCTCCCCGCACTCATCGAACTCGGTAAGTGAGGAGTCGGCGGCGATGTCCTTGAGCGCCTGATGCGTCTGCTTGGGAGTCAGGGGCTCGTAGCCGGACATCGGCCCCAGCTGTCCCTGGACGCGCGAGGTCGGGGGGGCACCGACCTTTATATGAAGATCGGAACCGTCGAGTGCCACGAGGGCGCGGAGTGCGTCGTCAATCTCAAACATCGTGTTTCTTATCGGCCAAACATGGATCTGCTTGAGGATTGGGAAGAGACCCCCACGAGGCGTCCACGCATGTGTGGTCGGGTCTTCACCGGGCCTAGAAGCAGACGGAGTTGCCACCGCAGACCATCGAGATCGACATCATCAAGGCGATCGGCGGGACGTTGACCCCGGCAAACGCGGCGAGGGCGAGGCCGGAGCCCCCTGATCTGCCCGGAATGTCGACAGTGCGCATGGTCACGAACCAGGCGATGGCAAGCGCCGCAAAGAACCTGACGATGAAATCGTTTGTCGTGGTGATCGTGTCGAGGCCTTCGGGAACCAGAAAGAGCGCCAGTCCGGCGGCTATGCCGACCAGGAGGATCCGGGTCACCTCTTCAATCTCGAATCGCTCGCTGCGGCGGACCGCTCGGGCAGTCGCCGCGACAAGAATCATCGCAACGCCCGCCCACCAGGCCACGAATGTCGGCGCAATGGTTTCCATCACATCTCTTATCGGCCATGCCGCGACTTTCTTGACCCAGATCAGGACCTTCGCGGCCCCGTCGGCCGCTGGATCCGACCATCACCGGCTGAGAATTGGAAAGGGCCGCCCGGAGGCGACCCTTTCGAAGCGATTGAGGGGACGGTTTGGAAATGCACCCCGCCCTCCCCTGCGGCCCTTTCGGGCCTGGTGCTAGACGACCTCGCGGAGCTTCTGTGCCTCGGCAAGCGACTGGAGCTTCTTCAGCGATTGGTTCTCGATCTGGCGGATCCGTTCACGAGTCACATTGAACGTGCGGCCGACCTCGTCGAGCGTACGGGGGTGCTCTCCACCGAGCCCGTAACGAAGCTCGAGCACGCGGCGCTCGCGGTAGGAGAGGTTCTCCAGCGCGTTCTTCAGCGCCTCCTTGGTAAGCAGGTCAGCGGCGCGATCGAACGGGGACTCCGCCTTCTCATCGGCGATGAACTGGCCGAACTCGGACTCCTCCTCGTCGCCGACAGGCTTCTCGAGCGAGACCGGAGCCTGCGCCGAGCGCTTGATCGAGTCAACCTCCTCGGGATCGATGCCGGTCACCTCGGCGATCTCCTCCGGGGTCGGCTCGCGACCGAGCTCCGTTACCAGCTTTCGCTCTGCACGGCCGATCTTGTTGAGCTTCTCGACAACGTGCACCGGGATGCGGATCGTCCTGGCCTTGTCAGCCAGGGCGCGGGCGATCGCCTGCCGGATCCACCAGGTGGCATAGGTCGAGAACTTGAACCCCTTGCGGTAGTCGAACTTCTCGGCTGCACGGACGAGGCCGAGCGTGCCCTCCTGGATCAGATCCAGGAACGGAAGACCCTGGTTCCGGTAGTTCTTTGCGATCGAGACAACCAGACGGAGGTTGGATTCGACCATCTTCTGCTTTGCATCGAGATCACCGCGCTCGATGCGCTTCGCGAGGTCGACCTCCTCCTGTGCGGTTAGCAGACGGACCTTGCCGATGTCCTTGAGGAAGAGCTGCAAGGAGTCGGTGGTCATGTCGGGCTTCAGGTCGAGAGCGGCCTTGGGACGACGACGTCCGCGCTTGCCTGTGTCAGCCGGCAGGGCGTCTGCAGCGGCCTTCTGGGCCGGGTCCATGTCCTCGACAAGCTCGATTCCGGACTTCTCGATGTGGCCGTAGAGATCCTCGACATCGGACTCGTCGAGATCGACCTCGGAGACTGCGGTGGCGATATCACCGAATGTGAGCACGCCAAGCTGCTGCCCACGGGTGATCAGGCCCTTTACTTCTTCAAGTTCCTGCAATTCGGCTACAAGCATCAGTTTCCCTACTCATTTCGTTCTTCGGCGGGTTTCGGAATCCCGGTTATCGAAGGTCGTCGGTGGGCTCGAATCTCATCAACACGCGGCGGGGAAACCCTGTATCCGCGAATGAGGTCTGCGTGGCAGCGGGGCCAACACCCGACAGTCTCAACCGTTCAGTCAAACATCTGTTCGTATGGTACGTGCTTCACTTTCTGAAGTCAAGCTCTCTTATCGACCTCTGCAACTAGAACCCGATCGACCTCTCAAAGTCTCGCGAAACCTGGAACAAATGGTGCAGGCGATGCCGGCCGGGCATCGACAACTACCCTCGGGGTCGTGCTTGTTACGCTCGCCTTCCCACCCGTGACCCTGATTCCCCCCTGCAAAATCCCGCAAAACCCGAGACTTTGAAAGCCAGGAGTCGGTCTTGAACGTCAATGCCGACCGCGCATCGGCCGCAATCCGGCGCCCGCGCCCGTATCTGCGCGCCTTCTGGGTTCGTGCATACACCGAGAACGTGACCGGCCTGGCCGGAATGGTCGCCTACAACCTGATGCTGGCCGTCTTCCCCTCGGTCCTCCTGGTTCTCTTCGTCTTCGGGCAGATTCTGCGGATAGAGGGAATCGACCGGGGGGTTCTGCTTGACCTGCAGCGGCTCTTCCCCAACGTCGAACAGGAGACTCTGACCAGCGTGCTGAACCGGATCGAGACCAACTCGACAACGATCGGGATCGTCGCTCTGGTCGGTTCTCTGTGGATCGGCGCGTCATTCTGGGGCGCGATGGACACCGCCTTCTGCCGGATCTACCACATCGATTGCAGGGGCTGGGTTGAGCAGAAGCGGTTCTCGTTCGTGATGTTGTTCGTCGTCGTTGCCCTGCTTGCGGCCAGCATCGTTCTACCGACGCTCGAAGGTGCGTTGCTGAGGAGTACAAGTGACCTGCCGTTCGGGCTTTCGCGATTTCAGGTGATCGACAACGTGTTGCTGATCCTCGCCGCCCTGACGGTCAACTTCATCATCTGCGCCTTGATCTACTGGGCCGTACCGAAGGGACACATGCCATGGCGGAGCGTCTGGCCCGGTGCGCTCTTCGTGACCGTGTTGACCGGCATCGCGAACTGGCTGTTCCCGATCTACCTGACCGAGGTCTCGAGTCTCTCGCGATTCGGATCCACGCTTGGTTTCGTACTCATCGCGTTGCTCTGGTTCTACGTGCTCAGCCTGGTCCTGATGGCCGGCGCGGTGATCAACTCACTCCGCCACGAGCGAAAGCTGACGGGTGTACTTCCGTACACCGAAGGAGATCAGGCGGCGATCGAATCGACGGCCGAGAAGCCCTAGCCGTAGATCCCGCCGGTGACCTCGCGCAGCTTGCGCCGGTCGTGTCTGGCCTGGACCTTGCGCACAGTTCCGGAGCGCGAACGCATCACCAGCGATTCGGTGGTCGCATGGTCGCCCTCGCGACGAACTCCGTCGAGCAGGTCGCCGTCGGTTACGCCGGTTGCCGCAAAGAAGACATCGTCGCCGGTCACCAGGTCGTCGGCAGTGAGGATCCGGTCGAGGTCGTAGCCGGCCTCGGTCGCCTGCTTTCGCTCTTCGTCGTTTCGTGGCCAGAGGCGCGCGAGGATCTGGCCACCGAGGCACTTGATCGCCGCGGCGGAAAGTACGCCCTCCGGTGTCCCGCCGATTCCCCAGAGCAGGTCGATGCCTGTCCCTTCGTTGACCGCCAGAAGCGAACCCTGGACGTCTCCGTCGGTGATGAAGCGGACGCAGGCGCCGGTTTCACGAATCTCCTCGACGACCGGCATATGACGCTCACGGTCGAGAACCGTAAGCGTCACCTCCCCGGCGCCGCCACCCTTGCGCTCGCCGATCCTGGAGATCACCTCTGAGATCGGCACGTCGAGACTGAGCAGATCCGCGTATCGCGAGGCGGCAGCGATCTTCTCCATGTAGACGCAGGGCCCGGGATCGAACATCGTGCCGCGTTCCGCAAGTGCGATCACCGCCAGTGCGCCCCCGAAACCTCGCGCGGTCAACGTCGTACCCTCGAGCGGATCGACCGCGATATCGACGGTCGGCGGGCTGCCGTCTCCGATCCGCTCACCGTTGTAGAGCATCGGTGCCTCGTCCTTCTCGCCCTCGCCGATCACGACGAGCCCGTCCATCGGGACCGTGTCCAGAAGCAGTCGCATCGCGTCGACGGCAGCTCCGTCGGCAGCCTCCTTGTCGCCGCGGCCGACCCAGCGTGCCGCGGCAAGCGCGGCGGCCTCGGTGACACGGACCAACTCAAGGGCAAGATTTCGATCGGGCTTGGTGCCCGATCGGACATCGTGAGAGATCACACTCATTGTTCTCGGGAGGCTATCGCTCAGTAGGTGGCCGGGGGTTTGCGTTTCGAGCCTCCGCCGGACTCGAGTGATCTCATCGCACCGGAGGCGGCCATCAGCAGGCCCGCGATTATGGCGACGAAAAAGCCCCAATCGAGGCTTATCCCGAATTGCCCAAAGCCGCCGGGCTTGGAGAGGATTCCGTTGAAGCCGACCAGGACGACGACGACGAATCCAACGGTCATCGTGAACTCACCGGTCGGATACTTGCCGCGCTGATGGGTGGCCACGAGATAGGAAAGGATCAGTGGCGCAGTCGCTGCCGCGACCAGCAGCCAGCGATTGATCGGGAAGGTGTCCCAAGCTGTACAGCTGAAGTTCCCGACTCCGCATATCCAGGCATCCTGATTGTTTCGGAGCGCAAATCCGCCACCGAGCGAATACCACGGCAGGAAGAGGCTGAGCACGAGCAGGGCAGAGGAGAGAATGCCGATGAACTCAGGCCGCTGGAGCCGCGAGAGGTCATGCCTCACGAGGACGTTCCGTCCGCCGCGAATTGCCGGAATTCGATTAGCCGCTCCACCCTGCACACGACACTATCCAATGAGACAGCGGTCCGAACCTCCGGGAGCCTCTCCGCACGACTCCATCCCTCCCCTTCTGGCTGCGCTGCTGATCATCTAGGCTGCTGCAGATGGGAGACAAAGTTGCGCGATGGGGTCTGACACTGCCGCTTCCGATGACGGCTCTTGCCGATCATGAGGACCTGGTCAAACGCGCTGAAGCAGTCGGCTACACCGACCTCTGGAGCGGCGAGACAAACGGGCCCGACGGCTTCACGCCGCTCGCCCTGAGTGCGGCGTGGACCGAGCGGGCACGCCTCGGCACCGGGATAGTCGGCGTATTCCAGCGTGGTCCGGCCCTGCTCGCGCAGGAGGCTGCCGCTCTTTCCGATGCATCAAGGGGGCGCTTCGTGCTCGGGATCGGTGCGTCATCGGACCGGATCGTCGAGGGCTGGACCGGCATCCCGTTCGAGACGCCGCTCAGCAAGATCGCCGAGACCCTGGACTTCCTGCGCCCTGCGCTCGCCGGTGAGCGCACGCCCGGTGGATTCAAGCTGGAGTCCGCCCCGCCGCCGGTGCCGATCGTGCTCGCCGCGCTGCGCGGCAAGATGCTTCAACTGGCCGTGGACAAGGCCGACGGCGCCTTCACCAACTTCCTGCCGTTATCCGGCCTTCCCCGCGTCACGGCCCAGCTCGGTGAGGCTTCCGATGACTTCGAGTTGCTCTGCCGATTCTTTTGCATACCCGGCGAGCGCGAACAGGTCGAGCCGATTGCCAGATTCATGTTCTCCTCCTACATAACGGTGCCCGTCTACGCCGCGTTCTACCGCTGGCTCGGCTACGGGGAGCAGATCGCCCCGATGGTCGAGGCCTGGAACGCGAAGGACCGCCAGGCCGCCGCGGCCGCCGCCCCCTGGGAGCTGATCGAGGAGATGTTCATCCTCGGCTCCCCCGAGCAGATGAAGGAGCGCCTCCAAGCGTTCACGGAAGGAGGGATCACCCTCCCGATTCTGACTCCGATCACCACCCCGGACCGGATCGGCGAGCTGGTCGAGGCGCTGGCGCCATGAGCTGATGCTCGGCACCGAGGTGGCCCCGGGGGTATGGCGATGGACCGCCTACTTCGAGGAGTGGAGGGACGACGTCGGCGCCGTCGCGATCAGAAGGGACGATCGCCTGATCCTGGTCGACCCGATCTTTGGCCCGGGCCAGTGGGATCTGCTCTCGGATTCGACCTCGCTCGGGATCAGCGTCCTGCTGACCATCCACTGGCACGCCCGGGACACATCCAAGGTGGTCGAGAACCGGCCTTCGAGCGAGGTCTGGGCATACAGTCGCGATCTCGCACCGATCAGGCGGCGCACCCCGGTCACCGACATCTTCAAGATCGGCGACCCGCTGCCGGGTGGTCTGGTCGCGATCCCGACGAAGCGATCGACCGAGGTCGCCTTCTGGGACCCGGAAAGCCGCTCACTGATCACCGGCGACTCGCTGCTGGGTGACGGAGCCGGCGGGTTGAAGCCGTGTCCCGATTCATGGATGCCGGACGGCGCGACCGCCGCGGACATGGCCGCGTCCCTCGAGCCGGTGCTCGACCTGCCGGTCGACCAGGTGCTCGTGTCCCACGGTGATCCGGTGTTGGGCAATGGTCGCGGGAAGCTCGCCGAGGCACTTGATCGACACGGCCGTTAGGGTTCGGCGCCGATGGATATCCAAGGAAAGAGCGCGCTGGTTGCAGGTGGAGCTTCGGGACTCGGCGAGGCCGTGGTCCGGGCACTTGCCAAGGCCGGCGCAAACGTTGTCATTGCCGACCTGAATATTGAAAAGGGCGGGGCGCTGGCCGCCGAGCTTGGCGATCAGGTCAGCTTCACCGAGGCCAACGTGATGAATGAGGACGGCGTCACCGAGGCTGTGGACAGGGCAGCCGCTGCCGCCGATGGGTTGCGCATTTCCGTCTGCTGCGCCGGCATCGGCTGGGTCGAGCGGATCGCCCACAAGGGGGGACCACACAACTTCGAGTACTTCAGCAACGTCGTCAAGGTCAATCTGATCGGGACCTTCAACGTCCTTCGTCTTGCGGCCAGCGCGATGAACGGCAACGAGGCCGACGAGGATGGCGAGCGCGGCGTCTGCATCAACACCGCATCGATTGCCGCCTACGACGGGCAGATCGGCCAGATCGCGTACGCGGCATCCAAGGGCGGCATCGTCGGGATGACCCTGCCTGCTGCCCGCGACATGTCAACTCGCGGCGTTCGCGTCGCAACGATCGCCCCCGGGCTCTTCGACACGCCGCTCCTGGCCGCATTGCCCGAGCCCGCACGGATCGCCCTCGGGGAGCAGGTTCCGTTCCCCTCGCGACTCGGCTTCCCGTCGGAGTTTGCCTCGCTGGCGCTCCAGATCGTCGACAACCAGATGATCAACGGTGAGACGATCCGGCTCGACGGCGCGCTGAGGATGCCGCCGAAGTAGCCACCAAGATCACGAACAGCGCCGATCGCGGCAGGCAGTCTCGCGAACCGCGGGCGCTACACCGGTCGTGCGAGGCTGAGCGCGAAAAGCCCGTCGGGGTCGGTCCAGACTTCAACGAGCTGGAGCCCGGCGGATGCGTAGAGCCCCTCGAGGCTCGGCAGCGTGAACTTGTGTGAAAGCTCGGTTCGCATCTCCTCCCCGTCTGCGAACGCAACGGTCATGTCCAGCCCGGTGATCTTCACCGACTGGTCCGCGAGCGAGCGGAGACGCATCTCGATCCGCTCCTCGTCGGCGTCGTAGAAGGCGAAGTGCTCGAAGCGATCGAGGTCGAAGTCGGCTCCGAGCTGGCGATTGAGCACGCTGAGGACGTTCTTGTTGAAGCGGTCGGTGACGCCGGCAGCGTCGTTGTAGGCGGCCTCGAGAAGCGACCGGTCCTTGACGAGGTCGGTTCCCAGGAGCAGTGTGTCCGCGGGGCCGAGCAGCGAGGCGATCCGCTGCAGGAGCAGCCGGCGCGGAGCCCGCGCGAAGTTGCCCACGGTACCGCCGAGGAAGGCGATCATCCGGCGCTGGCCCCAGCCGGGCAGGCGCTCGAGGTCGTTCTCGATGTCGCAGATCACACCGTGGACACGCAATCCGGGGAACTCCCGGACGAGCTCGGTGGCCGTTTGGCGGGTTATCTCCTCGGAGATGTCGACCGGCACGTAGGTGCGAAGCGAGCCCGCCCGGCGCATCGCCTCGAGCAGCGTCCGGGTCTTCGAGGCGGATCCGGAGCCGAGCTCGACCAGGCATTGGGCGTCTGCCGCCGCGACGATCTCGGACGAGTGGAGTTCGAGGATCGAACGCTCGGCGCGCGTCGGGTAGTACTCGGGGAGCTCGGTGATCTGCTCGAAGAGCTCCGAGCCGAGTTCGTCGTAGAAGTATTTTGGCGGCAGCTCCTTGAGATGCGCGACCAGGCCGCTCCGGACGGCAGCCTCCAGGTCGGCATCGGCGCCGTCGCCGCTCGCGCGGCGAACGTCGACGGTGATCTCATCTGTGCTCGCGGATGGCTCGGCCATGTCCGTCCTAACCCTCCCCCGCGCAGCGGAGGCCGGAGAAGATCTGTCGGCGCTCTGGCAGGTCCCAGTTGCGGAACGAGGTCCGGATCACGTTCCTGCGCGTCGCCCAGGAGCCGCCTCGCAATACCGGGTGGCCCCTGCCGAAGAAGACCTCCGAATACTCCGGGTACGGAAAGGCCTCGAAACCCGGATAGCCGACCAGCTCGGAGCTCGTCCACTCCCAGACGTCACCCAGCATCGCCTCAGCGCCGGATGAGGACTCGGTACCGGGTACGGGGCGGCTGCAGCCGAAGGCGTCGTGGTCCAGATTCGCGCACCGCGGATCGGCCCCCTCGGCCGCAATCTCCCATTCGAGTTCCGTCGGCAGGCGCTTTCCCGCCCACTCGGCGAAGGCCGTCGCCTGGCGATGGTCGATGTGGACCACCGGCAACTCGGGGTCGATCTCGGCCGACCGCCCGAACCTGGTGTCCACCCATCCACCCTCGCCGTCACGCTCCCAGTACAGCGGGGGTTCGGAGCCCGTCTCCTCGACAAATCGGGCGAAGGCAAGGTTGTTGACCGGGCGGCGGTCGATCCGGAAGGGTGCGACCTCGACCTCGTGGCGCGGCCGCTCGTTATCGTAGGCGAATCTGCGGGCGGCGGCGCCCACCTCGTGGACACCGCCCTCGACAGCGACCATCTCCACTCCCTCCTCGTCAGGCTCGACCCGGGAGTCGGCTCCCTTGAGGGGCGGCTCGTAGCCCTCGACCATCTGCAGGAGCTGCAGCATTGTCTCGTTGTGCTGGTGCTCGTGGGCGATCAGCATCTCATGTGCGAACCCATCGCGAAGAACCGGGTCCTCGGACTCGTCGAGGTCGAGTTCGTCGAGAACCTCGAGCGAGCGCTCGCGAACCTCCTCCATGTACGCGCGCAGCTCCGCGCCACGCAGGATCGGCAGCCGGCTGCGCTCGGCGCGTGGGTTTTCTATTGCGTCATAGAGTCGCCCCAGGTCGCCGTTCAGCGGTTCACGGCCACCGGCTGTCTGAACCAGCCAGAGCTCTTCGAAGTTGGCGATATGCCCGAGATCCCAGGCCAGCGGGCTGAGGATCGGCGAATACACGGTGTTGAGCTGGGCGTCGCTGAGCTGCTCGACCAAGAGCAGCGTGCGCTGCCGCGCCTCTCCGATACGCGTCGCCAGCGCTTCCTTATCGGTTGCCTTCGTCCGCGTCGCGATCGATTGATTCTAGCGAATGCAATTCTGGGCCAAGATCGGTGGGTTCCACCGCAGCGGCAATCGCGGTCGGCCTGTCCTCTCCTCTTCAGGATCGGTCCAGATCGTCTCCGTCCAGGGTGCGCCGATCCCGCCGAAACCCGGCAGCCCACCCCACTCGACCAGCGGTTCGAGCGGGGTCAGACGGATCCGATCTGGCGGTGTGCATGAGCCGAAGCTCCCAGCCTGCGCCTTGATGGCCGGCCCGCTCAGGCTCCTGGGATGGGGCAAAGCACAGATGACCTTGAAGCGCTCCGACGGATTCTTGAGAGCGTCATCGTGCGGAGGTGGGACGAATATTGTCAATCTCCGACACCAGCTCGAGGAAGTCGCATTCTGAGCAATGCCCACGGGGGCATCAGTGAGGTATCGGGGAGGCACTTCAGCTTGTCCCCTCCACTTCGGGATCGGTCCAGACCTTCTTCTCCCAGGGCGGGCTGATCCCGCCGAAGCTCGGCAGCCCGCCCTGCTCGACGAGCGGCTCGAGCGGGATCAGGCGGATCCGATCCGAAGGCGTATATGAGCCGACGCTCTCGGCGTTCCCCGGGTTTCCATCATCGATCTCGGCGTTTCCGGCGTGACTCCCGCCGGAGATGAAATACCAACCGGTCTCCCTCCCCCAGCCTCCCTCGTTTCTCAATCCCACCGTTTCGAGCAGGTCCCTGCCTTCCGGGATCCCCGCGTCGACAGGCCAGTTGGTCATCGACTTGGTGTGGTTGTAGCCATGATGGGAGCTGGCCCTGACCCCCGCCCTTCCGTCGCTGTCAACCCGGACCTGGAAACCCTCCCAATCGTGGAGGTGATACCCGAGGTCCTCGGCTATCGGCACTCCCCTCATGCTGGCGCTATCGGGGTAATAGAGCCAATATTGGAGGTAGGTCCTCCCCTCCCGCCCGCTGCCGCAATCGACCCCGGGACCAGGGTCCTCGCCCGCCCTGCAGTCGATCACACGGACAAATGCCGATACCGGCTCGCCGCGACGGGATGAGGTCACCTGACCGGCTCCCGGGCCATCGGAACATCCGGGGCTTTCACAGTCCCGGAAATCCACAGGGAGCGCACTCATCCCCCGTTCATAGGCGAGGCTCGGGGCGTGCTCTCGGACCAGCTCGGCGATCTCGGAGCCATACGCCTCGGCAAGTGCCGGAGTGCTCCGGCAGGAATCGGAGAGCTGGACCGCGCAGATGATCCGGGTCGCGATCGATCGGACCAGGGAAGTTCCGGGCAGGTGCACACCGGCGGCGGCGATTCCGGCCAGCGCCAGGCAGATCAGGAAGATCAGCCCGATCCACTCGGGAGTCGATTGGCCGCGCTCGGGACGGAGAATCGTCAGAGGCGCCCGGCGCTGCCCCGGCCCGGGGATTCGAGAATCTTTCAGCGAACCTGGGGACATTGCACGACGCTAGAAATCGCCGAATCACAGGTGGCATGTGCAGGTGACGAATTCGCGTCGGATCTCAGACAACTCCGGCACCGTGCCTGCCGGGGCCACCGGTGTTACAGTCGGCGCGTGAGCGATCCAACCCGACCCATATCCCCCCGAGCTTCAGCGCCCCGGTCCGACGGCCTCCAACCCGGAAAGACCGGGATCAGCTGGAAGGCGTGGGCAGTCCTCGCACTTGTCGCCCTCTTCGTGATCATCGCGCTCCAGAACTCTCAGGAGGTCACCGTAAAGGTGCTCTTCTTCGCCGACATGAGCATGCCGCTGATCCTGGCCCTCGCGGTTGCGGGTGCGGTGGGAGCCGTGGTCGGCTACTCAGCACCGATCCTTCTCCGGCACAGGCGCCAGGAGCGCCGCCGTGAGAAGGAGGACTCCTGAACGCTCCGGTTCCGGAAAGCCCCCAGCAACTTGCCAAGCCACTCGACATAGGCCGGGTTCTGGACCGGTCCTGGGCTGGATACAGGGCCCACCCCGGGCCGCTGCTGATGCTGGCCGCCGCGATCTTTCTGCCGATCAATCTGGTCCAGGCGGTGGTCGCGGAGAGCAACGTGGCGGCCGCGACCGTGATCTCTGCCGTGCTCGGCGGCATGGCCTCATTCCTCTACTGCGGGCTGGTGATCCCGTCGGTGCCCGGAATGCACCGCGGAGGTGACGACCTGGCACCCGGAGAGATGGCACGGACCGCCGCACCGTTTGCAGGCGCACTCTTGGCTGCGGGGCTCGTCTACATCGTTGCCACCCTTGCCGGAGTCGTCCTCTTCATCGTGCCGGGACTGATCCTGGCGACGATCTGGTTTGTGGTTCCACCGTTGATCGTCCTGGAGGGTCGCGACCTCGGCCGGGCATTCGCCCGCAGTCGCGAGATGGTCAGGGGCAACGGGCTTCGCGTCTTCGGGACGATCCTGATCATCGGCGTGATCGTGATCGTCGCCGGCATCGCGATCAGCTTTGCCGGCGCCCTGATCGGCGGAACGGCCGGAACCTTCGTCGGCTCATGGCTGGCGTCGATAGTGACCGCGCCGCCGCTGGCGCTCGCGGTGACGGTCGTCTACCTCGAGCTGGGAGGCCGGGAGTGAGCTCTGGCCCTAGAGGTTGTCGAGTTCGTTGACGATCTCGGAGACCGTCTGCTTGGCGTCACCGAAGACCATCGCGGTCTTCGGGTCGTAGAAGAGCTCGTTGTCGATACCGGCAAAGCCCGGGCTCATCGAGCGCTTCAGCACCAGCACCTGATGGGCCTCGGTGACCTCGATGATCGGCATTCCGTAGATCGGACTCGACTCATCGTTCTCGGCCGCCGGGTTGGTCACATCGTTGGCGCCGATCACGATGCAGACATCGGTCTGCGGCAGCTCGGGATTGATCTCATCCATCTCGCGGAGCTGCTCGTAGGGAACGTCAGCCTCGGCAAGGAGCACGTTCATGTGCCCCGGCATGCGGCCGGCGACCGGGTGGATCGCGTAGCTGACCTTGATGCCCTTCTTCTCGAGCGCATCGGCCATCTCCCGGACGGCGTGCTGGGCCTGGGCGACGGCCAGTCCATAGCCCGGCACGACCACAACCGACTCGGCGTAGGCAAGCTGGATCGCGGCATCCTGAGCACCCATCGAGCGATACGGCCGATCTTCGACTGCGGCGCCGCCGCCGGTCGGCGCGGAGCCGAACCCGGCAAATAGGACATTCGCCACCGATCTATTCATCGCCTTCGCCATCTCCAGGGTGAGGATGGTTCCCGATGAGCCGACCAGCGTTCCGGCGACGATCAGCGCGGTGTTGTCGAGGGCGATCCCAGCGGCGGCGGCAGAGAGACCCGTGAAGGCATTGAGAAGCGCGATCACCACTGGCATGTCGGCGCCGCCGATCGGCAGGACGACCAGGTTGCCCAGCAGGGCGGCCCCGATCAGGATCGCGATGAAGACCGTCTGGTTGAGGTCATCGTGGTTGATGCCCAGGTATACGCACCCTCCGACGACCACCACCAGGAGCACCGCGTTGATGATCTTCTGCCCGGGCAGCCCGATCGGCCGGCCGCTGATCAGCTCCTGGAGCTTTGCGAAGGCGATGTTCGAACCCCAGAACGAGATCGACCCGACCACCATCGAGAAAAGGGTCGGGATCATCTCATTGAGTGGGACGGACTCGCCGGTGTGGATCCAGCCCCGGTACTCCGACCAGGCGATCAGCGCGATCGCACCGCCGCCGAGACCGTTGTATAGGGCGACCATCTGCGGCATCGCGGTCATCTGGACCCGCTTCGAGGCGAACGCGCCGATCATCGAGCCGATCACCAGTCCGGCGATGATGATCCCCCAGTTGCCGATCCCCTTCTGGGCCAGCGTCGCCGCCACGGCAATTGCCATGCCGAACGCCGCGATCCCGTTGCCGCGCCTGGCGGTGGTCGGGTGGGTGCCGAGCTTGATCCCGACGATGAAGAGCGAGAAGCTGACGATGTATAGGAAGCCCACCGCCGCCCCATTCGGCGCCAGCGCAGCAAGGGTGGTCATGAATCCGATTCCTTCTCGGACTTCGGCGCCGGCTTCTTCCTGGTGAACATGCCGAGCATCCGGTCGGTGACCATGAATCCACCGACGATGTTGATGGTGCCAAAGATGATCGCGATCAGGCCGATCGCCTCATCAAAGGTGCTGTTGGCGTATCCGACGAAGAT
>JBBQZL010000044.1:0-14860 GCA_038207745.1 Solirubrobacterales bacterium
CAGGCGCCGGTGTGCCTGGCGCTACGGCGCGCCGGTGTATGTGCCTCCGTAACACGGGGCACCGAGGCAGGTGTCCGTGATGTGGCTGACGTTGTTGGGCTGCAGGAAGTCCGAGACCATCTGCTGTTCGGCAGGGGTCGCCCTCGGAATGCCGTGCGGATCCTTGCCCACCCTTGGTGCCAGATTCACGATCGGCGGCGGCGGCGTGCCCAGGGTCGGGTTGCCGATGTCCCAGCCCAGGGGGCCGGAGTCCCAGTAGACGATCGAGGACCCGATGTACGGGTAGCTCGGGATATCCGGGATCCCGTACGTGGGCTCGTTCATCTCCGGCCAGCGGCCGGCGGCGATCGTCGGCGCATGCGCCTTGGCGCCGATCGTCCGGGCTTCGTTGTTGGCCGTGTAGTCCGAGACCTGGTGATCGCCGAGCGCGATGTTCATGATCACCTCGTGAGCCGGGGTGTTCGGGAGCGGGTTGTCGGTCATCCGGTGCGCATAACCGTTCGGGTCGCTTCGATCCCAGAGCATCTGGATCAAGGTAAGTGCCAGCGGACGCTCCATCTCGTCCGGGTAGGCCGGATCGAGCACCGCTGCATAGGTGTCGAAGTCGGTCGACCTGAAGAGCAGCAGCGAGTAGTTCATTCCCGTGACGCCCAGCGATCCCCGCGTGAAGTCCGGCGAGACGGCGGTCAGGGCGCCACCGAAGATGCCGCCCTGGCTGTTGCCGTTGTAGTAGGTGTGCGACGTGTCGATGGTGTCTGCGCTGTTGATGTCCAGCTTGTTTGCGTGGAATGCCGGATCCGACAGGAACCCACCCTGGGCCTTGGTCGTCGCCAGCAGCCGGCTGAGGAACATCTCATTGAGCAGACCCTGCTGTGAGCGGTCCGGGAGCCTGTTGAATGTCGAAAGGTCCGAGAGGGCACCGATCGCCATGCCGACGTCACTGTCTGCCATCCCGATCTCATCGGTCGCGCAGTTGACGAAGTTGTGACCCGTCGCAAGCGCATTCTGAGGGCTCGAGCTGACCTCGCCCGCATCTCCAAGCAGACCGTGGCCATAGATGTCCGAGCGAGCCGGAGTCGACAGGGCCGAGGTCGGGATGTTGCAGATGAAGTTGGCCGCGTACATGCCGGCCTGCATGACCGGCATCCCGTTCGAGTCGAGAACCATCTCGCTGTACGGGGCGCAGTTGTTGGTCAAAAAGCACGGGACCTGAAACGTGCCGATAACCCGTCGTTCGATACCCGTGACGGGGTTGTCGATCACTGTGTTGACAGTGAAGGCCGGCGCCGTGCCTGTGGCGACCGAGTCGGCGAGGTTCGTATCGCCGAGCGTCGCGAACGCCTGGTCACGCATGTTGAGCAGCCGCCCGGCGTTGTTCTCGTCGCTGGCGACCGTGAAGTCCCAGGCCAGGTAGAGGTTGCTGCGATCGATCCCGGCCTTCTTGAGCGTCTTGAAGATGCTCTCGAAGTGGGAACGGCGCTTGTTGATCGCTTTGGAGCGCGACGAGAGGTCATCGCGGTAGTACTTGAAGCCGGCCGGTGCGCCAATCGTGGCCCCGGACGATGTCTTCAGGTTTCGCATCGCAACGATGTAGCGGTGCTTCGCGTCGTAGTTCTTCGCCGCGTTGATCATCACCGTGGTCTTTGCCGCGCTCGTCGCATGCGAATCGAGCTCGACCCAGATCGGCCAGCGCTTGCCGGTCTTCGTGTCGATCACGACGACCGGCTGGTTCTTCTGCGTGTAGTCGCTGATCTTGCTGATTCCGACCGCCTTGGTGTTTGCAAGTGCTGCCGGGTTGTCGAGGCCGGGAACGCGGACGATGCCGCCGGCGCCCTGGCTGAAGCCATCGCTTGCACCGAACTTGGAGGCGTCGATGTGGGTGCCGTTTGCGATCCCGGGGCTGTCCCCCACATTCTGTGGCATCGCGTCGGTCTGGAGGTTGATCCGCTTGCCGGTCGGAGTACTCGAGTCGGCCTTGGTGTAGAAGTCGTCGGGGAAGGGCAGCAGGCACAGCGAACCCTTCTGCTGGCCGATGAAATCACACATGCTCGCCTTGCTGAGATCGACGTTCTTGGGCTTGCAGCCGCTGCTGTTGCGGACCAGGTCAAAGTAGGCCTTGCCCTTGCCCGCAGTTACCTTGACGCTGCGACCGGCGCAGGCCTTGACGGCCTTCTTGCCGGCTGAAGTGAGGCGAAGCTTGACCGACTTGGAACCGGACTTCTTGACCTTGACCTTGACTTTCTTGGTCAGGGCCTTGAACTTGGGATCATCGAAGGTGCTGCTCTTGGCCTTGACGACAACCTTCGCCGCACGGACCTTCCTTGCTGACTTCTTGACCTTGAAGTTGAGCTTGATCTTCATCCTGCCGCCGGATAGCGACGATTGCTTTGTGCTGACGACCTTGACCCTGGTCTTGGTGACCTTGGCCTTTGCTCCCATCGCCGTCGTGGCGAACAATCCACAGGCCATGAGCGCAATCAGCACTGCGAACAACCTCGAGGTCTTACTCATCTCTCTCCTCCGATAAACAAAGCGGTTACCCTGCCGCCGCCCGAGCGGGCGTCGCGCACTCTAACAACCCGGCAATAAACAGAAAGGATCGGCCCGGCCTTCCACGGGCATTCCGGCGCCGACCCGAGCCCTTGCCAACACCATTCCCCCGCTTCACCCGAGAGCCAGCCTGGCGAGAGGGAGTCATCCGGCTATTGCGAGTTCCATGCATCGGGGGAGGCCGCGAGATCCTTGACCTCCCGGGGCAGCCGGCCGGCGACCAGGTCGGCGAGCGTCACTTCCTCGAGCACTGTGCGCATGCTTGCCCGCAACGCCACCCAGACAGTCTGAAGCGGCTCGGACAGGCCCTCGTACCTGAGATCCTGCGGCCGGATGTCGTGGACCGAAGCGAGCATTCCGTCGGTTACCCGGAGGATGTCGGCAAGTGTTATCTCGGTGGGGTCCCGGGCAAGCGCATAGCCCCCCTCCGCCCCGCGCTGACTCTGCACGAGGCCGGCGTGTTTCATCTCTCCGAGGATGTTCTCGAGGAACTTGACCGGGATCGCCTGGGCCTCTGCAATCTGGTCGCGCTTGACCGGCGGATCCGGTGCGGCGGCGAGCTCGATGGCCGCGCGGACCGCGTAGTCGGCTTTTGCTGAGACGCGCATGACGTGCGATTCTGACCCAAGACACCGCGATAGCGCCGCGCGACCCCTTCGGCCGGCGGCGATTGCCGGGACATAGCCCATTCACGATCATCTCTACCTGTTGAATCAACATTCTTCCCCGAACTCTCCCCGGCCTCTGTTACAGTGCCGCGGCTCAGCATTCAATACTAAATCAATCAAGAAAGCAG
This sequence comes from Solirubrobacterales bacterium, assembly GCA_038207745.1. Taxonomy (GTDB): domain Bacteria; phylum Actinomycetota; class Thermoleophilia; order Solirubrobacterales; family 70-9; genus JBBQZL01. The sequence goes on from JBBQZL010000044.1 coordinate 3,347, forward strand.
GAAACACGATGCGCACGACTCGAAAGGACCGCCATCTCCCCGGCAGGAGCCTGGGGATCGCACTCGCACTGATCGTCGTCGCGGCGGCCCTTTTCGCCGGATGCGGCGGCGGCGATAGCGGCAACGAAGTCAATCTCGTTGCCTACTCGACACCGCAGCAGGCCTACGAGGATGCGCTCCAGCCGGCATACAGCGAGACGAGCGACGGATCCGGTGTCACCTTCAACAACTCCTTCGGCGCATCGGGTGATCAGAGCCGAGCGGTCGAGGCCGGCCAGCCGGCCGACCTGGTCAACTTCGCGCTCGAGACCGATGTGACCCGCCTGGTTGACTCAGGTCAGGTCGCTGACACCTGGCAGGACAACAAGTACAAGGGGATCGTCACGAACTCGGTTGTCGCGATCGTCACCCGCCCGGGCAACCCCGACGGCGTAAAGAGCTTTCAGGACATCGTCGACAAGAACCTCGAGGTCGTAACACCGAATCCGTTCACGTCCGGTGGCGCACGCTGGAACATCATGGCGCTGTACGGATCCCAGATCAAGAAGGGCAAGTCCGACGCCGAGGCGCTTGATTTCGTCAAGCAGATCCTCAGCCAGGCGCCGGTCCAACCTGCCTCTGCGCGTGATGCGCTGACCGCCTTCACGGGTGGAGCAGGCGACGTGCTGCTCTCCTACGAGAACGAGGCGATCGCGGCACAGCAGGCCGGCCAGGACGTCGACTACGTCGTCCCGGAAGAGACGATCCTGATCGAGCAGCCGGCAGCGGTCACCGTTGACTCGACCCCTGCCGCGCAGACGTTCCTCGACTACCTCTGGTCAGACGCGGGCCAGAAGATCTGGGCCGAGAAGGGCTACCGCCCGGTCAACAAGTCGCTGGTCGACAAGTCGACGTACCCGACTCCGAGCGGGCTGTTCACGATCGCCGACTTCGGTGGCTGGGACAAGGTCGCAACCGAATTCTTCGACGACACGACCGGCAAGGTTGCCGGCATCGAGAAGAAACTGGGTGTCTCAACCAGCAACTGATCCTGCCTTCGTTGGTCCGGTATCCGCCAAGGCAGGCGGCGGCTTCGCTCGGCGCCGGCAACCTGACGATCTTCAGGCGAATCGTCTTCCTCAACCTGGCCCCCGGGATAGCGGCCGGTGTCGCGCTTGCCTTCGCGAGAGCACTTGGTGAGTTCGGCACGGTGATCCTGATCTCCGGAAACGTGTCGTACAAGACGGAGGTCTCCTCGGCCTCGACGGTCTCGCCAGACCCCGCAGCGGAGTTTTCTTGGCTGTTTTTGCGTGTACTACACGTATAAACAGCCAAGGAATCTGAATTCGGCGGCGTTCGGGGGTGCGGAGCGGAGCGCTGGCGGTGCCGGCGGAGCGCTGGCGGTGCCGGCTAGGACAGCTAGACGCGGGCGTGGCGACGCTTTTCGGCGCGCTTGACCGACTTCAGGTAGGGAAGCGGGTCGACGGGGTGGCCGCCACCGTACCAAACGCCCTTCCAGTACTCGAAATGGAGATGGCAGCCCTGGGCGTCGCCGGTGTCCCCGACCCGGCCGATTGCCTGGCCGGCGCTGACCTTCTGGCCGGGCCTGACGATTGCGGGGGCGCGGAGGTGCATGTAGACGAGGTCCACGTGTGACTTGAGCGAGTGGATGACCACGTAGTTGCCGGCGGCCGACTGGTACTCGCGATAGCGGACCCGGCCGTCGACGACGGACTCGAGCTTGGTCCCGCATGCCGCCATCACGTCCTGCCCCTCATGGATGTGACCAGAGCGACCGGCTCCGAACCGCCCGCCGGAACCACCGAAGTCGTAGCCACCGCGAATCGGGAAGACCATCTTCGGAAGCAACTTCGCGGATACGACCGCCAGGGTTCTCGGTGACCTGTTCGAGCTGATTGAGGCGTTGGAGCGGACGAAGGGGCGGCCGGTGGCAGCGCCCTTCGGGACGATCGCCGTGACCCGATCGCCGCTCGCCTTGAGCGGGGTCGTCCTGACCGCTCCGCCGCTGCCTGTGAATACGACCCGGTTGACGAACTGGAGGCCGCTGCCGCGCACGACAACCCTGGCGCCGCGGGTCGCCTTGCGGTCGGCGACGCAATCGGTCACGCAGACCACGTCCTTCACCTTGGGAACAGGCGGCGGGGCGACCCCCCCGGAGCGGGACGTTCCGGCAGATGCGGTCGTCGAACCGAGGGCCCCCAACGCGACGAGGGCGGCAAAAAGCAGAATACGAAGCTGTCGGTGCAAGGAAGACTCTCTTTCTCTGCGCCTACGGGGTTAGCTGTCGGGCTCGCGCTGAAAGCTGCGCTACGGACTTGGTCCGATTCGCCCCCGGGACCTGAGTCCCACTGGGTCCCCCGCTCCCATAGCCAGGTGGCTCGGGATTAGGCATCTTGCAAACTGCGCTGCATTATAAACAGGATCTCAGCGAATTGTGTGGAACTCCTAACAAAACCCCGTTTGAGGGGTTCCGGAGCGGTCCGGAAGTTGCACGTGTTGAGACCATCGGAGTGGCCCTTGCGCACTAGTCTGGAACCGTGACTGCCTCGACCGCGATGCCCGGACCGCTGGCCGGGCTCGACATCCCCAGGATCACGCTTGGCGAGGGTCCGACGCCGGTTCGGGAACTCTGGCCCGCGGGCGAACAAGGCCGCGCGGCAATCTGGATCAAGCAGGACGGCCTTTATGGAGACCACGGTGGCAACAAGGCCCGGAAGCTCGAGTGGCTGCTGGCCGAGGCGCTGAGGCGCAGGAGCAATGCGGTGATCACGGCCGGTGCGCTCGGGACCAATCACGGCCTCGCGACCGCCCTGTACGCGGAGGAGCTGGGACTTCGGTCGATCCTGATCCTGGTTCCCCAGCCCGAAAACGACCATGTCAGGGCGCAGCTTGCCCGCATCCGGGCGACGCCGGCAAAGATTCATCTGGCGAGCAATCCTCCCTTTGCAGTGGCTGCGGCGGCCCGATCGATCATCGGCGAAACGATCCGGACCGGTAGGCGCCCCTACCTGATCCCTGCCGGCGGCTCGTCACCCCTCGGGACGATCGGATACGTGATTGCCGGCCTCGAGTTGGGGCAACAGGTTGCCGACGGGACGCTGCCGGAGCCGTCGCATGTCGTGGTGGCGCTTGGGAGCGGCGGAACCGCCGCCGGGATCTTGCTCGGCATGCGACTCGCCGGGCTCGGCTCCCGCCTGACCGGCATCCTCGTCAATGACCTGACACCGGTCAACGCCCGTCGGACAGCGAGGCTCGCCAACCGGGCCTCCCGCCTGCTTCGTCGCCACGGCGCCTGCTTCGAGCCGCCGGAGCTGAGCGCGTCTGATCTGGATGTCCACGAGCAGTGGCTGGGCGATGGATATGGGCATTCCACCTCCGAAGGAGTCGAAGCAGGTGCGATCTTCGAGTCGGAGGGAGTGATGCTCGAACCGGTCTATACGGCGAAGGCGGCGGCCGGCCTGCTCAGCCTGAACGGCGCCGGGGCATTCGGCAGCGGATCGGTTCTGTTCTGGAACACGCATCGCCCGCCCCATCGCTGATCGGAAGCCACGGTCCTCAACCGCCTGTAGAAGTCCCCTGGCGGATCTTTGGACATGAGGACAACGGGAATTGTCCGCCCGCCGTTTACCCTGTCGGGGCAACATTCGCAGACAAATGTGCTGTTTGACCCCCGGCTCACCCCATCAGGAGGATTCACCGAGAGATGCCACAGAATCGTCAGAAGAACGTCACCGCCGCCCAGTGGAGCTCAAACGGAGAGGCCCTCGGCTCCATTGACCTCACCAAAACGGCAAACAGCCCGTTCGGCCTCAACGTCTTCTCCCCCGCAATTCAGAAGGAACGGCTCACCGAAGAGATGTACGAGAAGCTCACGCGGACCCTGGCCAAGGGCGAGGCGCTCGACCCCAAGCTCGCCGACGCCGTTGCCGACGCGATGCTCGAGTGGGCACTCGAGCGCGGCGCAACGCACTACACACACATCTTCCAGCCATTGACCGGTCTGACGGCCGAGAAACACGACTCCTTCTTCGATCCCGTGGGAGACGGCACGGCGATTGCATCCTTCAGAGGCAAGGAGCTGATCCAGGGTGAGCCGGACGCCTCGTCCTTCCCGACCGGTGGCATCCGGGCGACCTTCGAGGCGCGCGGATACACCGCATGGGATCCGACCAGCCCGGCCTTCCTGCTCGAGAACCCGAACGGCACCCTGCTCTGCATTCCGACCGCGTTTGCCTCCTGGACCGGCGAGGCGCTTGATGCCAAGATCCCGCTCCTGCGTTCAATGGATGCGCTCTCGCACGCGGCTGTCCGGGCGCTGAAGCTGCTCGGCGACACCGAGACCGAGCGCGTCTACACAACCGTCGGCCCGGAGCAGGAGTACTTCCTGATCGATGAGCAGTACTACTTCGAGCGCCCCGATCTGGTCACCACGGGGCGGACGCTCTTCGGCGCCAAGCCGCCGAAGGGTCACGAACTCGACGACCACTACTTCGGGTCCATCCCCGAGCGGGTGCTCGCCTACATGATGGAGGCGGAACTCGAACTGGCGAAGCTCGGCGTACCGATCAAGACGCGCCACAACGAGGTTGCGCCAGGTCAATACGAACTGGCGCCGCTCTACGAGAACTCCAATGTCGGCTCTGACCATCAGCAGCTGACCATGCAGATCCTCCAGAGTGTCGCCCGCAAGTACGGACTTGTCTGCCTCCTGCATGAGAAGCCGTTCGCAGGCGTCAACGGTTCGGGCAAGCACAACAACTGGTCAATGGGGACCGACAAGGGGTCGAATCTCCTCGACCCGGGCGACACGCCGTCCGAGAATACGAAGTTCCTGTTCTTCTGCGCCGCCGTCATCCAGGCAGTCAACAAGCACCAGGGTCTGCTCCGGGCGACGGTCGCAAATATCGGGCAGGACCATCGACTTGGCGCAAACGAGGCACCACCGGCGATCATCTCGGTCTTCCTCGGCGCAGAGCTGATCAAGGCATTCGAGGCGATCTCGACCGGAGTCGGCGATCCGAACACGCCGGACGAAATTCTGCAGCTCGGGACCGATGTCCTGCCGCCGCTGCCGATGCATGGAGGCGACCGCAACCGGACCTCGCCGTTTGCCTTCACAGGCAACAAGTTCGAGTTCCGCGCGCTCGGTTCGAGCATGTCGCTCGCATTCACCAACACGGCTCTGAACACGATCGTCGCCGAGGCCATCGATGACCTCGCCGAGAAGCTGAAGGCCAGGAGCACCGATGACATCACGGCTGCAGTTCTGGAGGTTGTCGGCGAGGCATATGCCGAGAACAAGCGGATCTGCTTCGACGGTGACGGCTACTCGCAGGAGTGGGAGGAGGAGGCTGAGCGCCGGGGTCTGAAGAACCTGCACACCACTCCCGACGCATTGCCGGAGGTCCTCTCGGAGTCGACGGTCAAGGCATTTGGCGACTACAAGGTGCTCTCGAAGCGCGAGCTCGATGCCCGCTTCGAAGTCTGGGTGGAGCAGTACTCACTTCAGGCAAACATCGAGTCTGAGACCGCTGCCTCGATCGCCCGCACCCTGCTGCTGCCGGCTGCGCTGAGGCACGTGACACTCTTGGCTGACGCCGAGATGCCGGCTCTGGAGAGGGAGATTCAACCGATCCTCGAGGGATTCGTCGAGTCGATCCAGACCCTCGAGTCAGCCAACGAGTATCCGGATGACGTCGAGGGACTCGACCTCGCCATCTATGCGCGTGACAACCAGCTGACCGCGATGGAGGAGGTCCGTGGCTTCGCCGACCACCTCGAGCGAATCGTCGCCGACGACCTCTGGCCACTGCCGAAGTACTCGGAGATGCTCTTCATCAAGTAGCGCCCGACCGCGCGGTTCGGGGCCGGTGGCTGGGACGGTCACCGGCTCCGAGGTCGGTCCAGTCGCCGCCCCGGAATGCGTCGAGCCGGCCGGTTCAGGCCGGTTGCCCGGCGCAGATGGTCGCCGCGATCAACGGAACGCCAGGGCGATAGATCAGGTCCGCGTGCGAGAGCGCATCCAGCACGACTGCGTCCGCACGTGCCCCGGGTGCAAGGTGCCCGACGTCGTCACGACGAAGGGCCCTCGCGCCTCCCAGGGTGGCGGCAAGCAGGGCCTCGTCTGCAGTCATCCGCATCTCGCGCACCGCCAGCGCGATGCAGAAGCTCATCGAGGTCGTGTTGCTGGATCCCGGATTGGTGTTGGTGGCGATTGCAACGCCGACCCCGGCGTCGATAAGCCGCCTCGCATCCGGGTACGGCTGCCGGGTCGAGAACTCGGTGGCCGGAAGCAGGGTGGCCACGGTGTCGCCGGTTGCCAGCGACTCGACATCGGCGTCGGTGAGATAGGTGCAGTGATCAACCGAAGCCGCGCCCATCCCGACCGCCAGCATCACGCCCGGTCCCGGCCCGAGTTGATTTCCGTGGACTCGCAAACCGAGGCCGGCTGCCCGTCCCGCCTCGAGGACCGCTCTCGACTGCTCCGCGCTGAAGGCACCGGCCTCACAGAAGACATCGATCCACCGCGAGTGCGGCGCGCAGGCCTCGAGCATCGGCCCGCAGACCAGATCGACGTACTCGTCGGGGCGACCCTCGAACTCGGCGGGCACGACGTGGGCGCCGAGGAAGGTGACGTCATCCGTGAACCCGGAGGCGATCTCGCATGAGCGCCGCTCGGTCTCGACGTCGAGGCCGTATCCCGACTTGATCTCGGTGTGGGTTATCCCCGCCCGGATCGCCTCGCGGCGCCTGCCGGCGGTGAGGTCGGTCAGCTCCCCCGTGCCCGCCGCCCGTGTTGCCCCGGTGGTGACCCGTATGCCGCCGGCGGCATACGGCTGCCCGGCCATCCGAGCGGCAAACTCGGCGGAGCGATCTCCGGCGAATACGAGGTGGGTGTGACTATCGACGAAGCCCGGGATCACGCAACGTCCGGATGCGTCGATCCGCCGGTCGGCGGAAGCACCGGCCGGCTCGATCGAGGCAACCCGATCAGCCTCGAAAACAAGCGATGCGTCGGTGACGATCCCTAAAGGCCCCTCCCCCAGCTCCGGATTGTTGGTCACCAGTCGGCCGATGTTGTCGATCACCAGCGTGCTCACCTGATCACCGCGCCGATCGCCGCACTCAACTCAGCGGCCACGTCGATCTCCAGATGAACGCGATCGCGGACGATCACGCGACCGCCGACCATCACGTCGCGTACATCGGCGGCTCCGGCGGCGAAGACCGCTGATTCGACCGCATGCCCGGCGGTGGTGCCGGCCAGCCCGACGCGATCAAATCCGAGGGTGACGAGATCTGCGAGCGCACCGGCCTCGATCCGCCCGGCGTCATCCCAGCCGAGGCTCGCGCAACCGCCATCGGTGGCGGCCCGGAGGAGGTCGGCCGGTCTGCTGTTGCCGCGGATGCCGGTTGAGAGGCGCTCGTCGAGTTCGACTCCCCGGGCCTCCTCGAGGATGTCGATCAGGGCGTTTGAATCTGTGCCCAGACACAACCCGGCACCGGCACCGGCCAGGCGACTGACCGGTCCGATCCCGTCGGCGAGGTCACGCTCTGTCGTCGGGCAGAGGCAGACGCTCCCCCCGCCGAGAAGGCCGAAATCGGACTCGGTGAGGTGGGTCGCGTGGATCGCGGTGAAGCGCTCTCCGAGTGCGCCGGCCTGGCCGAGAAGTGCCGAAGGCGTCATCCCGTACTCCGCCAGGCAGGCCGCGTTCTCGGCGGGCTGCTCGGAGACATGGGCATGGAGCGGCAGGCCGTGCTCAGCGGCCCAGGCAGAGACCGTGGCAGCGGATGCCGGATCCACCGCCCTGACGCTGTGGATGGCTGCGCCGACCTTCGCCGTGGGGCCGGCGGCGGCGGCGAACTTCGCCGTAGGGTCGGCGGCCGGCGGCATCCCCGTGTTCGGGCTCGTGTTCACATTCGCGGGGCTACTCAGCGAACTGACCCGCTCGACCCACGTCTCCGCGGTCCCGTCCGAGAATCGCTGCTGCGCCTCGTCGGGTGGAGCCCCGATGCCACCATGCAGGTAGCAGGTTTCGAGCAGGGTGATCCGGACACCGGCCTGGGTTGCCGCCTCGAGCACCGCCTCACCCATCGCGTTTGGATCCTCGTAGGGCACTCCCGCGGGACCGTGATGGACGTAGTGAAACTCGCCGACCGTCGTGATCCCGGCAAGGGCCATCTCGGCAAAGGTCGCCCTCGCAAGCGCAAGGTAATTATCCGGATCAAGCATCGATGCAGCCGCGTACATCTGATCGCGCCAGGTCCAGAAATCACCGCGCCCCGCGTGGGTGCGGCCGCGAAGCGCGCGCTGAAAGGCATGCGAGTGGGCATTTGAGAGCCCGGGGATGGTCAGGCCGTTGTGCCGTCCGGCCCCCGCCGGTGCCGAGGCCACCCCTCGCTCGACCGAGGTGATCCGATCCCCCTGGACACTGATCAGCACTCCCGGCTCAGCACGCTCGCCGCCCAGCCAGGCCAGCTCGCACCAGTGCTCGCTCATGAGCCGACCCGCTCGACGAATCCGGTGATCCGCTCGATGAACGCGTCGCGCTGGTGCTCGTTGAACTGATCCCAGGTCGCGAGTGTTGTCGGGTCGCTGACCCGGTCCAGGAAGAGGATCCCGTTCAGGTGGTCGACCTCGTGCTGAAAGGTCCCGGCGGTGAGACCGCGGACGACCTGATCCTGCTCGTTGCCTTCGCGGTCGAGGTAGCGGACCCGGACATTGACGTTTCTCTCGAGGTTCCCGCGCAGATCCGGCACCGAGAGGCATCCCTCATTGACCTCGACCATCTCGTCGTCGAGCGGCTCGATCGTCGGGTTGACCATCACGGTCAGGGGGATCTCCGGCTTGTACGGATAGCGGGGATTGATCCCCACCACCTCCGCAACCGCCACCCGCAGCGCAACCCCAACCTGATTGGCGGCGATGCCGGCCCCATTGGCATCGCGTTTGGTCTCGATCATGTCGTCGATCAACTCCTGGATCTCCGTCGATCGAAGCTCATCCGGGCTGACCTGCCGGGAGTGCTCCCGCAGCACCGGGTCACCGATCTTGACGATTGGAAGCACGCTCAAGTGCGGGCACCCGGGGCGACATCGCCGTCGCCCTCGCTCATCGGGATCCGGACACCCCGCTCGGCCGCGACCTCGCGGGCACGCTCGTAGCCGGCGTCGGCATGGCGCATCACACCTGTCCCGGGGTCGGCGGTCAGGACGCGTTCGAGCTTCTCGGCCGCGAGGTCGGTCCCGTCGGCCACGCATACCATCCCCGAGTGGATCGATCGCCCGATCCCGACACCCCCGCCGTGATGGATCGATACCCAGGTTGCCCCCGCCGCGGTGTTGAGCATTGCGTTCAAGAGTGGCCAGTCGGCGATTGCGTCGGAGCCGTCGGCCATTGCCTCGGTCTCCCGATACGGAGAGGCGACCGAGCCCGAGTCGAGATGATCGCGACCAATCACGATCGGCCCCTTCAGCTCGCCCGACCTGACCATCTCGTTGAAGCGAAGGCCGAGCCGGTGGCGCTCTCCATACCCCGCCCAGCAGATCCGGGCAGGCAGACCCTGGTAGGCGATCCTCTCTCCGGCCAGGCGCATCCACCGGGCCAGTGCGGGGTCATCCGGGATCACCTCGAGCACGGCGCGGTCGGTCGCCTCGATGTCGGAGGAGTCGCCGGATAGCGCGACCCAGCGAAACGGCCCCTTGCCCTCGCAGAACAGCGGCCGAACATAGGCCGGGACGAAACCGGGGTAGGCGAAGGCGCGCTCGAAGCCTCCCTCGAGCGCCTCGGCCCGAAGGCTGTTTCCGTAATCGAAGACCTCGGCGCCGTCGTCGAGAAACCCGACCATCGCCGCACAGTGCGCGGCCATCGCGGCACGGGATCTGTGCACGTACTGGTCAGGGTCGTTGACCCGCATCTGGTCGGCCTCGGCCAACGTGATCAGATTGGGCACGTAGCCGACCAGGGGGTCGTGGGCGCTGGTCTGGTCTGTGACGATGTCCGGCGCAAAGCCAAGCCGGCGAAGCTCGGGCAGCACGTCAGCCGCGTTGGCACAGAGCCCGACGCTGAGCGGCCGTCGATCGGCCTTGGCCTTCTCGCATCGGGTGATCGCGTCGCCGAGATCATCGGCTTCCTCGTCCAGATAGCGGGTCTCGAGCCGGCGGCGGATCCGGTCCTCCTCGACCTCGATGCAGAGCACGACTCCGTCATTCATCGTCACCGCAAGCGGCTGCGCGCCGCCCATTCCGCCAAGCCCGGCGGTGACCGTGATCGTCCCGGCCAGGGTGCCGTTGAAGCGGCGGCGGGCGATCTCGGCAAAGCACTCATATGTGCCCTGGACGATCCCCTGGCTGCCGATGTAGATCCATGACCCAGCGGTCATCTGGCCGTACATCGTCAGGCCCTCCTCCTCGAGGCGCCGGAACTCATCCCAGTTGGCCCAGTCCGGGACCAGGTTGGAGCTGGCGATCAGGACCCGGGGTGACCACTCGTGGGTGCGAAAGACGCCGACCGGCTTGCCCGATTGAACAAGCAGGGTCTCGTCGTCCTTGAGCGTCCGGAGAGTCCGGACGATCGCGTCAAAGGCCTCCCAGGACCGTGCGGCGCGGCCGGTGCCGCCGTAGACGACGAGGTCGTCAGGGCGCTCCGCGACGTCGGGGTCGAGATTGTTCATCAGCATCCGGAGCGCTGCCTCCTGCTGCCAGCCAAGACAGGTCAATTCGCTGCCGTGCGGCGCTCGCACCTCCCTTGCTCCGACGCTCATGCCCGTTTCCTCCTCATCGTTGATCCTCTCAATCGAGCTCCCCGACGTCAGCCTCTACTGCCTCGAGTATCGCTCCGGAGCGGACCAGGCGCTCAGCCGCTGCAAGTTCGGGGGACAGCCAGCGGTCCGGTCCCGGCCCGGGCACCTGCACGCGGAGAGCTGCCAGTGCCGCGGCCGTTCCCTTCGAGGGCTGGAGCGGCGCGCGGAGATCGAGACCACGAGCCGCGCAGACGATCTCAATCGCGAGGATTCGACCCAGGTTGTCCACCGCCTGCCTGAGCTTTCGTGCCGCGCCCCATCCCATCGAGACATGGTCCTCCTGCATCGCGCTCGTCGGCAGCGAATCGGTTGAGGCTGGGACCGCAAGCCTCCTGCACTCGGCGACCATTGCCGCCTGCGTGTACTGGGCGATCATCATTCCCGAGTTGACGCCGGCATCCTCGGCAAGAAACGGGGGCAGACCGTTGGACCGGCTCGCGTCCAGAAGCCGATCGGTTCTCCGCTCTGCAATCGCCCCGGAATCGGCGATTGCGATCGCGAGAAAGTCGCACACATAGGCAAGCGGGGCCCCGTGGAAATTGCCACAGGACTCGACCCGGCCGTCGGGCAGGATCATCGGGTTGTCGATTGCCGAGCGCAGTTCGGCATCGGCGACACCGGTCGCGTGGGCAACGGTGTCGCGGGCGGCGCCCAGGACCTGCGGAGCGCATCGCAGCGAGTAGGCATCCTGGACCCGGGGGTCGTCAACACG
>JBBQZL010000045.1:0-14632 GCA_038207745.1 Solirubrobacterales bacterium
CGTCTTCAACCCGATCATCAGTGTCACAGTTGTGATCGCGATCATCGTCGTGGCGCTGTTCTTCGCGCTGATCACCGTCGAGCGGATCGGCCTCTATGGTGTCCTCAAGGCGCTGGGCGCAGGCTCGGGAACGCTGTTTGCGGGAGTGATGCTGCAGGCGATCATCGTCACGCTGGTGGCTTCTGCGATCGGTGCGATTGCGGCAGTTGCGCTCGATGCGGCAATCCCCGCCGGGTCGATCCCATTCGTCGCGACGACCGGCCGGATCGCAAGCAGTGCGGTCTTTCTGCTCCTGGCGGCTGTCGTGGGCTGTGCATTCTCGCTTCGCCGCGTCCTTCATATTGATCCGGCAATCGCAATCGGTGGTTCTCAGTGAAGCCATTCACCCCGATACCCTTGAGCATCTGTTGACTGCTCCGACGACCACTCCGGCACTGCATATGGAGGGTGTCCGCAAGACGTACCGGGTGGGAGACGATGAGGTCGTGGCACTTGATCGTGCCGATCTCACCGTGGGTGCAGATGAGATCGTCGCATTGGTCGGGCCTTCGGGGTCCGGCAAGACCACGCTGTGCTCGATCGCGGGCGGAATCCTCTCGCCAACCGATGGCAGGGTCGTGGTGGGTGGCAGCGACATCTCCGGATACTCGGCCAAGCAGCTCACCGAGTTTCGCCGCGAATCAGTCGGGTTCGTCTTTCAGACCGTGAACCTGATTCCGTTTCTCACGGCGCGTGAGAACCTGCTCGTCGTCGATGAGATCGGTCCCCGGACCCGCGGCAGGGCCCGCAGGCGCGCCGATCAGCTGCTCGGGGAACTCGGCCTGGCGGACCGGGCGGGCAATCTGCCTGGACAGCTGTCGGGAGGCCAGAAGCAGCGTGTCGCAATCGGCCGGGCGCTGATGAATGAGCCCGCGCTGGTGCTGTTTGACGAACCCACCTCCGCGCTTGACACCAAGCTTGGTGACCAGATGGTCAAGCTGATTCGCGAGGAGATGAAGAGCCGCGGGACCGCTGCGATCATCGTCACCCACGATGAGCGGATCACCCACTACGCAGACCGGACCGTCCACATCGTCGATGGCCGGATCACGAAGTAGGCGGACGCCGGCCTCCCGCGGCTGGATGTCGCTACGGACGCCCCTCGTACGCCGCCATGAGGAGCGAGGCCAGCTCCTTTAGCATCGGCATTCTCGGGTTGGTCCTCAGGCTGGGGTCGGCGAATGCGTTCTTGACCAGGTCCGGCAATGCGGCCTCGAACTCTTCCCGGCCGACACCGGCATCAGCCAGCGAGTGGGGCATTCCAACCTCGTCGAGAAGGTCATCGACGCGGCCGAAGAAGCGCTCGCGCCTCACGTCCATGTCCTTGCCGCCCAGTCCCAGCACCCAGCCCATCTGGGCGTACTTGTCGGGGGCCACATAAGCCGAATATCCGGGCGCGGGGTTGAACTTGGAGGGGATCGAGGCGTTGTAGCGCAGCACATGGGGCAGGAAGATCCCGTTGGCGCGGCCATGCGCGATCCCGAAGCGCGCTCCGACCGCGTGCGCCAACGCGTGGTTGACGCCGACGAAGGCATTGGAGAAGGCCAGCCCGGCAATCGTTGCGGCGTTGGACATCTCGGTGCGCGCCTTGAGATCGGACCCGTCGGCGCAGGCCCTGGGAAGGGCGTCCATGATCAGGTTGATCGCCTGCATGCAGAACGCGTCGGTGTATGCAGAGGCGAAAATGGACACCCCCGCCTCAAGCGCGTGGGTGAGCGCATCGACCCCGGTGTCGGCGGTCACCTCAGGCGGCATCGAGAGGGTCAGGGTCGGCTCGATGATCGCGATGTCAGGGACCAATGAGTAGTCGACCAGCGTCACCTTTCGCTCGCCGACGCTGACCACGGCGGCCGGCGAAACCTCGGACCCGGTGCCCGACGTGGTCGGTACCGCAACAAGCCGGACCGTGTGCTCGACCTCCGGATAGTGGGCGACCCGCTTGCGGGCATCGAGGAACGGGAGCGAAAGCTCCTGCATGGTCAGATCCGGGCTCTCGTGGAACAGCCGCATCGCCTTGGCCGCGTCGAGCACCGATCCACCGCCCACCGCGATGATGCAGTCGGCCTCGAACTGCCCAAGAACTTCGGTGCCTGCCCGGATCTGCGCCTCGGTCGGTTCCGGCTCGATGTCGGAGAAGACGTGGACGCCGGATCCGTCGAGGTAGCGGCGCACCTCGTCTGCGACGCCCCGCGCTTCTCCATCGATGTCGGTGACGATCAGAAACTGCGATGCCCTGACCTCACGCAGGCTTTCGATCGCACCGGCATTGAAGTAGGTGTCGGAAGGAACGCGGAACCACTGCGGAGGCGCCTGGCGGCGCGAAACGGTCTTCACGTTGAGGAGATTGAGGTAGTTGACATTGTCAGTCGTATTCGAGCCTCCCCAGGTCCCGCAGCCAAGTGAGAAAGTCGGGGTGAGTGAATTATAGATCCCTCCCAATGCGCCCACCGCGGTTGGAGCATTGACGAGGATGCGGCCGGTGCGGACCCGACCGGCGAAGCGCTCGATCACAGAGTCGTCCGAGGCGTAGACGGCCGAGGTGTGCCCAAGCCCCCCGTGTTCGGTGACCAGCTCGCAGACGGCGATCCCGTGGTCGACCGAGGGTGAGCGGACCAGTCCGAGCACCGGCATCAGCTTCTCGTGGATCAGTGGGTGGGCGGCCAGATCGGCCAGGTCTGAGGGCAGCGGCGCCAGCAGGACCTTGACGCTCTCATCGACCGGGAAGTCACCCATCGCCCCGAGGTTCGCGCAGGACTGGCCGAGCGCGCGGACATCGGCCTGTCCGTCGTCAAAGGCAAGGCCGGCCAGCTTTTCCACCTCTTCGGCGCTCAGCACACGCCCGCCGAGGCGCTCGAACTCCCTGACGACCTCGTCGTAGATCGGCTCGTCGATCACACAGGTCTGCTCGGCCGGGCAGATCAGCGAGGAGTCGAATGTCTTGGAGATCAGCATGTCGACCACCGCCATCTCCACCTCGGCGCTGCGATGCAGGTAGACCGGCGCATTCCCGGCCCCGACGCTCAGCGTCGGCTTGCCCGCTGCGTTCGCCGCGGCTACCGCCTTTGGCCCTCCGGTGGTCCAGATCAGGTCGATGCCGTCGTGGTGGAAGAGATACTGCGAGACATCGAGCGTTGGATCGGGGATCACCTGCAGGGCGTTTGGTGGCAGCCCTGCGGCCTCACCGGCCACCTGGAGGATCTCGATCGCGCGCACCGCGCAGGCCGCGGCCCGCGCCGAGGGGCGGAAGATGATCGCGTTGCGCGTCTTCGCGGCCACGATCGCCTTGAAGAGGGCGGTCGAGGTCGGGTTCGTGATCGGGATCAGCGCCAGCAGGACTCCGATCGGTTCGGCCACGTACTCGATGCCGCTCTTCGGGTCTTCGTCGATGACCCCGACCGACCGCTTGTCCTTCAGGTAGTCGTAAAGGAACTCCGTGGCGATGAAGTTCTTGACGACCTTGTCCTCGAGGACGCCGAACCCGGTCTCCTGCATCGCGAGCTCGGCCAGATCGTATGCGCTCTCGAGTCCGGCGACCACCATTGCCCAGACGATTCTGTCGACCGCCTCCTGGTCAAAGCGGCGAAAGCTCTCAGCGGCCTCCTGGGCCCGGCCGACGAAGCCATCGAGTCGCTCGGCCTGGGCGGCATCGACTGCAGATTGCGGCTCAGGCTGAGTCTGGGTGGTGGCCACGCCGACTACCTCCGCACAGTCCGTTTTTCTGCCTGCGGGCGCTTCAGTCGCAGCAGTGCCTCAACTTCGCGCTCGAACCCGGTGACGATCGTCTCGGGGTCCGGGATCAGGCCCGCGTCCGCCATCAGGCCGATCGTGATCTCGCCCGCGTAGCTGAAGATCGTCACGGTCATCGAGATGCCCCCGGAGCATGGCGCCCAGACGAGGACGCCGGCCACCGGGGTGCCGGCGAGGTAGGACGGCTGGCGCGGCCCCGGCACGTTCGTGATCACCGTGCTCCCCTTTGTCGAGAAGATATCGACCAGGCGTTGCTCGATCTGCAGCGGCGTTCTGCCCATCGCGTCCAGAACGCCGTAGGAGACCGCGGCCTCCGGCGAGTGCTTGATCTCCTCCATCCGTGCGTGCACCATGCGCAGTCGGCGGCGGCGGTCCCCGATTCCGACTGGAAGCCCCAGGAAGACGAGTCCGAAGCGGTTGCCAAGTTCGGACGGGAGCGGTTTGTCGAGCGGCCTCAGGTTGAACGGGATGAATGCCGTCAGCTCGTCGACCAGACCGTCGCGGGTTCGCAGGTAGCGCCGCAGCGCGCCGACAACGGCGGTGAGCACGATGTCGTTGATCGTGGTCCCCGTCTCATGGCCCATCGCCTTCACATCGTCGAGCCGGATCGGCGCCGACCAGGCGACACCCTTCGCGACTCCCATCTCGCCCTTGAAAGGGGTCTGCGGGTCGGTGGCTGTCAGCAGCACCTTTGCCAGCGCATCGGCATCCTCGCGGGCCGTGGCGGCGAGATCGAGCATGTGCGCGGGGTGCTTTGCCACCTCGACCGACTCATGGGCCATTGCCCCCGCCACGCCCAGGGCGGCCGAGACCACGCCCCTCGCCGGGCCAACGAGCGCCTCCAGCGGACCGTGGCTGCGTTCGGCAGTCGTGTCTTCCAGCGGGGCAAGCCCGGCGTCTGGAGAGTCGTCGGTGAGCGAGAGCAGGACGCGCGAGAGGGCGATGCCGTCAGCGATGCAGTGATGGATTCGAGTCACGATCGCTGCCCCGGGACCGTAGCCGTCAACAAGGTGGAATTGCCAGAGGGGCTTCGTCTGGTCGAGCGGGGTGGCCGTCAGGTCCGCGACCAGGGCCTGGAGCGTCTCGCGGTCGCCCGGCGGCGGCAGCGCGACGCGATGGAGGTGACGGTCGAGGTCGAACTTCGGGTCATCCTCCCAGTGCGGACCGGTGAGCGGAGACCGACCTTCGACGACCCGTTGGCGAAAGCGCGGGAAGCGCTCGACCAGGCGCACCCTGACGACATCACGCACGCGGTCCCAGTCGGGCGGCTCGTCGAACCAGATCACCCCGGTGATCACCATCAGGTTCGTCGGCTGGTCCATATGCAGCCACGCGGCATCGGCACTCGGCATTCGCTGCGCTGCGTTCACGGATTCACTATATGCCCGTATTGGTGGGCGCGGGGCTATTCGACGACGCGAAGGGTGGAAGGGATGTCCATGCGCGTCATCCTCCGCGGCATCGCAGACCCCAGTGAGTCAGCCAGAACGACTTGAACAGCAGCGACTCCTGTGGAGGCCGGCCGAGGCCGATCGAGATCACCCCTGGCGAGTTGGACCCGGAAATCTGTCGGAAAGTGCGTCAGCGGTTTGAAACCTGCCGGGCGCGGCCGCCTCCGGACGTGCGTCGGGTGTCCAATTCCACGCCCGGTTCAATGGAATCGCCTGAAAGTTTGTGAAGTCTGTCACTATCCGACCTGCGATGAAGCAGAGCGGGCTGACATATCGTGAGAGTCAGGGAACGATCGCTGAAAGCGTGCTGCGCGCCTTCAATGAGGTTCATCCGCGAGGGTCGCTGCTGCGAACCCTGCCGGGTCCCCGCCCCGCGATCGCGTGGATTGCAGGGCTATTCCTGGCCGCGGGGTTCGCGCTCGGGTTCTCGTCGCGTTCGACGTCGGTGATCGCCCCGGTCCTGCTGATCTTCTCCGTAGTGCTGGCTGCACTCGAGTTCGGGATGTTGGGTGGCCTGATTGCCGCGGTGCCGGCCACTGCAGCGCTGTTCGCCTGGCGCCGGGCCGGGGTGTCGGATCCATCTCTGCTGCCGCTGTTGGTGGATTTGATCGTTTTCTTCGGGGTCGCGGGGGCGGTCGGCTATGTGTCCAACAGGATGCGAAGGGCGTATGAGGGCCAGCGGCTGGTGGTCGAGCAGGCCTCCGACGCGATCCTGGGCGTGGACGACCGTGGACGGATCATCTATGCCAACCCGAGGATCGAAAGCACGTTCGGCTATCGGCCGGAAGAGCTGATCGGCGAACCGGTGGAGAACCTCATCCCGGAGGAGCTCGGGGAAGCGCATCGCGGGCACCGGGCGCTTTTTGACGAGGCTCCCCGCTCGCGGGCCATGGGCAACGGGGACAGCCTCTGGGCCCGGCGCAAGGATGGCAGGGTGTTCCCGGTTGATGTCAGCCTGGCCCCGGTCGAGACTGCGGACGGGCTGATCGTGATGTCGTTCATCCGTGACCTGCTTGAGCGCCGAACTGCCGACGCCGAGCTGCGCATTCGCGAGCAGCAATTCCGAGGCGTGTTCGAGGGCGCACTCGACGCAATGCTGATCGCTGACGACGAGCGCCGCTACGTGGACGCCAACCCGGCCGCCTGCGTCCTTCTCGGCCGCTCTCGCGAGGAGATCCTTGGTCTGCGCATCGACGACGTATCCAGCGTTACCGATGTGCCGGAAACCTGGTCGGGGTTCGTCGTGGAGGGCGGCATGAAAGGCGAGTACGAGCTGATCCGCCCGGACGGGGAACGCCGAAAGGTCGAGTTCAGCGCCACCGCCAGCTTTCTCCCGGGGCGTCACCTCTCGGTGATTCGCGACGTGACCGAGCGCAAGCAGGCCGAGGAGCACGTCACCTATCTTGCCTACCACGACGAGATCACCGCCCTTCCCAACCGGGCGATGTTTGCCGAGCACCTCGACCTGGCCTTGGCGCGGGCCGGTCGCCGCGACCAGGCCCTGGCCGTGCTCCACCTCGGCCTCGACCGCTTCAAGCTGGTCAACGACGCGCTCGGGCACGCGACCGGCGACGAGCTCCTGCGCATGGTCGGCGAGCGAATACTCGGGTCGGCCCGGGCCGGGGACCTGGTGGCCCGCCACCCCGGCGACGAGTTTCTGCTCCTCATCGGTGACCTCGAAAGCGATGAGGCGGAGTCGGTGGCACTGGAGTCCGCGGAACGGATCCATGAGGTGCTGACCGGCAGCTTCCGGATCGAGGGTCAGGAAATATTCCTCGCAGCCAGCGTCGGCGTCAGCACCTTCCCCGTTGACGCAAAGAGCGGCGAGGAACTTCTGCGCAACGCCGACCTGGCCATGTCCGAGGTCAAACGAGGGGGGCGGGGCGGGACTCGCCTTCACGACCCGAGCACCACCAAACATGGCTTTGATATCTCGCTCTCCGGCCCGCTGCGCCACGCGATCGAGTGCCACGAACTCGTCCTCCATTACCAGCCGATCGTCGATCTGGAGAGCCGGCGCGTGTTCGGGGCAGAGGCGCTGATCCGCTGGCAGCGCCCGGGGCATGGCCTGATCATGCCGGACCAGTTCATCCCCTTGGCCGAGGACACCGGGTTGATCTCGAAAATCTCGGACTGGGTCGTCGGGGAAGTTGCCAGGCAACTCCGCGCCTGGGCCGACGCCGGTCTCGATCTGTGCGTCTCCTGCAACCTCTCCGCCCGCGACTTCCGCGACCCCGAGCTCGTCGCGCGGATCGACCGGAAGATCGCCGAAGCGAGTGCCGATCCCGGCAGATTGACGGTGGAGTTGACCGAGACCACCATCGTTGACGATCCGACGCGGACTCGCGAGGTGCTCAGCGTGCTGGGCGAGCGCGGTATCCATGTTGCAATCGACGACTTCGGGTTCGGCCACTCCTCTATCGGTCTCCTACGCGAACTGACCAGTGCCCACGCCCTCAAGATCGACCGCTCAGTCGTCCGGGACGTGACCACTGACCAGGTGGCACGCACGATCGTCGATGGGATCATCACGATCGCCGGCGGCCTCGGCCTCGCCGTGCTCGCGGAGGGGATCGAGACCGAGGCCGAGCGGCATCAGCTGGTCATGCAGGGCTGCCGGCTCGGCCAGGGCTTCTATTTCAGCCGGCCGGTTCCCGCCGCTGAGATTCCGGCCCTGGTCTCGACGCCGTCTGAGGATGACCCGGCAGGCGACTGCGCGAACATGCTTTTCGACGCAACCCCCCTCTGATCCTGGCCCGGGGGCTCGCCCAGATGGAGCTTGAACGACACACGGTTATTCGCCGACTTCTCCTGCCGGGACGCGGATCCGCCGCGGAATCGTCAAGCGGGGCAACGTTGATCGCTTCGGCCCTTCCCTCGGCGGCAGAATCGGTGCGCCAGGTCTTCTGATCGTCGGGTAAGCGATACTTCTGCCAATGCAGAGTTTCTTTCTCGGACTCCTGATGGTCTTGTTCCTCGCTCACGGCGCGCCGGCAACCGCTGCGCCAAGCAGCGCCGGACAGGAAACTCCGAGGTTCAATCATGTCTTCGTGATCGTCCTTGAAAACGAGGACGCAAATCAGATCTATGGGCCTGATGCACCCCCGTATCTCGCCAGGACGTTGCCGGCGAAGGGTGCCTATGTCCCGAACTACTACGCCACCGGTCATCTGAGCCTCGACAACTACATCTCGATGGTCAGTGGCCAGGCACCGAACCTGCAGACCCAGGCCGACTGCCGGACCTTCAGTGACTTTCTGCCAGGCACGCCAACCGTGGACGGTCAGGTGCTCGGATCAGGATGCGTCTATCCGCGTGCGGTGCGGACGATCGCGGACCAGCTCCGGTCAAAGGGCAGGAACTGGAGCGGCTACATGGAGGACATGGCCTCGAAGGCTCCGGCCGAGCCCGCCACCTGCCGTCATCCCGCAATCGGTGCCGTTGACGACACGCAGAGCGCAGAGGTGGGTGACCAATATGCGACCCGCCACAACCCGTTCATGTACTTCCACTCGATCATCGACAACCAGGCGATGTGCGACGCGCATGTTGTCGACTACAGCCATCTGGCGGGAGATCTGCAGAGCCGGAAGGCCACTCCCGCGTTCAGCTTCATCACCCCCAACCTCTGCCACGACGGTCATGACGAACCGTGCGTCAACGGCGAGCCCGGTGGTCTGGTCAGCGCCAATCATTTCCTCAAGATGACCGTGCCTGGGATCCTCAAGTCACCCGCCTTCGGGCGGCGGGGATTGCTGATCGTCACCTTCGACGAGGCAGAGGGTGCGGGCGCCACAGCCGACGCGAGCGCCTGCTGTGGCGAGCAGCCGGGACCGAACATCTCGAACCCGGGGTTTCTGCTCGAGGGCCCGGGCGGCGGGCGGGTCGGCGCGGTGATGCTCTCGCCATGCATCAAGCCGGGCACCACGTCTGGGGCTGACTACAACCACTACTCGCTGCTGCGATCTCTCGAGGACGGCTTCGGGCTCGGTCACCTCGGATACGCGGCCCAGACGGGACTTGCGCCGTTTGGCTCCGACATCTTCACCCGCCCCGACTGCGGTGAGAAGATGCGGCTGGCGGTCAGACCGAAGCATCCTGCGGCCGGTAGTGCGCAAACCGTTCGATTCAAGGTGAGCTCGTATCTGGCCCGCTGCCGCGAGCGAGTCCGGATCAGGTTTGCCGGTGCATCAACCAAGACCAACACGCGCGGCCGGGCGTCGCTCCGCGTCCACGTCGGCCCGAGGCAGACCCTGGCCCGGGCGGGCAAGGCCGGTTGCCTTCCCACCAGGACGCGAGTCCAGCCGCGCAGCTGAAACCCGGAGCACTAAACGATCGCGATGAGCGGCTACCCGTTCAACGTGGCGGTCTTCGATGGCGCAGAGGTGCGTGGCGTCGCTTCAAATCGGCCAGATCGATCGAAGCCAGTTCATCGGTTCGTAATCTGACGCTGCAAGGCTGGGATGATGAGTTCCACGGTGGAGAGAAGTGTCAGACTCGATGGAATGGTGGACCCTTCACGAGGGACGATCCTGGTCGTCGATGACGAACCGACGATCGTCGACGTGGTCGGCAGGTACATGGAGCGCGCCGGTTTTGGCGTCGTGACGGCCGAGGACGGGCCGACCGCGATTGCAAAGGCTCTCGAGCATCGTCCCGATCTGATCGTCCTCGACCTGATGCTGCCCGAGATCGGCGGTATGGATGTGATGCGGATCCTGCGGGATGACGATGCCGGTTGCCCGCCGATCATCCTCCTGACCTCGAAGTCCGAGGAGTCCGATCGTCTTGTCGGGCTGCGCAAGGGCGCCGACGACTATGTGGTCAAGCCCTTTCCCCCGGCCGAGCTGGTGGCCAGGGTCGAAGCGGTGCTGCGCCGGGCATCACCCTCCGATGACGAGATCGAGACGATCCGCCACGGCGACCTCGTTATCGACCCATCGCAGCGGATCGTCACCCTCGACGGCGACGAGGTGACGCTGACGCAGCTCGAGTTCGACCTGCTTGCCTTTCTCGCCTCTCACCCGGGCCGGGTCTTCTCCCGCGATCATCTGATGGAGGAGGTCTGGGGTCAGCCGGACTTCACCGATACCGGAACCGTGACCGTCCACATCCGCAGGTTGCGGGCCAAGCTCGAGGCAGATCCCGACCGGCCCAACCACCTCGAGACCGTGTGGGGCGTCGGCTACAGGTTCCGGCCGTGACCCGCTCTCTCGCGATCGGTCTTCTCGCCTGCATTGCGGGTGCGGCGGTGATCGGGCTGGCCTTCGACGCCAAGGGTGCTGAGATCACGCTCTACCTATTGCTTCTGGTAGCCACGGCCGTACTCGGTCTCGCACACTGGTTTGCCGCCAACAGGCGCCGCATGGGCGGTCTCGGAAAACAGTTCAGGCTGGCAGTGGTCATGGTCGTCGGTTCGATCTTGATCGCTGTCTGGATCGCCGCCTGGGACATGTTCGTCTCCGAGCACGATGCCGCAGTGGTGACGGTGATGGCCACGGTGATCGGGATCGTCGCGCTCAGGGTCGGCGAGATCCTTTCCCGGGGGTTGATCGACGACGTCGAGTCCCTGCGAGACGGCTTGGAAGCCGTGGGGGAGGGCAGCCGGGACATTGTCGTCGAGGTCGGTGGACGTGACGAGCTCTCCGAACTGGCCGATTCGGTCAACGCGATGATCTTCCGGCTCGGAGCGGAGGAGTCGAGCCGGGAGGAGGCCGACGGTGCGCGCCGCCGGTTGGTCGCCTCGGTGTCACATGACCTGCGGACCCCGCTGGCGTCGCTGCGGCTTCTGGTCGAGTCGATCGAGGACGGGGTCGCCACCGGGGAAACACGAGATCGCTACATCAGCCAACTCCGGGCCCACGTATCCGTCTTGAGCGGCCTCGTTGACGACCTCTTCGAGCTTTCCAGGATCGAGGCCGGTGACATCGCGTGGACGATGAGCCGGATCGAGATGGACTCCCTCGTCGGCGACACCGTCGACGCGATGCGTGCGCAGGCCGACGTACATGGCGTAACCGTGAGGGCCGACCTGCCGGAAGGAGAGCTGATTGCCCAGGCAAACCCGGAGAAGGTCCAGCGGGTCCTTTTCAATCTGATCCAAAATGCGATCCGTCACACGCCTGCCGACGGAAGCGTCACGGTGCGGGCAAGATCGCTGAGCGGTGAGGTCGAGGTCGAGGTGGCTGACGAGGGAGCTGGTATCCCGGTCGACGATCAGCCGCATGTCTTCGAGGCGTTCTATCGCGGCGGGGTGGACTCCTCACGGTCGACCGAGGGCGCCGGGCTCGGCCTGGCGGTTTCCCGGGCCATCGTCGAGGCGCATGGAGGCCGGATCTGGCTGGAGCCGTCCGCATCCGGCACCCAGATGCGCTTCACGCTGCGCTCGGCAGCGGCCGGCTAGAGCGCCGGCAGTGAGATCGAGAAGCGGGCGCCGCCAAGAGGTGAGTCGGTGCAGCCGACGGTGCCTCCGTGTGCCTCGGTGATCGCCTTGACGATCGCGAGGCCGAGTCCGGAGCCACCTGCGTCACTGGCTCGGGATTCATCCAGCCGCTTGAAGCGATCGAAGACTCGCTCCCTCATCTCCGGCGCAACCCCGGGACCGTCGTCGTCGACGGCGATCACGACCCGTCGGCCCGAGTGGACTGCGGAAATTGCGATCCTTCCACCTGGCCGGGTGTGCGCAACCGCGTTGGCGATCAGGTTCGAGATCACCCTCGACATCTGGTCGGGGTCGATTGCAACCATGCTGCCGGCCACGTTGCCGACCTCGAAGCTCCGGTCGCCAGTCTCGCGAAAGGCCTCGATCTCGGCTACCAGCAGGGGTTCCAGCTCGGCTGGCTCGGTGCGCATCTCTGCTCCGGTCTCAGCCCGGGCCAGAAGCAGGAGGTCATCAACCAGGCGCTCCATCCGGTCGGTTGCCGCTGTCACCTGGACGGTGGCCCGTTGGACGTCCTCGGGGTTGGGATTCGGGTTTCTCGCCAGCACTTCGAGCTGGCCTCTGACGATGGTCAGAGGCGTTCGCAGGTCGTGTGAGGCGTCGGCCACGAACTCACGTTGTCTCGTGAATGCATCCTCGAGCCGGTCGAGCATGCCATTGAAGGACTCGGCGAGTCGGCGCACCTCGTCGTTGCGGGTGGCTTCGATCGGCATCCGGGCCGAGAGCCCGCCACCATCGACCCCTTCGGCCACTCCCGCCATCAATCGCATCGGCCGGGTGGCGCGACTGGCGATCACCCAACCGGCGGCGGCAGCGAATAGAAGGGTGATCAATCCCACCAACAGGAAGGTGTCGCTCAGGCCGTCCAGGGCCTCTTCAACCGGGGCGAGTGGTTGGCCGACCCGAACCGTTGCCGTCCCGCCGCCGGGCAGGTCGACCGTCAGGGTCAGCAGCCGCAGGTCGCCGACATCCTCGACCGAGATGGTCGAGAAGCCTTCCGGTGCGGTGCGCAGTTCATTGGCGCTGATGCGATCCCCGTCGTTCCTTCCCTGCTCATTCGGGTTCTCGCCCGGGTCGCCGGCGGGCAGGGTTCCGACGCCTTTGGGAACCGGCGAACCGGATGAAGTGTTCATCCCAAGCAACTCGGGCTGATTCGTCGCGGTTCCGCCGTTCTCGATCGTGATCGTGATCAATCTCGAGCTCGGCCCGAATGGCTGTGCGAGCACCAGCCTTCCGGCCCGTTTCGTGTACTCGGCCGGACTTCCCGGTGGCCCGGCCAGGAGGCTGCTGGAGAGCCCGTCGACCTCTCGCTGGAGGTCGGCCTCGGTCCGGCTTCGCAGGTCAGACCCCGTGCCCCGGTATACGGCCACGTAGGTGACGCCAAGCGCCACGAGCATGATCACGGCGATCGAGATGGCCAGTCGACCGCGGAGGCCGAATGAAGGCAGGCGGTTCATCAGCGCTTTTCGCGCAGACGGTAGCCGACCGAGCGCAGGGTCTCGATCGGGTCCGGGTGGTCCTCAAGGGCCAGCTTGCGGCGCAGGTAGGCGATATAGACGCCGACCACGTTTGTGCCGGGGTCATAGTCGTATCCCCATACCCCGCTGAGGAGCTGTTCCCTCGACATCACCTGTCCAGGGTGCCTCATCAGATAGGCGAGCAGGTCAAATTCTCGGGCCGAGAGGTGGATCTCCTCGCCTTCGCGCCTGACCTTCCGCTTCAGCAGGTCCAACTCGAGACCGCCTACGGCCAGTTTGGTCGTCTCCGTTTGGCCGGGGCGCCGTAGGTGCGCCCGGATCCGGGCTCCAAGCTCTTCAAAGGCGAACGGTTTGGTCACGTAGTCGGTTGCGCCACCGTCGAGGCCGGCCACCCGGTCGGATATATCCGCCTTGGCGGTGAGCAGGATCACCGGCGTCTCCGAATCGGTTTCCCTAAACGATCTGAGGATGTCCATGCCTGGCCGACCGGGCAGCATCAGATCGAGCACGATCAGGTCGAATCGCCCGGTCAATGCAAGCGCCTCCCCCTCCTCGCCGTCGTGGACGCAGGTTACGGCGTAGCCCTCCGCTTCCAGACCGCGACTCAGGAAATCGGCTATCGCCCGCTCGTCTTCGACTATCAGGATCCGCATCGCCAGGCAGAGACTAGAGATGGTTCTGCCGCTCGCGGCAAGATAAGAGAACTCTCACACGGCATTTACGGTTGCTGAAGCCTGGTCGGACACTCTTCCTGCATGAGCAAACTCGACCCCAAACAACTTGCACGCATCAAGAGGCATGCCCGCGCCAGGCGAATCAGCGACATCCGCAAGAGGGTTGCCACCCTCGGGATCACCCTGGTCGCCGTCTTCAGCGGCACGATCCTTGTGCGCAGCCAGCTTGACTCGACGCCGATCGACGGTTCCACGACGGCCTCGGCCGAGACCAGAACCGGCGGATCATCCTCGGTCTACGACACGGTCACCAACGCGATCACATCGGTCGCAGGTGGCGGCGACGGCGAGTCCGGCGGCGACGGCGAGTCCCAGGCCGTGGCGCCTGTGACCGTGACACCGGCCCCGACAACGACCGTCGTTCCGATCCCGGCCCCGACCACGGCTCCCCTGGTCACGAGCCAGTCGTGACCTCGCCACCGATTGCCAGGAGCCTCCGGGCTCTGGGCGGCGTAGTGAGCGTTCAGGCCGGCGGCGAGGGTGCGGCAGCCGCGGTCGATGAGGCCGCGGCGATGATCGAGGAGCTGCACAACCGGCTGTCCCGATTTGAGCCTGAAAGCGAGCTTTGTCTTCTCAACAAGGACCCGCGAGCGGTGGTGCCCTCGAGCCCGATCATGATGCGCTTCGCCGAGGCAGTCGGCTACGCGGGGCGCACCAGCGGCGGGCTTGTCGACGCGACATGTTTGGGTGCCGTCGAGCGGGCTGGGTATACGGATTCAATTGATCCCGATAGAAAGGCTCCCG
>JBBQZL010000046.1:0-14538 GCA_038207745.1 Solirubrobacterales bacterium
GCTCCAGGATCATCGGCTTGATCTCGTAGCCCTCGATCAGGATCCCGAGTTCATCGTTGGTCGTGAAGTCCATCGGGCCGATGATCCTGGTCCGCCCGCGCGAGCGCAGCCACTCCGCGGCGGTATCGAGCAGCAGCCTGACGACCTCGGGGTCCTCGACCGACTCGAAGAAACCGAACATCCCGTCATTGCCGCCCTGGAACTCGTCCCAGCGCTGGTCGATCTGAGCCGTGATCCGGCCAACCGGCTCCCCGTCGCGCTCGGCAATGAAGTACTCGGCCTCGGCGTGCTCGAAGTATGGATTCTTCCCGCGGTTGAAGAACGCCATGCGCTCGAAGATCAGCGGCGGCACCCATTGGGGGTGATCGCGATGGAGGCGAAACGGCACCTTGACGAAGCGCTTGAGATCGGCCCGGGTCTTGACCGTCCGGATTTGTAGACCTTCCATGCGGATCACTCTATGAGACTCGGACCCCGCGTGAGACCGGGACGGGGAGCCTCTGCGAGACTTCCCGGCATGGCTGAAACCACAAGCGCTCCGATCGACGTCTTTGAAAAGGCCCGGACCCATGACCGCCTCGCCCAGCTCGAAGCAGCCAGGAAGGAGGATCTTCTCCCCTATTTCCGCATTCTCGAGTCCCAGGCCGGACCGGTGGTGGAGATGGAGGGTCGCGAGACGATCATGCTCGGATCCAACAACTACCTCGGCCTGACCACCGACGAGCGGGTCAAGCAGGCCGCTCGAGAGGCGCTGGAGCAATATGGAACGGGGGTCACTGGCTCAAGGCTTCTGAACGGGACGACCCCGCTCCACGTGGAACTCGAGCGCGAGCTGGCCGAGTGGATGGGAACCGAGGACGCAATCGTCTTCACAACCGGTTATCAGGCAAATCTGGGTTGCATCAGCACGATTCTCGGTCCTCGGGACACGGTGATCTGCGACTCCGGGGATCACGCCTCGATTCTCGACGGCTGCGCCCTCTCGGGGGCCAAACTTCGCCCCTTCCGCCACAACCGCATGGACAAGCTCGAGCGGATGCTCGTCCGCGCCGCCGATGATGAGAGCGGCGTGATGGTCGTAATCGACGGCGTCTACTCGATGGAGGGCGACCTCTGCAACCTGCCTCCGATCGTCGAACTGTGCCAGAAGTTCGGCGCCAGGCTGATGGTCGACGAGGCCCACGGAGTCGGAGTGCTCGGTGAGCGTGGTGCGGGAGCATGCGAGCTCTTCGGTCTCGAAGATCAGGTCGACCTCCGGATGGGTACCTTTTCCAAGAGTCTCGCCTCGTGCGGCGGGTATATCGCCGGCCCAGCCGACGTGATTGAGTACCTTCGGGTCGCATCGCGGGCCTTCATCTTCAGTGCATCCGCCGTTCCGGCAGCGGTCGGAGCCGCCCTGGAAGCGGTCCGGATCTGCCGGGCCGAGGGCGCCCCTCTGTTCAGGAAACTCCTGGAAAACGCGGAGTATCTGCGTCAGGGCTTCCGTCAACTCGGGTTGAAGGTCGTAGAGCCCGGGATCCTCCCCGACGGGACCAGCGCCAACACCCCGGTTGTCCCGGTCGTGGTTGGTGAGGATTGGCAGGCGGTGCTGCTCTGGAAGGCACTGTACGACCAGGGCGTCTACACGAACGTCGCAATCCATCCGGCTGTCCCGCCCGGCGGCGCACTGCTCAGAACCAGCCTGATGGCGACCCACGAGACGGGGCATCTGGACGCAGCTCTCGAGGTGTTCGCGAAGGTGATCGAGCAGTTCCCGGACCTGCGCTCCTGACCCGCGTCCAGCCCGCGTCCGGTTGAAGCCTCGAAGTTGCTGTGAAACATCACCCGCATGGGTGATGTTCTGGTGTGTCCATTTTGTAACAAGGGTTTTGCGAAATCGAAAATCCTGCAACTAGCGAACGTAACGACCGTCTGAACTGGTCCGCCGGTTGACGCTTCGATGACCGAAGCCGTAAGTTCGGCGGGCGCCATTCGCAACCGACCGGGAAGCGAGCGGACACCAGGTCAGGTCCCGCTCGATTCGGTCGCGAAGGGCGATATTGGGAGTACGGGATATTCAGTCAACGAGCCAACCTCGAAAGGGAGGCGTGTCTGTGGACGCTGCCACAACCATTTCTGGACCGATGTCAGCAAGATCGACAAATGAGCCCCAGCACCTTCAGGCACTGGCTCGAGCCAACCGGGTTCGGCTCGCCCGTGCGGAGTTGAAGCGGTCCATTGCAAGCGGTGATCGATCGGCGGCAGCGGTGGTACGCGAGTGTCCCTGGGAAACCGAGAGCATGAACCTCGCAGAGTTGCTCTCCAGTCAGCGACGCTGGGGTCGGACCCGGGTCCGCAAGTTTCTCTCCTCGCTCGGCCTGTCCGAGAACAAGCGCCTCGGCAGCCTGACCGAGCGCCAGCAGATGATGCTCTCGACCGAACTCAGCGCCCGTGATTCCGCAACGGAAACCGCACTGACCATCTAGCCGCGAAGGCCGCCGAACTTGAATGCGTAGCCGCCGGAGGCACGCTTGAAGGCTCGGCGGCAGATCCACGCCGTGATCACGAAGACGACCAAACCGATCAGCAGGCAGACGAGCACGACCAGATCGGTGAAGTAGGAGGTTGTGACGAGGGTGATCACGAATGCAAGGCCCGCGAGCAGTGTCGTATGTGACCTGTAGCCGGCGAAGTGCTCGCGAACGGAAAGCTCGAGACCGCCGAGCGCGGCGACCAGTATCCCGGCCATGATCGTCGGAGGGCTGCTGCGGATCAATCCGATCACCATCAGGATGATTCCGGCCAGCACGCATACCTCCACGAGCGGGAACGACCCCCAGGGCGCCTGTGGACGATCATCGACCTTGCGCCGGGCAGGCTTGCCCCCGCGGGTGGCTGACACCGCACGGGCGGGTTCGACCGGCTTCGGCGTTGCCTTGGCGGGTAGAGGCCGGCGTTGGCGCCGGCGTTTCTTACGCTTGGATTTGGCCATCAGATTCCGGTGGCGCAGAGGCGCGACCGGTTCTCCCCGATTCTATGACCGGCCGCGTTTGTCGGATGCGGTGATCAGATCCTCGACCCGCGCGGTCAGCCCGGCATCGTCAAGGACGCCGACGCTGGAACTCTGGAGCACCCCTCCCGGGTAGGCGTAGGCAAAGGTCGGGCAGCCGCCGACCCGATATAGGCCGGAAACCGCGCCGTCGCGGTCGTAGCCGACCGGCATCGTCCACCCACGACCGTTGACCAGGTCCCGCAGGTGCTGACGATCATCGAGAACATTGATCGAGAGGAAATTGACCCTCCCCCCGAATTTCCGGTGGACATCGTCGACGACATCCTGCTGGGTCACGCAGTCGCCGCTCTCCGAAAACCAGAACGAGATCACCGATGGACGATCGAAGATGTCGCAGACCCGGATCACGTTGTCGCCTTCAACGTCGCATGCCTCCGGTGAGACGTTGGCATCGCCATCGAGCCGGCTGGTCGCCACCGGCACCGCGAACGGCAGGAGCCCTTCTCCAACCATCGTGTCCCCGAGTCCGAGGGTGCCCGACTCGCGCGAGGCCGTAAGGCTCACGAATGCGATGACCACAAGGACGATGAACACGATCCCGACTCCAACCGAGTAACGGTTGACGAGCCGGGAAAGCTCGGGATCGTCCCGATCCCCGGGCGCTCTCACGGTGATTCCGGCCCCGCTGCGGAGATGACAGAAGTGGCGGTGCCGGCGTCATCGGCGGGGGCGCCGGCAGGAGCGGAGGAGGGATCCCGATCGCGGCGGCGCTCGATCCAGACCAGGGCGGCCGGGAGCACGGTCAATACGCCGAGGAGCGCAACGCTCAGGTCAACCACGGTCGCAAGCCCGAAGTCGCGAAGCATCGTGATGTCGCTGGCCATCAATGCCGCAAAACCCACGATCACCGTCAGGCCGGAGACGAAGACCGCCGCTCCGGTGCTCGAATATGCAACCGTCAGGGCATCACGGAGTTCTCGGCCGCCAAGGCGCTCCTCCCGGAATCGTGAGGCAAGAATGACGCTGAACTCTGTGGCGATCGCGATCACAAGGACACCGAATGCGGTCGACATCGGGTTCAGCGAAACATGCATCGCGGCCAGCATCAATGAGGCCCATCCCGTCCCGAAGACGATCGGGATCAACGGAACAAACGCGCGTGAGATCGACCTGTAGATGCAGATCAGGATCAGCGCGACAGCAAGAAGTCCGGCCAGCGTCAACCAATAGCGACTGTGTGCGAGGTCAGTGGCACTCTCGGCAACAATCGCCTGCAAACCGGCGACTTCAACGGTGGTGCCTTCAGGGGGACCACCTCTGGTGCCGGGAGTCCCGACCTCCGAGCGGATCTGGTTGATCAGGTCCTGCTGCTGATCCAGGGGCCCAAGCCTGACCGCGAAGGCAATATTCGCCATCTCACCGATCCTCCCGGTTGCCGGATCGGTTTGGGCAACACCCTCGAGACTTGAGCTCGGCAGGGTCGCGAGCAGCGTGGCGACCTGCTTGCCCGTGACCTTCCCACCTCCCGCGGGAAGAAAATCAGTCAACGATGGGCCAGGGCAGAGTTCGGCGTCGGGACAGTTCGGGTTCTGCCTCGAGTACCCGGCGTCGGTCAGCACCCGTGCCTTGAAATCCCTCATCCACTCGAGCACCGCCGGGCTTGCCAGTTCGCTGGAGCGAACGGTGACATCGAGCTCTCCTGCGACACCGGTCGAGTCTTGGAGATCGTTGAGATCCCGCACCTCGGCGAGGTTGGGCGAGACAAGCTCGCGGATATCGGAAACCGTCTTCATCCCGGATCCCGCGGCCCAACCGCAGACAGCGAGGACGAGCGCGATCGAAAGCACCCGGCCCGGGCCGGCAATCGCGACGGCAATCGCACCGCGGCCTGCCCGCCCGACCAGATCCGCGGCGAAATCGCGCCAGGCGGTGAGCCGGGAGCCAAGTCCAGAGGCACGAGCTCCTGCCTCTGGCGCCTGATCGCCTGATCGCTCCCGCCGCAGGGTCAGAGCGGCGAGTCCGACCGTAAGGGCGAGGACAAAGGCGATCCCGATCCCGACGATCAGCAGGAGGCCGAAGCTGCGGACCATCGGTGTCGGCGAGAGCTGGAGGGCAAGGAAGCCCACGGCGGTTGCGAGACACGCCGTTCCGATCGTCGGGCCGGCGCGAAGGGCAGCATCCCGGGCAGCATCCGCCCCGGCCAGGCCGTTGGCTACCGCCTCGTCGAAGCGGGCCTGAAGTTGAATCGCATAGTCGACCGAGAGTCCGATCAGAACCGGCAGGACCGCGATCGAACCCATGGTCAGGGTGCCGCCGGCCAACTTCAGGATCCCGAAGCTGATGCTCGCCGCGATCAGCGCGACCCCCAGCGGGAGCTGCCGCGAATGAGATCGGAATGCGATCGTGAGAGTCAGCCCCATCAAGACCACGGCCGCGGCGAAGAGGACCAGCAGCGCGACCTTGAGAGTCGAGGTGAGGCCGTCGATCACCACCGGCGCGCCAGAGACGACGTAGCTACCGTTCTTGAGCACGAAGCAGGGCTGAGGGTCCTTGCCCTTCGGTGCGCATGCCTGCTGAGGGGTGGTGTCCGCAACAGCCCCCTTGATCAGGCTGATCGCGCGACGCCTCTCCGCATTGGTCAGATCGGGCCGGAGCCGGATCACGATCTGTGCGGCATCGGGCCCGGGGAATAGGTAGGAGAGCTTTGCCTTCGGCGTTCCGACCTTTGGCGCGTTGGGGTCAAAGACGACCGCCGAGGTGAACTGCGAGTCGGCAAGCGTCGGGATCTTGGTCAGCCCGTACTGCGATGCGAGAGCGACAAGCTGCTGCTGGAAGTTGGCAAAGATGGCGTCGGATGTCTGCTG
The DNA here is from genome assembly GCA_038207745.1 of Solirubrobacterales bacterium. Classification (GTDB taxonomy): domain Bacteria; phylum Actinomycetota; class Thermoleophilia; order Solirubrobacterales; family 70-9; genus JBBQZL01. The sequence continues at coordinate 5,857 of JBBQZL010000046.1, forward strand.
TGCCGCGACCGACTGCTGGGCGACAGAGAGTCCCTTGGCCGCCGCCCGTCCTGCCGCAGCCCTGGAGGCGGCCTTGGCGAGTCTGACCGCCTGCTTGTACCGCCCCTGCAGTTGATCGTTGAGACCGATCACCGCCGTGTTGAGGAATGAGGCCGGTCCGGAGACCAACTGCGCCGGCTTCAGCTTCGCCAGCTCAGCGCAGGCGCCGGGCAGCGCATTGCCACCCCTGGGGACGTTGCCGGATAGACAGCCCTCCAGCGCCAGCAGCCTGACCAGGTCGGCGCTCTCGAGGATCTTGGTCAGATCGCCCTTGACCAGAACGATGACAGGGTCATCGCCGAACACCGCACGCATGTTCTCGGTCGCCCGGAACGACGCTGAGTCCCGATCAACGAGCGTGTCAGTCCCGCCATCGGTCTCGAGCTGCAGCGCAGACACGGCGGAAACGACAGCCACCACCACGGCGACGCCGATCACCAACCAGGCATGGTGACTTGCCCATGCCGCGACCTTCCCGAATCCCTTGCCACCCTTCACCGACAGCAGATTAGTGACGCGGCTCCGTCAACCCGCGTGCGGAGCATTAAGTGAAGGGTCGGCTGGCGGGCCAATGCTGCCGGGGTGGGGATTCAGGCGCTGCAACCGGGCGTCGCGGCCGGACTCCTCACGCGACAGGCCCACCTCCGCGCCGGCGTTGTTGCCCAAGATCCCTCGAGGTGGGGCCGCCGAACGGCGGCCGGGCATTGCCGCCCTAGTCCATTGCGAGTGGCCCGTCGACATCGGCGTTGAGGAACTGCGCCACAAACTCGTTCTCGGAGTTGAAGAGCTCTTCCTTGGGGCCGGACTCGACGATCTTGCCCTTCCACAGGACGGCGATGAAGTCAGCGATCCGGCGCGCGGTGCCGAGGTCGTGGCTGATCACCAGGTAGCAACCACCGTTCTCCTCGTGGATCTCGCGGATCAATTCGCAGAGAAGCGCCGTGCGGACCGGGTCAAGCCCGGAGTCGGGCTCGTCGAACATGACGATCTGGGGGTCAAGCACCAGGGCGCGTGCGAAACCCGCTCGCTTGCGCATTCCGCCGGAGAGCTCATTCGGCATCTTGAAGTGATCCCCGCCCAGCCCGACCTCGCGAAGGCGGCCGGTGACGATGTCTGAGATCTCCTCTTCGCCCTTGTCGGTGTGCTGGCGAAGCGGGAAGGCGACATTGTCGTAGATGTTCATCGAGCCGAAGAGGGCGCCGTCCTGAAAGAGCAGGCCGAACTTCTTGCGGGTCTCGAATAGTTCGTCATCGGTCATGTCCGGAACCGACTCGCCATGCACGAAGACGTCGCCGGAATCCGGATACAGAAGGCCGACGATGTGCTTGATCAAGACGCTCTTGCCGGTTCCCGACGGCCCGAGGACCATCGAGATCTGATCATCCGGGAGACCCAGATTGAGCCCATTGAGGATTCTTGTCCGGCCGAACTGCTTGACCAGATCAATGATCTCGATCGCGTCCTCGCCACCGTGGTCCCGCTTCAGCCCGGTGTGCCAGCGATAGGGGTCGGTGTCACCCGCATTGACGCCGGGAAGGATGAAGTCCCTGCCGAGCTCCGACCCGTCCTCGCTGATGTAGGGGCCACTGGGTTGCTGATCCGTAACCGCAATCTGTGAGGCAGCGGCGGTGGAGGCGGCCGCAGGCGCATTGATCGGCTCGGCGGCCCCAGCCACATGGGTCGCGGGCTCAGGAGTCGGTTCGACGGCGTCACCGGCGTGGGGATCCTCGTCGGGGGCGACGTTCCCGATCACTTCTTCGCTGCTCGCACTCCGGCTCGGATCGAACTCGTCCTCGCCGCCAATATTCGATGGTCTTGTGTCATTTGTCACGTAATTAGCCGCCTATCGGTGCCCGTGGATTTGCTCCCCAGAAGACAAGTGTCCCAATCATCCCGATCACGTGGACCAAAACGATGTTGAGAGCCATGGATTTGGCCGTGGCCGCACCAACCCCCACGGGTCCCCCGGAGGCCGTGTAGCCGTAGTAACAACCGACCAAGACGATTGCCGTCGCCATCGCCATTCCCTTGATCAGCGAGAACATCACGTCGGGAGGGTTCTGGAACATCCAGAAGATCAGGAAGTAGCCACCGGAGCTGACGTCTCCGATCTGTTTGACGACCGCGATCCATGAGGCGAAGTAGCCGACGCCGATCCCGGCGAGGTAGATGAAGGGCAGGGCGCACCAGGCGCCAAGAAGCCGGGTCGCGCAGAGGAAGGTGATCGGAGGCACGCCCATCACCTCGAGCGCGTCGATCTCGTCCGAGATCCGCATCGCACCGAGCTCGGCGACAATTCCGGTACCCACCTTGGCGGCCATCATGTAGCCGAAGGCATACGGGATCAACTCGCGAAGGTCGCACCACGCGGCAAAGACGCCGGCGTAGGCCGGGGCTCCCTGGGCCCGGAGCAGGTAGGCACCCTCGATGCCGCACTGCAGGCCGATGAAGAAGATCAGGCCCCAGATCACCACAGCCGATCCGAGGATCAGGATCCCGGCCTGCCTCAGTGACTCGCCAAAGAAGCTGAAGACCCGGCCCGAGTAGACCTGGCCCGCGACCTTGCCGCTGAAGCGGGTGATCTCTCCAAGCGACTCGAGCCATCCCTGAGGTACAGCCAGCCAGCCGTTCATCGGATCGTCTGCAATTCGGGATGGGTGGCCAGAAGCGTCTGAGTGAAGACGTAGTTGAAGGCAAAGACTCCGAGCAGGGCGATGACGACCGCTTCATTGACTGCACGGCCGACGCCGGCGGCCCCTCCGGAAGCGGTCATCCCCTTGTAGGAACTGACGTTCGCGGTGTGCGCGCCGCACATCGTGCACTTGAGGACCGACCCCAAGAGTGCGGTCGCGGAAGCGGTGTTGAAGAGCGTCGCCCAGAAGCCGCCGAGGGGCTCGTGGAACATCAGGGTCGCCCCGATGCCTCCCGCGATTCCAAACAGCAGCGCATAGATGTCGAGCAGCCCGGTGATCAGCATCAGCGCCAGGAACCTCGGGACGACCAGGTTCTTGATCGGATCGACACCGAGCACCTGGAGCGCATCGAGTTCTTCACGGATCTTTCGCGCCCCGAGGTCGGCGGTGATCGCAGTCCCGGCCACGCCGGCAACCACAACCGCGGTCACGAAGGGAGCGAACTCACGGATCGAGGCCAGGACGAAGAATCCGCCGACTCGATCGAGGGCGCCGAAGATCGAGAGAAAGTTGGCCGACTGCAACCCCGGCGCGCCGAATCCGAAGGCGACGCAGCTGACCAGCATCGGAAACCAGCAGAGCTGCAGGGCAAAGAGGAACTGGCCGATGAACTCTCCGCCATATGGATATGGCGAGCGGACAGCGGACATCATCGTCCGAGTGGTCAGGATTACCATGTCCCCAACCTGTTCGAACAGCGATTTTGCAGGTAGAAATGCCCTATCAATGGCGGATCTGACCATCTGCTCCTCCCGACGGCCAGAGCACTCCCGCGCGCCCTCTCCTCCGTCGTGCCGCGGAGTCTATGCCATGGACTGGCGTACAACGGTGTCGCCTGTGGCCGGCGCTGCTCGTGGTATGTTGCGAACGCCTTGCGGGGGAGTGAATTACAACTTCGGCGTACCCATCTCCGTGCCTCCGGAACGGCGGCTCTGCTTACAGTCGCGCTGGCGCTGATCGGATGCGGGAGCGGCCAGCGCCAGGATGCCACCGAAAAATCGGGCAAGTTCAGCGTTGATGTGACCAGTGCTTCGCTGCCCGCAAAGCAGTCTCTTGCCAACCCGGTCCACCTCGAGATCGGCGTTCGCAACGCCGGTGATGTGACGATGCCCAATGTTGTGATCACGGTGACCGTGGCCGGCAAGGAAGGAGAGGACTCGGTGCTTCCCTTCGCCCAGCGCGATCCCCAGAAGGGTCTCTCGATGCCCGACCGACCGGTCTGGGTGCTGGAGGACCACTTCCCCAGGGTCACCGGCGCCACCGTGGGAGCAGGCGCGACCACGGCCGATCGAAAGACGTACCAGTTTGGTCAGCTTGATCCCGGGGAATCGATTGACGCGATCTGGAAACTCGTACCGGTCAAGGTGGGCAGGTTTGCACTCGTCTACCAGGTTCATGCCGGGCTTACGGGCAACGCGATCGCGGTAGACGCGGCGGGAGGCAAGGACGCCGTCGTCACGGACGTGCTGCCCGCAACGATCACCGGGGACGTTCCGCAACTCGAGGTCAACGCCAACGGCGACGTGGTTGAGATCAAGCCTCAGCCGAAGTCCGGCGGCTCGGGCGAAAAGGGGTCGAAGTAGTAACCACAGGACGCCTCGCGGCGCTGCTGGCGATCGCATCGCTTTCGATCTCGGGTGCGGCGATCATCGGATGCGGCGCCGGTGCCGATGATCCGGGCGACGGGAAGCGGGTGGATGCGAGCACCCGGGCAACCGGCGCCGATACTCCGGCCGGCTCAGGTTCGGTGAAGCTGACCAAGATCGGTGAGTTTTCGTCCCCGGTCCAGATAACCCAGCCACCCGGCTCCAAGGATCAGCTAGTGATCACCGAGAAGGCGGGTCGATTGGCCCTGGTCAGGGACGGAGATGTTCTGTCGGAGCCATTCCTAGACATCACCGATCAGGTCAGCACCGGGTCCGAGCAGGGTCTGCTCTCGGTCGCCTTCGATCCCGGCTACGCCAAGAGCGGCCTCTTCTACGTCGACTACACCGACCGCGACGGCAACACGCAGGTGGTCGAGTACCGGCGCTCACCGGCAATCCCCGAGGTCGCCGACCCGGACAGCGCCCGGACCGTACTCACCCAGGAGCAGCCCTTTGACAACCATAACGGCGGTCTCCTCCTCTTCGGCCCCGACCGCAGGCTCTACATCGGATTCGGCGACGGCGGCTCCGCAAATGATCCGCAGCGCAACGGACAGGACCTCTCGACCTGGCTGGGCAAGATCCTCAGGATCTCTCCTCACCCGTCAAACGGCCGGCCCTACTCGGTTCCCGCCGACAATCCATTCAATGGACAGCAGGGTGCCCGCCCCGAGATCTTTGCCTTTGGCCTGCGAAATCCATGGCGGTTCTCCTTCGACCGTGACACCGGCGCGCTCTGGATCGGCGACGTCGGTCAGGACAGGTACGAAGAAGTCGATTCGGTCCAGCCGGATCTCGCAGGCGGATTCAACTTCGGCTGGTCGGCGCTCGAGGGCAACGCAACGGCCAACGACGACCAGAGCGCACCCGGATCCGTCAGACCCGTCTTCACGTATGGCCACGATGCCGGTTGCTCGGTGACCGGCGGATACGTCGTCCGCGATCCAAGGCTTGGCTCCCTGAGGGGCGACTACCTGTTCGGAGATTTCTGCACGTCCGAGCTCAAGGCGATCAGGTTGCCGGCCGGGGCTGACCGGGCCAAGAGGACCGATGCCCGCAGACTCGAGGTCAAGCAACTCGTCTCGTTCGGAGAAGACGGTCGGGGTCGTCTGTACGCTGTGTCTCTGGAGGGTCCGGTGTACCGGATCGACCCGGCCGGTTAGAGAGTAGGGGACCGCACCCAAGGTCAGCACGAAGGGTTAACTCTCAAGATGACACTGAATCAGAACCACCCCGGCATCAGCTCACCATCGCGCGCCCGCAGCGTCGGGGTCGCCACCGTCGCGGTGCTCCTCGCCCTGACAGCCGGGATGGCCGCGATGGCCTCGGCCCAGAAGATTGGGGACGGCACCGGAGGGGTCAGGCTCCGCAAGGTCGGGCAGTTTGACTCCCCCGTCCATGTCACCAGCGCGCCGGGTTACAGGAACCTGATCTTCGTCGTTGAGCAGCCGGGAGAGGTCCGCGTGATCCGAAACGGCAAGAAGCTCAAGAGGCCCTTTCTCAAGATCCGCGATCGTGTTCTCGACGGTGGCGAGCGCGGACTGCTCTCGGTCGCATTCCCGCCCAACTACAAGAACAGCAAGCGCTTCTACGTCTACTACACGGGTGCCGGTGGAAATATCCGTGTCGACGAGTTCAAGCGGCGGAGTGCAACAGTCGCCCGGCCGAACTCGCGGCGCTCGGTGATAACCATCCCCCACCCCGGCCAGGCCAATCACAACGGGGGACAGCTCCAGTTCAACGGTGGCCAGCTCTTCTTCGCCACCGGTGACGGAGGTGGCGGCGGCGACGTACCGGGCAATGCGCAGAATCTTGATTCCCTGCTCGGCAAGCTGATCCGGATCAACCCGCGGCCGAGAAACGGCAGGCACTACTCGATCCCCTCCGACAACCCGTTTGCCGGTGCCCGCAACGGCAGGGGTGAGATCTACTCCTACGGCCTGCGGAACCCATGGCGTTTTTCCTTCGATCGGACCACCGGCCCGGGGACCCACCTCGTGATCGGAGATGTCGGCCAGGAGCTCCACGAGGAGATCGACTACACGACGCTTGACTCGGCAAATGGCTCCAACTTCGGCTGGAACCACTGGGAGGGCTTCGCGCCATACACCGGTGCCCAGATCCCCGATACGACAAAGCCGATCTTCACCTATGACCACTCGGATTCGGGTGGTTGCGCGGTGGTCGGCGGATATGTGGTTCGCGACAAGCGGCTTCGTTCGCTCTACGGGCGCTACGTGTTCAGCGACAGCTGCGACACGAGGCTGAGAAGCCTGGTCCCGCAGACCAATCAGGTCGCGTCGGCGCCATTCAACGGCCTGTCACTTCCCGCCTCCCCCACCTCGTTCGGCGAGGATCGCCTCGGCCATCTCTACGTCTCGACACTCGACGGACCCGTGTACCGGATCGTCCGCAAGTGACTTGAGCCGTCGCGGCGCCTGAGAGCGCTGTATCGGCTCGCGGGGCCGGTCCCGATCGATTGACCGGGGAATCTGACCGGGCCCCCGGGTCGCGGTATGGTTTGGCCAGACAGCCAGCGAGCGGAGGAGAATCAGGTGTCAGGCGTGACCGAGACGATCAGCGCGAGCAACGGTGCGGAGCAGACGACGGACCCCGCCTCATTCGAGGTTCTCAACCCAGCGACCGGCGAGGTCATCGAACGCGTCGCCGTTGACACTGCTGAACAGGTCAAGGAGACGGTTGCGCGGGTGCGCGCAAACCAGGCCGAGTGGGAGGCGATCGGCAACCCCGGCCGCCGCAAATGGCTCGCGGAGCTGCGCAACTGGTTGATCGACAACTCCGACCGCGTCGCTTCGACTATGCAGGCCGAGACCGGCAAGGTGCTCGCCGACGCCACCGGCGAAGGTGTCTATCTGGCCGACCTGATCAATTTCTACGGATCGAAGGCCGACAGGTTCATCGGTGACGAGAGGGTTCGCCCGCACTCGCCACTCACGGTCGCCAAGAAGCTTCGTGTCCAGTACCGGCCATTCCCGGTGGTCGGCGTGATCAGCCCCTGGAACTTCCCGCTGATGCTGTCTCTCGGCGATGCGATCCCGGCCTTGCAGGCGGGTGCGGCAGTGGTGCTCAAGCCCTCCGAGTTCACCCCGCTGGGTCTCCGCGAGATCGTCAACGCCTGGCGCGACGAGATCGGCGCACCCGACGTCCTCGCCTGTGTCCAGGGAATGGGCGATACCGGCGGTGCGCTCGTCGATGAGGTCGACTTCGTCCAGTTCACCGGTTCGGACAGGACCGGCCGGGTCGTGATGGGACGCGCGGCAGAGACGCTGACCCCTGTCAGCCTCGAACTCGGCGGCAAGGATCCGATGATCGTCCTTCGCAACGCAAACGTGGACCGGGCGGCAAACGCCGCTGCCTGGGGCTCGATGATGAATTCGGGCCAGATCTGCATGTCGGTCGAGCGGATCTATGTCGAGGAGCCGATCTATGACGAGTTCATCGGCAAGCTGGCAGATGAGGTCGGGCGCATCCGGCAGGGCATCGACGGGCCCACGCACGAGAAGGAGGTCGGCTCGATGACCTCACCGAACCAGACCGCGGTCGTCGAGGAGCACGTCAATGACGCGCTGGCGAGCGGCGCGCGAGCCCTGACCGGCGGAAAGCGCCGCGAGGGACCCGGAGATTTCTACGAGCCGACCGTGCTCGTCGACGTCGACCACTCGATGAAGGTGATGCGCGACGAAACCTTCGGCCCCGTGGTCGGAGTGATGAAGGTCGCCGACGCCGAAGAGGCGCTGAAGCTTGCAAACGACACCCGATACGGGCTCTCAGGCTCGGTGTTCGGCTCCAAGCGCGAGGCCGAGGCGATCGCCCGCCGGGTCGAGTGCGGTGCGATCAACGTCAACGACGTGCTCTCCAACTATCTGGCCTGCGATGTGCCGATGGGCGGCTGGAAGCAGTCGGGGATCGGCATGCGCCACGGGGACTACGGGATCAAGAAGTTCTGCCGAACCGAGTCGATCGTCGTGACCCGTGTCGGCGGCAAACGTGAACTGATCTGGTACCCCTACACCGACAAGCGCAGGGCGCTGATCAGCGGGGTGGCACAGTTCTTCAATGCCAGGAATCTGAAACGGCGCCTGGGCAGGTAGAACGGGTCGCAGCGGAACCAGGCGGCCCGGATGAACAACGTGGCTAGGAACTACAGCTGATATGTCCCTCCGTTTGTCAAGTCCCAACCACTGATGGCCCGCCTCTCGGCGGACCATGATCGGCTTGGCGGCGGCGGTTCCGGCTGATGCGCGACGCGCGGTCAGGCTGATATGCGCGGATCCGGGTGGCCG
>JBBQZL010000047.1:0-14518 GCA_038207745.1 Solirubrobacterales bacterium
AGTACGTTCGCGCCGGGCTTGCGGCGGGCCTCGACATCGACCACTTCGCTCCCCGCCTCTCCTTCTTCTGGGCGATTGGGATGAACTTCTTCATGGAGGTCGCGAAGATGCGCGCCGGCCGCCTGCTCTGGGCAAAGCTGATGAAGGAGTTCGAACCGCGAAACGAGCGTTCCCTCTCGCTTCGAACCCATTGCCAGACCTCGGGATGGAGCCTCGCCGCTCAGGATCCGTACAACAACGTGATCCGCACCTGCGTCGAGGCGATGGCCGCCACCCAGGGTCACACACAATCGCTCCACACCAACGCACTTGACGAAGCCCTCGGCCTGCCAAGCGACTTCAGCGCCCGGATCGCCCGCAACACCCAGCTCTTCCTCCAGCAGGAGAGCGGAACCACGCGGGTGATCGACCCCTGGGGCGGCAGCTATTACGTAGAGCGGCTGACGGCCCAGCTTGCCGACCGTGCCCTCGCCCACATCGCCGAGATCGAGGAGGTCGGAGGGATGACCGAGGCGATCGCCGCCGGCATCCCGAAGCTCCGCATCGAGGAGACGGCCGCGAGGACCCAGGCGAGGATCGACTCCGGCAAGCAGGTGGTGGTTGGCGTCAACTCCTTCCGACCCGATGTGGACACTCCAGTGGATGTGCTCAAGATCGTCAACTCGGATGTCCGCGACGCGCAGATCGCAAAGCTCGAGCGGCTGCGGGCCGAACGCGATGCATCATGCGTTGAGCAGACCCTGGCCCGGCTCACCGAGGCCGCCGCAAGCGGCAGCGGCAACCTGCTCGAACTCGGTGTCGAGGCCGCGAGAGCGCATGCAACCGTTGGTGAGATCAGTCTTGCGCTCGAAAAGGAATACGGTCGCCACGCGGCGGAGATCCGCTCGATTGCAGGCGTCTACCAGAGCGAGGTCGGTGTGAGTTCAGAGTCGTACTCGAATACCAAGGCACTGGTCGAGGCCTTCGAGAAGGCAGATGGCCGCAGGCCGCGCATCCTGGTCGCGAAGATGGGCCAGGACGGTCATGACCGTGGACAGAAGGTGATCGCAACCGCGTTTGCCGACCTCGGATTCGATGTCGACATCGGCCCGCTCTTCCAGACACCCGAAGAGGTCGCCCGCCAGGCGGTCGAGGCTGACGTCCATGCCGTCGGAGTCAGCACCCTCGCGGCCGGTCACCTGACCCTTGTCCCGGCGCTCCGGGCAGCCCTCGATGAGATGGATCGCCCCGAGATCATGATCGCCGCCGGTGGTGTCATCCCCCCCGCCGACTTCGAGGCGCTTCGCGAGGCGGGCGCGGACCTGATCTTCCCGCCCGGCACCGTGATCGGCGAAGCAGCCGGCGAGCTGCTCGAGATGCTGATCGATCGGCTCGGGATCGAGATCCCCTCCGAGGCTCCCCACTCCTGATGCCTGACAAGGCCTCGATCTCCGAGCTGGAGGCTGGGGTGCTCGCCGACGATCGCTCCGCCCTTTCACGCGCGATAACACTTGCCGAGAGCCTCCGGCCGGACGATCAGGAGACGGCCCAGGAACTGATCGCCAACCTGCTTCCGGCGACCGGAAAGGCGCGCCGGATCGGGCTGACCGGTGTGCCCGGCGCGGGCAAGAGCACGATGATCGAGGCGCTCGGGATCTGGCTCATCGAGCGGGGACACAAGGTCAGCGTCCTGACCGTCGACCCATCCAGTGCCCGCACCGGCGGGAGCATCCTCGGGGACAAGACCCGGATGCAGGCCCTGAGCATGCATCAGGACGCCTACATCCGGCCCTCCCCCGCATCCGGTGTACTCGGAGGCGTCGCGCGGCGCACCCGCGAGGCGATGCTGCTCTGCGAGGCGGCCGGCTTCGACGTCGTCATAGTCGAGAGTGTCGGTGTCGGTCAATCGGAGGCCGAGCTGGCCGAGCTGGTCGACTGTCTCTGCCTGTTGCTGGTTCCCGGTGCCGGGGACGAGCTGCAGGGGATCAAGCGCGGGATCATGGAGCTTGCGGACCTGGTCGTGGTCAACAAGGCCGACGGCGACCGGATCGGGCCGGCACGGCACGCAGCCGGCGACTACCGAAGCGCCCTGCGGATCCTCCCCCCGTCAACCCCGGGATGGAAGACGCCGGTGTTGCTTGCCAGCGCTCTCGAGAGGCAGGGACTGACCGAGATCTGGGAGGCGATCGAGGCGCACCGCGAGCTTCTCGAAGGCTCCGGCCTGCTGGTCAAGCGGCGACGCACGCAGTTGAAGCGATGGCTGCGGGCAATGATCGAGGAGGCGGTGCTTGCAGACTTCCACGCGCGGCTGGGAGTCGACGAGGCGATTGCCCGCGCCGAGGAGGATGTCTCAACGGGGCGGGCCACCGTCCCACAGGCAGCCGAGACGATCGCCGAGACGGCCGGATTGGGGATTGATCCGAAGTGAGACCCACCGAGGTCGAGATCCGGGTGCTCGGAAGCCTGCTCGAGAAGCAGATGACCACCCCGGATGCCTACCCGCTCTCGCTCAACTCGCTGCGGCTGGCCTGCAACCAGGCAACGAATCGCGAACCGGTGGTCGAGTACGACGAGGCCCAGATCCGCGAGGCGCTGACCGGTCTCGGGCGTCGCCGCTGGAGCCGCGAGGTCAGCTTGCATGGGAGCCGGACCGCAAAGTTTCGCCATCTCCTGCCGGAGGCCCTCAACCTCGCGCCTGCGGAGACGGCGATCATCTGCGTGCTGATGCTTCGCGGCCCGCAGACTCCGGGTGAGCTCAAACAACGCACCGAACGACTTCACCGGTTCGATGATCTCGCCGCACTCACCCGGACCCTCGATGACCTGATCGGACGCGATTACGTCGTCCGCCTGGATCGCCGTCCGGGCCAGAAGGAAGACAGGTACGAGCAGATGGTCGGCGGCGACGCGGGCGGGGATGCCGATGCCGGTGACGCAGGCGACGACGTCCGCGGGATTGCGAGTTCTGACCCCGGGCGCCACTCTGACCCCGAGCGCCAGTCCGACCCTGGACGCCAACCCGACCCCGAACGGTTTGCCCAGCTCGAGCAGGTGATCTCCGAGATGAAGGCTGAGATCGCCGAGCTGCGCGCCCGCCTCATCCCTCCGCGTGATCAGTAGCCCCAGGCTCCCCCTGCAAGCATCGGACTGAGGCGACAGCCCCGCAGCCCGGAAGGGGCGATCCCGCCGGGCTACGGGGTCAGCTTGATGCGGAAGGCCTGTCCGTCACAGTAGGGACGCAGCTGGCCGCCAACCGAACTGCCTGAGCCGCGATTGTCCGAGTAGGGGACGTAGGCGATATCGGCGCCGTCGCCTCCCTCCTTCGTGAACGCCAGCGGATACTCGTCGCGGTCCATCCCGTCGCGGGTCGGGATCCCGGCCAGGGAGTCATCGCGGTGCTGATCGGCAACTTCGCGATCGATGTGAAGGACGCTTGGCTCACCCCTCCGGATCGCGCGACGGATGTGCCATGTGGAGCGCGGATATTCGCTGATGCTGAGCTCAACCCTGACCGGATGATGGACCAGCGTGCAGCTGTCATCCAAGCCGGCCACCGGCGGCTTCTGATTGGTTGAGCTGACAGGCGAAGGCCTGCCGGCCGGCTTCTTGGCATCTGTCCGCGGTGGCTTCCCGCCCGGCTTCTGGCTCGGAGCGCCCGTGGCCGGGTGCGGATGATGATGCCGCCCACGATGCATGACGCCCTGGTTGGTGTCGCCTGACGCACAGCCGGCGACAGCCACCGCAACGAAGATCACGGCGACGGCGTTCAAAGCTGCCCGAGGTTTTCGCATCAGGCCCGATCAGGCACTGGAGCCCGGATCCCGATCGATACGCATCGCCCTCGCCAGAGGCAGCCCAAGCAGGTGCTCGTCGGAGCCGACGCGGATCCGGCAGGGACCTTCGAATGGCTCGCGTTCGATCATCTCGACGAGTTCGCCGACTGCGATCCCCTGCCTGGTCAGGTATCGGAGCATCTCCGGATTCGAGTCTGAGATCCGCACGAATCTGCCTGAATCTCCGGGGTCCAATTCGGCCAGATTGACGGTCGGCGTCTCCTGAATCGCAAGGTCCCGAGTGGGGATCGGGTCTCCGTGGGGATCAACGGCAGGGTCACCGAGCTTTGCCGCGATCAGCTCGACCAGATCCTCGGAGAGCGCGTGCTCGAGAACCTCGGCCTCCGCGTGGACGCTGTCCCATGGCATGTCGAGAACATCGGCAAGGAACAGCTCCAGCAATCTGTGTCGCCGCAGCACCCCGAGCGCGACCCTGGTGCCCTCGGCCGTCAGCCGGACGCCGTGGTAGGGAACCCGCTCGACCAGCCCGGCATCGTGAAGCTTCTTCAGCATCGCCGAGACCGAACCCGCCGTCACTCCGAGCCTGTCGGCAAGATCGTTGGTCGAGGCTGTCTCAGGTCCCCATCCGGTCAGCGAGTAGATCGCCTTTGCGTAGTCCTGAACGGCAGCCGTCGGAGGCGCCGGGGAGGCGCCGTGAGGTGGATCCGTGGTGGTTCGATTCTCAACTGCCATGCCTTGAACCTAACCGAGGCCTGCCCGAAGATGGCTCGGCGCTCAGGTGTGCCTGACCCTGTACAACTTCACGCCGCCTTCGATTCCCCGAATGTTTCGCTCTCCTGCGTAGGAGAACCGGAACGGCAATTCCTTGGCCTCGATTCTCGCCTTCGTCTCACCGTCGACCAAGGCCGTGCTGGGACGGGCAAGCTTCGTGATCCGGCTGGCGAGGTTGACGGGCCTGCCGTAATAGTCGCCACCCTGGCCGAGCACCCCTCCATGGGCGATGCCGACCCGGAGCAGTGGAAACTCGGCTCCGGCATCCTCCGCTGCACCGATCAGCCCCAGGGCGGCGCATAGAAGTGAGTTGGTGTCCTTGGAAACCATCATCACCGCGTCCCCCATTGCCTTGATCAGCCGCACCGGCGGCTGGGCGGCACTCGTGGCCAGGTCCTCGAGCCGGGAGGCGACAGAGCTGAGAGCTTCAAGAGGCACCTCCTCCCCGAGCTTCGTGAAGCCGACCAGATCGGCAAAGCAGACGGACATCGAGACGACGCCTCCGAGTGACCCCGCATCGAGATCGCCAACACCGAGAACATCGCGTCGGACCTGCTCGAGGAGGTGGGACCGAAGGGCAAACGACATCGTCGCCTCGGTCATCGGGATCATCTCCTCGGCGGCACTCGCGAGCCGGATCGCAATGTCGTATTCGGTGTCACCGGGCTGGCTGAGTGAGCGCAGCCCGAGCTCGATGTTGGCCTGCGCAATCCGCGCAGTGGCCATCCCGATCGCCCTGCCGCCCTGGAGCATGCCTTCCTCGGAGAATCCGGCGTCGATGAATCGCTTCAGACGAATTGCGCCGTCGAGGCTCTCCTGCGACCGGCTCTTCTCGTCAGGATCGCGGTAGGGAATTCCCATAGCCGATTGGTGACGCTGGAGAAAGCCGATATCGACCTCGGCGAGGTCAGCGATCTCGGAAAGCGAATATTTGCGTTCGCAGCGTTCCATGAAGACGTTCTCGACGGGGAGCAGGGCGAGCCGGCCTCCGGCCACCGCCTCTCGGAGCTCCTCGAACGAAACACCATTCTCAGTCAGCTCTCGGAGAAGTTTGAGCCGACCTTCGCGGTGGTGCCCATCGAGGTCCCCGAGAAATCCCTCGGCCTCAAAGTCGATCTCTGTCTTCGCTTCCACAATGATGATTCTCACACCGAATCGCCGGCAGCGTGGATATTGCCCTTCCTAGCCGGCTCTTTCTGCGCTGGCGAGACCCGTCCGGGACCAGACCGAGAAGATCGCCACAAGCAGGATCGCGGCCCCGAATGCCAACGCGACGACCTCTGGATCACCCGAGATGAATCCGCGCCCGGCCTCGAGCAATGCAGTGGCCGGGTTGACTGACGCGACGGTGTGGATCCAGCCGCTGAGCAGCTCGAGCGGGACATAGACCGGCGCCAGGAAGAGGACCAGGAAGACCGGCATCTGCATCAGCGGACCGGCCTGGATCGAGCGGAGCCTCATCGCGATCCCGGCCGACCAGAGCGTCGCAGCCAGGTTGACCAGAATCGCGAGGCCGAAGAGGCCGAAGATATCCACCGGCCCGCCTCCGACCTGCATCCCGGAAATCAGCGCGACGAACACGAGGACCGTCCAGGTGATCGCAGCGCGGACAAGCGCCGCCAGCGCATAGCCGCCGATGATGCCGCCGCGATGGGGGGACGCGAGCATCAATCTGCGGCCGAAACCGGACTCGAAATCGCGTGCGATCCCAAAGCCGGTGAAGACGCCGCCGAAGGCAGCCGACTGGAGCAGGACAAAGACGAATTGGAACGCCGTGTAACCGGAGGTGAAGTTGAAGTTCGGGACCTTGCTGATCGCCGACAGCCCGCCCGCGAACGCCGTGAAGAAGAACAACGGGAAGAGCAGCGCCGGCAGAAACAACGAGGGGTTGCCGAGGAAGTTGTGGACACTTCGCCAGGCCACGGCAAGCGAGACCGATTTGAAGCTCGAACGACTCACGTGCGCACCAGCCTCGTCTTCAGGGCCGTGGTTGCCCCGAACATCCCGACCACGATGATCACGGCGGCAATGCCGAACCCGAGCGCCAGCGCCTCCGTGTCCCAGCCGATCACGAACACCGAGCGAATCGCCTCAAGCAGGTAGGAGACCGGGTTCAAGGTCGCGACCTCGCGAAACCAATCGCTCTGGATCAGGTTTCTCGGCAGGGCCATCGATGAGAGAAAAAGGAATACGAAGAAGAGCGGGAAGGTGCTCTGAACAGCCTCACCGGAACCAGTTCGAAGCGCGATGAAGAGGCCGATTGAACCGAAGCCGATCGTGATCATCACCGAGAGGGCGATGATCACCAGCACGCCACCGAAGCCGGCGGCGAAGTTTGCCCCGGCGGCCCAGCCGACGAGCAGATAGAAGGAGGCCTGGGTGAGGCCGAGAACGAGCGTCCCGGCCAGCAGGCCGCCGAGCAGCGCCGAGCCCCGGAGAGGAGTCAGGGCCAGGCGATTGAGAAAGCCGCTCTCAATGTCACCCGCGAGGTCGGTCCCCGTATTCATCACCGAAAACAGCGCGCCCTGGATGAACGGCACCGCGAGCGCGAAGGTCAGGTAGGAGTTGCCCGGGAAGCCAGGGATGTCGACCGCCTTCGAGAGCCCGCTCGAGTTGACTGCAAGCAGGAAGAGCGGAAAGATCAGAGCCGGAACGAACTGCGCCGGCTGACGCATCGTGCGGATCACGGACCGTCGCGCAAGCAGCGAAACCTGGGTGCCGAGCGAACCGCTCACGCGGCTCCTTCGAGAGAAGGCTCCGCCTCGCTGTCGGCGTCGTCATCGTTGCCGCCCTCGAGAGAGCGCCCGGTCTTGGCAAGGAAGACGTCGTCGAGCGATGGGGCGTGAAGCTGGAGATGCTGGACCCCGATCTGCTCGGCGTCCAGTGCCCTCACCACCTCGGCCAATGCGGATTCACCATCGCGAAGCAGGATTGCGGCGCCGCGCGGTGAGGTGCCTGCGCTCTCCCCGAATCGCCCGAGCACCGCAGCCAGATGTGCCCGCTGGGCCGGATCGATGGGGATCGCTTCCACTGTCGGGAGACCGATCTCGGCCTTCAGTGATTCCGGGGTGCCCTCGGCGACGATCCTCCCCTGATCGATGATCCCGACACGTGAGGCAAGCGCATCAGCCTCTTCGAGGTACTGGGTGGTCAGGAAGACGGTGACGCCATCATCGGTTGCGAGGCGCGCGACTTCTTCCCAGAGCGCGGTCCGGCTCTGGATGTCGAGACCGGTGGTCGGCTCATCCAGAAAGAGGATGCTCGGCCTGTGGACGAGGGCCAGAGCGAGATCGAGGCGACGCTTCATGCCGCCCGAGTAACCGCCCACCCGCCGATCGGCCGCATTGTTGAGGCCGACCCTTTCGAGCAATTCGCTGGAGCGCGCTTCTCGCTCGGCCTTGTGCATTCCGTGGAGAGACGTCTGCAGGCGCATGTGCTCGCGAGCGTTGAGCATCGGATCGAGCGCGGCCTCCTGAAGCGCCGCCCCGATCGAGGCCCGGACCTTGGGGCCTTCGGTGACGACGTCATACCCGGCCACCCGGGCGACTCCCGCCGTCGGGGGCAGAAGCGTCGTAAGCATCAGCACAGTGGTTGACTTGCCGGCCCCGTTTGGCCCGAGGAATCCGTAGATCTCCCCGGGCGCGACCACGAGGTCGATTCCATCCACAGCCCGTGGCCCCTTCCTGAACTCGCGGACCAGGCCTTCGACCTCGATTCCGGCATTTGTCTCTGAACTCATGGTCGTGCAGCGTACAGTGATTGTTGAGAGTGTCAAGTATTGAAGTTGTAAATCGTTGATGTCCTCGATAAGGTGAGCCGTCCGATGGGATCGCAACCAAGAGCAGAGGCTGGAAGCAGGACCGCCAGTGAGGCATGGGCCGCGATGCAGGAGTTCATGTTCAGCCGGCAGCGGCCACGCTGGATGGCAATCGGCGCCGAGTTCGATCTGACGCCCCCGCAGGTGATGACAATCAACCGGATAGAGCCCGACCGGCCCGCGCCGATGAGCGACATCGCCCGCTGGCTCGCATGCGATGCTTCGAACGTGACCGGGATCACCGATCGGCTCGAGAAACGCGGTCTGCTGGAGCGACAGAACGACCCAGGCGATCGCCGGGTCAGGATGTTGGCGCTGACGCCCGAGGGTCTTGAACTTCGGGCTGAACTTCAGGAGCGGAGCAGGATTCCCCCGCCCGAGATCATCGCCCTCTCCGCCGAGGACCAGGCGTCGCTTCGCGACATCCTGCTCAGGGTGATGGAGAACAGAGGACCGTAGCTCCGCGATCTTCGTCCCGGCTCAGAGGACAATCGACGCCCCGCCACGCCTCGGGTCACCGGCCGCGTCGAGCACCCCGGTCTCCGGATCACGCGTGACCGCCTGGACACCACCAAAGAACAGGTTCTGCTCCTGCCAGCGCACGACCGGCACCCCGGACTCCTCGATCCTCGCCAATGCCGCCGGGTCGACCTGCGGCTCAGCCTGGAGGACGCCGGATTCGAAGTGGATCCGGGCGGCGCTGATCGCCTCCCCCGGCGACCTGCCGTCGGCAAGCAACCGAAGCAGTACCTGGAGAATCGCGGAGCGGATCCGGTTGGAGCCGGCACTTCCAAGCCCCGCAATCACCTCGCCACCCCGTAGGACCACGGTAGGGGACATCATCGAGGGCAGCCTTGATCCAGGCGGTGTCTGATGAAAGCCCAGCGGGTTGAGGTCCTCCTCGCCGAGCATGTTGTTGAGGTGGATTCCGGTGCCCGGAACCATCACCCCGGAGCCCGTTCCGTTCGAACAGGTGATGCTCGCGCAGAGGCCTTCGGCATCTATCGCGACCAGGTGCGTGGTTGAGCCAAGCGCATCGAGACGAGCGGGATCGAGAAATCCCTGCATGCCTCCATCGATCGAGAGCGAAGCGACAAAATCCTCGTTGCGGGCCTCGTTGGCGATCCTCATCGCGGTGAGAACCTGCTCGACCCCGGCCTCGCCGATCCGTTCCAGCAGCTCCAGGCACAGCGCGATCAGGATCCCGCCGGAAGACGGCGGCGCGTTGGTGAGAATCCTGGCACCTCGAAACGTCGCCTCAACCGGTTGGCGATCAATCGGGCGGTAGGCGCAAAGGTCCTCCCTGGAGAGCGTCCCGCCCAGCCCGCCCACGAACTCCGCAATCGCCCTGCCATATTCGCCGGCGTAGAACGGCTCTGCGCCCCCGGCCGCGTATGCCTCGAGTGTGTCGGCCAGGTCGGGGATGCGCAGGACGTCTCCCTCGCCCAGAAGTCTGCCATCCGGGGCGTAGACCGAGCGCATCCCCGGCGAAGCCGTGTAGATCGACTCGAGTATCCGCAGGACATATGCCTGCTGGCGATTGAGCGGAGCGCCCTCCCGGGCCCACCGCACACCGGGTCCGACAAGTTCGGTCATCGGCATCGTCCCATGCAGCGCAAGCACGTGGTCCAGCCCGGCGGCGGTGCCCGGCACGCCGCAGGATGCCGCACCCACGTTGAAGACCTGGGTTATCGAGTCGGTGAACGGAACTTGGACGGGGACCAGCTCCTCGCCGCGCACCACATCACCGTGTCCGGGAGCCGCGACGAAGAAGTCGGTCAGGGTCGAAACCCCATTCCCCTCAACCAACAGGAAACCTCCGGCGCCGAGTCCGGTCAGCGGGCTCTCGACCGCAAAAGAGGTCAGGGCCGCGCAGACGGCTGCATCGACGGCATTGCCACCCTCACGAAGGATCTCCGCCCCGGCCTCGGCCGTCAGCGGGTGCCCGGCGGCAATCGCACCCCTCAAGTGACTCAGCCCGGCAGGAACTCCGGGACATCGAGACCACCGAGATCACCCGAGGAGCGGCGCGAGCGGCCTCCGCCCGAGTCGGCGGATTCACCTGCCCGCCCCGCCTTCGGTTCGGCGGCGCGGCGCGGCGGCGGATTGCGACCGTCAAAGCGGGTCGCAACCACGGTCACCCAGATCTGTTCCTCGAGATCCTCGTCCACGTTTGCCCCAAAGATGATGTTGGCGTCGGGATGCGCAGCCTCACCGACAACCTTTGCCGCTTCGCTGACCTCGATAAGGGACAGGTCGGGACCCCCGGTGATCGAGAGCAGGATCGCTCGTGCACCATCCATCGAGGTCTCGAGCAACGGTGAGGCGATCGCCTTCTGCGCAGCCATTTCGGCGCGGTCGTCGCCGGTTCCCATGCCGATGCCGAGCAGGGCCCGGCCGGCGTCGGACATGATCGTCCTCACATCGGCAAAGTCGAGATTGATCAGCGCGGGAAGCGTGACAAGGTCGGAAATGCCCTGCACTCCCTGGCGCAGGACATCGTCGGCGACCTGGAAGGCCTCGACCATCGACGTCGCCTGATCGAGCACTTCGAGCAGCCGGTCGTTCGGGACCACGATCAGGGTGTCGACCTCGGCGGCAAGCGCCTCGATGCCCTTGTCCGCCTGGGTCTGCCTGCGGCTGCCCTCGAAGCTGAACGGCTTGGTGACGATTCCGACGGTCAGCGCACCGACCTCGCGGGCAAGCCGGGCGATCACGGGTGCCGCACCGGTTCCGGTTCCCCCTCCTGCGCCGGCAGCGACGAAGACCATGTCGGAGCCCTTGAGCAGACGCTTGATCTTGTCCTGCTCGCCAAAGGCGGAGCGGTATCCGAGATCCGGATCCGCACCGGCGCCGAGGCCACGTGTCTGTTCGCCGCCGATATGGACCGTCACATCCGCGATGCAAAGCTGCAGCGACTGGAGATCGGTGTTGACGGCCATGAACTCGACGCCTGGAATCTGGCTCTCGACCATCCGGTTGACGGCGTTGACGCCGGCACCGCCGACTCCGACCACCCGGATCACAGGATTGTGCGGGTGGCCCCCGGGCGCCTCGTAGGACGGCTCCTCGCGGCCGTACCGCGGTCCCTCACCCTCCCGATCGGGCTCTGCGTCAAAGATCCTCGAAAGTCGTTCACGAGCCTCGGGTATGTGCGAGGTGTCCATGTCGGCGTGCGGCGCCGAGAGGGGCTCGTCATCCATCACCTCGTCGCGCAGGTCGTCCGAGCCCGCGGCCTGGCCCGAGTGGCCGGGGGCGACCTCGGCCTGATCGCCTGACGGAGCGACGGGTTCCGGTGTCGTCTCTTCGGCCGGCGGCCGGGACTTCTGGCCCTCGCCCCGGACAGGTGCCTCCGGGGGATCCGCCGGAGCATCATCGGAGGTGGAGCGAAAGAGGTCAGCGAGCGGACCCTCGCGCATGCTGGCTCGTTTACGGCGTGCCATGGGTCAGAACCTCCTTTGCCAGCTCCCGGTAGTAGTTGGCCGCTTTGCTCTGTGAATCGTACTTCAGCACAGAAGCTCCGCGAACCGGGGCTTCGGCGAACTTGACCGCCTTGCGGATCCGGGTCTTGAAGACGAGGTCTCCGAAGTTCTCCTCAAGGATCTCGATCGCCTCATTGGCATGGACGGTTCTCTTGTCGAACATCGTCGGGAGGATGCCCTCGATGGCCACATCAGGATTGAGGTTCTCCCGGATCATCTGGAGGGTGCTCTGGAGCTGGACCAGTCCACGCATCGAGAGGTATTCGCATTGAACCGGCACGATCACCCTGTCTGACGCGGTCAGGGCGTTGATCGTCAGAAGCCCCAGGCTCGGCGGGGTATCGATGCAGATGAAGTCATAGTCGCCGGAGACCTCGACCAATGCCTTCTCGAGCGAGCGCTCGCGGCCGATCTTCATGCTCATCGCGATCTCGGCACCTGCCAGATCTATCGATGCCACGGCGATATCGATCTCACGGTGGCTGATCACCTCTCTGATCGGAAGGTCGTGGACAAGCACGTCGTAGATGCTCTTCTCGACCTTGTCGGGGTCGATGCCCTGGCTCATCGTCAGGTTGCCCTGAGGATCGAGGTCGATGCAGAGAACGCGGTAGCCCAGCTCGGCGAAGGCAACTGCGAGGTTGAGGGTCGTGGTCGTCTTCGCCACGCCCCCCTTCTGGTTTGCGAAGGAGATCACCTTGGCGTGGCCGGTCGGCACCGCCTCCGGCTCGGGATCTTCGATCTTGACCACGATCGGGTTCCGGGAAGGCGCGATCAGATCAGCAGCGGACATCCGTGCTCCTGACTCTTCCGCATCGGCCCTGGAGGGCTCTTTGATCTTCTCGGCGACCGCGGCCGGCGCCCTGCGGGTCTCGGTTTCGTCATCTCGAGCCAGAGCGTTCGATGCACCTCCCGAAACGCGGATCTCGGCATCCCCCGCCTCAGGGACGTCGATCGGTTTCGGGTGCACCACGGACTCCGTTTCAGGAGCAGGATCCACCAGGGCCTTGTTTTTACGACTGAGCAATCCCATTTGGCCGGTTATTCGTATGAATGTGGGATTCTCCTGCCCACTGGCCAAAAAGCCCAGCACAGATGCACAGGTCCCGGTCACCCATCCTGATTGAATGAGCGGGTGCCCGAACTGCTCGACAAGAGGCTGGTGATCGTCACCGGCAAAGGCGGGGTTGGCAAGACCACAGTTGCCCTGGCGATGGGTGTACGTGCCGCCGCGGCCGGCAAGAGGACGATCGTCTGTGAGGTCGCCTCGCAGGAACACGCCTCAAAGGTCTTCGGCCATGCCGAGATCGGGTTCAACGAAACCCCACTCGCCGAGAACCTCTGGGCGATCTCGATCGACCCCGATGAGGCGATGCGCGAGTACGTCCTGCTGCAGCTCAAGGTCAAGCCGATGCGCGATCTTCTCTTCCGCAGCCGCGTCTTCACCTATCTGGCCGCTGCAACACCAGGCCTCAAGGAGCTGGTCTCGATCGGAAAGATCTGGGAACTGGCACAATTGGATCGCAAGGTCAAGGACGGCCGGGGCTACGATCTGGTCATCGTCGACGCGCCTGCAACGGGCCACGGGGTCGGCTTTCTGCAGACCCCGAGGACCTTTGCCAACGTCGCGAGGATGGGTCCGATACATGCGCAGGCCAAATCGATGCAGAACTTCCTCACCGACCACAAACTGACCGGCGCTGCGATCGTCGCCCTCCCCGAGGAGATGCCGGTCAATGAGACCGTGATGCTCGAACACGAGCTTCGCGAGGACGTCGGGATGGCGGTCGACCGTGTCTACATGAACGCCCTCTACCCGGATCGCTTCAACAAGAAGGACATCGAGACGCTGAAGACAGCGATGCCGAAGGCAGGCGGCGCCGAACGATCAGCGATCCAGACGGCGCTCTCGGAGGCCGAACGCGTCAAGTCCCAGCGTTCCCAGCTTGCCCGCCTTCGGCGCAAGACCAAGAACCCGGTCAAGTCGCTTCCGTTCATCTTCGAAACCGAGCTCGGTCCCGAGCAGCTTGCCACGCTCGGCCAGCGTCTCTAGGGATGCGGTAGAGGTAGATCAACTGAAGTCTGTGGCCAACATTCTCAAGGGGCAGGAGGTCTGCGTCTGCGCCGGCTCGGGAGGAGTCGGCAAGACGACAACTTCCGCGGCGATCGCCGCCGGGATGGCGGCCCGTGGCCTCAAGACCTGCGTGCTGACGATCGACCCAGCAAAGCGCCTTGCCGACTCCCTCGGCCTCGAGCAACTGGGCAATGAGGCCAAACAGGTCGATCCGAGACTCTTCGAGTCCCAGGGAATCGAGATGAAGGGCGAGCTCTGGGCGATGATGCTCGACGCCAAGGCGACCTTCGACGAGCTGAACCAGCAACACGCCTCCCACGAGGCGGCGCGGGACAGGGTGCTTGGAAATCCGATCTATCAGCAGATTTCGGGGGCGCTCGCCGGTTCGCAGGAGTACATGGCCATGGAGAAGCTCTACGAGCTCCACTCCGAGGGCCGTTTCGACCTGCTTGTCCTGGACACGCCACCCAGCCGCAACGCACTTGATTTTCTCGATGCCCCGATGCGACTGGTCCAATTCATCGAGGGCAAGTCGCTTCGGATCTTCATCAAACCGACCGGCTTCGCAGCCAAGGTGGCCGGACGTGGCGCCGGCGTCGCG
>JBBQZL010000048.1:0-13866 GCA_038207745.1 Solirubrobacterales bacterium
ATGGTCAGGCGGCCTTGAGGTGTCAGCGAGGCGTTAGCGTGCACTTCCATCCGGGTGTCTCCTTGCTGCTGGTTGCTAGATACCTCCAGCATGCAGGGCCACCCGGATTTAGGGAACAACGTGCTTAGGATCTACAGCTAGCTCTCGTGGGGCCTGGGGTCCGAGCGGCGGGAGGCTGTCTCGCGGCGGGCGCGGCTTCGCTCCTCGGCGCTCGGTGTGGCCTCTGCGTCGGCGGCCCTGTCGCGACTGCTGTGGAAGCGGCGCCCGTCCGGTTCAGACGTCTCGTCCTGCTGAGATGTCCTGTCCTGATCAGAAGTGTCGCCGGGCCCAGGGGCCTCGTCCGGGCCGGGCGATCTGCTCTGCCCGGGCCGAAGGTCGAGGAGCTGCCCGCTGCTCAGTGTGGCCAATGCCCCTCCGCAGACCGCGAGGACAACGGCTCCGGCCATGCCGAGCCAGAAGCCGAGAAGGGTGACTGTTTCGACTTCGACGAAGCCGACGCGGCTGCCACTCAGGGCCCCGGTCGTTCCTGCATCCGGTAGGTCGACGATCAGGAAGAGGACAAGGGCGACGAGCCCGCTGGCTGCAACGGAGATCGCAGCGGCTCTCGAGCCGGCCCAGATTGCGATCAGCGTGCCACCGATCGCAAAGAGCCCCAGGACGAGCATCGCGTAGCTATGGCGATCCGCCCCGGTGGCCGCATCAAGCGCGTCTCTCGCGCCCGACTCGTCGGGCATCAGCGGGACGAATCGGAAGACCTCGGTGAACTCCGAGCCGATCAGCACCAGGGCGCCGAGGATGCAGGCGATCGGAAGAAGTCGCTCCACCCGCCAGCTGTTCATGTGCCCACCTGTTTGGCCTGCACGGTGCCCGGGGTGGCCGGCGGTGCGCCGGCCTTGGCCGCCGGTGACTCGCTGCGGGTTCGCCGTTCCCTGATCGGCATGGGAGTGCGGATCGCAAGCAGTGCCCCGGTGAGAGTGAGGATTGAAGCGGCAGCGAGCTGGGTGTAGAAGCCGGTCAGGAGCACCGAGTCGGTGCCCTCGAACTGGGTTGCCAGCACCCCGATGTCCGCCGAGGCCGGGACATCGATGCCGAGAGAGATCACGACTGAGAGCAGCCCGGCGAGTGAGGCGCAGAGTGCGAATCTGCGGTCGGAGCGAAGCAGCGCGAGCACGAGGAGCGCCAGAGAGGCAATGCCGAGCAGGAGCACCGCCGGGCCGTGGGGGCCGAAGGGAGTCTCAACCCCCTTCAGGGGCGGGCTGGTCAGCGCGGATACGGATCCGTACTGGTCACCACCGATCGCGACGCCGCTGGCGTCGAGGAACTGTGAGCCGATCAGGCAGGCCGCGGCAAAGATCCCGGTTACGGCAAGTGCCCGCCTGGGGGTGATGACCTTCTCGAGCGCGGTGACCGCGCGTCCGATCGGCGCCAGGCCCGCCGCGGTGATCGGACCCAGAGCGCGGTGGGCCGGGCCGAGAACTCGCTCGATCTTCGCGGCGATCCACAGAATGGCGGCGATGAGCAGGCGCGCGACGCTCGAAATTGCCCGGGCCACGGGTGGAGAGACTCGTCGTATGCCGCGCATCGCGGAGGCAGAAGTCGACCTGATCCCGGCGGCAAGCGGGTTGGGCCCCTTCGCGGTGATGCGCGGCCTGGGCCCGCTCGCAGGCTTCGCGCCGTCCCCCGCCGGTGTCCCGCCCGCAGGGTCTCCGGCGTCGCGGGAACGACGCCTCCGGTCTCTCTGATTTCCCTGCTTGGAACTGCTCATTCCTCTGCTATCATCGCCCGTCGCTTCGGTCGGTGGCATTCTGCCCCCGGTTTTGAGGCTCGCATCTGTTCCCCGATGGATCGCCACTCAAGATAATCACAGCCCCCGGAAACTCGCAATAAACGGTCATGCCGGACCCGTCAGGGTCTTTTTTATGCGCGAAACCGGATTCAGGCGAATCCACTCAGCATTACCCAACTTGTTCACGCCCACTCTTCAGTCACGGAAAAAATGCCACGCGATTTCCCACTAGATAGAACCCGCAACATCGGAATTATGGCTCACATCGACGCCGGTAAGACGACGACGACCGAGCGGATTCTCTATTACACCGGCCGAACCCACAAGATGGGCGAAGTCCACGAGGGCGGCGCGGTAATGGACTGGATGGAGCAGGAGCAGGAGCGCGGAATCACGATCACCTCCGCCGCCACTGCCTGCGAGTGGAAGAACCACCGCATCAACATCATCGACACGCCCGGCCACGTCGACTTCACCGTTGAGGTCGAGCGAAGCCTTCGCGTCCTCGACGGCGCGGTGGCCGTCTTCGATGCAGTCGCCGGCGTCCAGCCACAGTCCGAGACCGTCTGGCGCCAGGCCGACAAGTACTCGGTCCCGCGCATCGCCTACATCAACAAGATGGACCGCACCGGCGCAGACTTCTTCTACTCGATCCAGACGATGAAGGATCGGCTCGGGGCAAACCCGATCGCCATCCAGGTGCCGATCGGCGCCGAGGGCGACTTCCGCGGCGTCGTCGATCTGATCGAGCTTCGCGCCCTGGTCTGGACCGACGAGCTCGGCGCAGAGTTCGAAGAGGTCGAGATACCGGCAGATCTCCAGGACATCGTCCAGGAGCACCGCACCGCACTGATCGAAGCCTGTGCCGATTACGACGACGAGCTGATGGAGCTCTACCTCGCCGAAGAGGAAGTTTCGCACGACCGGATTGCAAAGGCACTCCATCGTGGGGCCCTCGATCTGAAGGTGACCCCGGTCATCTGCGGGTCGTCGTTCAAGAACAAGGGCGTCCAGTCCCTGCTCGACGCGATCGTCGAGCTGCTTCCCTCACCGCTTGAGGTTCCACCGGTCAATGGTCTCGAGCCGGCACCGCGCGACAGTGAGGAGGAGTTCGTCCCCGCGACTCGTCAGGCCGACGACTCGGCCCCCTTCGCAGCACTCGCCTTCAAGGTGATGTCCGACCCCTTCGTCGGCAAACTGACCTACTTCCGCGTCTACTCGGGAACTCTTGAGGCCGGCGGCCGCGTCCTCAATGTGGGCTCCGGCAAGACCGAGCGCATCGGCCGCCTGCTGATGATGCACGCGAACAGCCGTGAGGAGATCGAGAAGGTCTACGCGGGCGACATCTGCGCGGGCGTCGGTCTCAAGCAAACAAGCACCGGTGACACGCTTGCCGATCCGGCACACCCGATCACGCTCGAGGAGATCATCTTCCCGGCGACGGTGATCGCGGTCGCGATCGAGCCGAAGACCAAGTCGGACCAGGAGAAGATGGGCACCGCGCTTGCCCGTCTCGCCGAGGAGGACCCGACATTCAAGGTCGAGTCCGACGAGGAGACCGGCCAGACCCTGATCCACGGAATGGGTGAGCTGCACCTCGAGGTGCTGGTTGACCGGATGATCCGCGAGTTCAACGTCGAGGCCAACGTCGGCCGCCCCCAGGTTGCCTATCGCGAGACGATCCGAAAGCCCGCCGCGAAGGTCGTCGGCAAGTTCGTCCGCCAGACCGGTGGCCGTGGCCAGTTTGGTCACGTCGTGATCAACATCGAGCCGGCTCCGGGCGAAGGGTTCGTCTTCGAGAACAAGATCAAGGGCGGCTCGATCCCGGGCGAGTTCATCAAGCCTGCCGAGCAGGGGATGCGGGAGGCGCTCGAAAACGGCGTCAAGGCCGGATACCCGATGGTCGACGTCAAGGTCGAACTGATCGACGGCTCGTACCACGACGTTGACTCTTCTGAAATGGCCTTCAAGATTGCCGGATCAATGGCGATGCAGGAGGCGGCCCGCAAGGCCAAGCCCGTCCTGCTCGAGCCGGTGATGGCAGTCGAGGTCGAGACGCCCGAGGATTTCCTCGGCGACGTGATCGGCGACCTTTCTCGCCGGCGCGGCAGGGTTCAGGGCCAGGAGCAGCGGGGCAACGCCCTTGCCGTCGAAGCCTTCGTGCCGCTCGGCGAGATGTTCGGTTATGCGACAGACCTGCGTTCGTCCACACAGGGACGGGCGACCTACACGATGCAGTTCGAGCGCTACGAAGAGGTTCCGAGCAACATCGCGGAGGAAATTGTCGCGCACAGATCAGGGGATTCCAGCAAGGCTTCCGCCTGATTGTCTGACCCGACTACCGGAGATAGCCACATCTGGCTATTCTTCTCAGGTTCGCCCGCAGGCAGCAGAGGTTTCCTGCGGCAGATCAAGATCTAGCAGCTGCACCAGACAGAAACCAAGAAATTCGGAAAGGCTCAAGGAAGAAACGATGTCCAAGGAGAAGTTCGAGCGCGATAAGCCGCACGTGAATGTCGGCACCATCGGTCACGTCGACCATGGCAAGACCACGTTGACGGCCGCGATCACAAATACCCTCGCAGCCGCCGGTGGCACCGAGGCTAAGAGCTTCGCGGAGATCGACAACGCCCCTGAGGAGCGCGAGCGCGGCATCACCATTGCCACCTCGCACGTTGAGTATGAGACAGAGAATCGTCACTACGCTCACGTCGACTGCCCGGGCCATGCCGACTACGTCAAGAACATGATCACCGGAGCTGCGCAGATGGACGGCGCAATCCTGGTCGTGTCCGCAGCCGATGGCGTCATGCCCCAGACCCGCGAGCACATCCTGCTCGCCCGTCAGGTCAACGTTCCGCACGTCGTGGTCTTCCTCAACAAGGTTGACCAGGTCGACGACGACGAGCTGATCGAACTGGTCGAGGAAGAGGTCAAGGACCTTCTCAACGAGTATCAGTTCGACGGTGACAACACCCCGATCATCAAGGGCTCCGCTCTGAAGGCGCTCGAGGGTGACGAGGAGGCCAAGAAGGCGATCCTCGAGCTTGCCGCCGCTCTGGACAGCTACATCCCGGAGCCGGTTCGCGATCTTGACAAGCCGTTCCTGATGCCGGTCGAGGACATCTTCTCGATCACCGGTCGAGGCACGGTTGCAACGGGACGTATCGAGCAGGGCATCGTCAACACCGGCGACGAGGTTGAGATCGTCGGTATGAAGGACACGGAGACCACGGTGGTCACGGGTGTCGAGATGTTCCGCAAGATCCTCGACGAGGGACAGGCCGGCGACAATGTCGGTTGTCTGCTCCGCGGCACCAAGCGCGAGGAGATCGAGCGCGGGCAGGTTCTCTGCAAGCCGGGTTCGATCACGCCGCACACCAAGTTCAAGGCCGAGGTCTACTGCCTCAAGAAGGAAGAGGGCGGGCGTCATACCCCGTTCTTCACCGGGTACAGGCCGCAGTTCTATTTCCGCACCACCGACGTGACCGGTGTCGCCGATCTCCCCGAAGGAACGGAGATGGTTATGCCGGGTGACAACGTCGAGATGACGATCGAGCTTATTCAGCCGATCGCCATGGACCCGGGCCTCCGTTTCGCCATCCGTGAAGGTGGACGGACCGTCGGCTCCGGCGTCGTTGCAGAGGTCATCGAATAACGACCCTGCTTCAAGGGGGCGGGTCAAGTTCGGCTCGCCCTTCCGTCGCCCCTCATGGGTGACGGGCTATTTGGAAGGCACATACGACCAGGGGCGCCGCCCCAAGCACTTCGGGGCGATTACCCGAGCGTGCAGAAGGATCAAAGGAAAGTTTCAGGACCATGGCAGCCATAGCCGCTCAAAAAATTCGGATCCGCCTCAAGGCGTACGACCATGATGCAATCGATCGCGCGGCGCGCGAGATCGTTGAGACGGCTGAACGTACCGGCGCCTCTGTCTCCGGCCCCGTGCCGCTGCCCACGGAGAAGAACGTCTACTGCGTGATCAAGTCCCCGTTCAAGGACAAGGACTCGCGGGAGCACTTCGAGATCCGCACGCACAAGCGCCTGATCGACATCCTCCAGCCGACGCCGAAGACCGTCGACTCGCTCCAGCGCCTGGATTCACTTCCGGCCGGCGTCGACATCGAGATCAGGCTCTAGGTCGGCGATGGCGGCGATCCTCGGAAAGAAGCTCGGCATGACCCAGGTCTTCAAGGAGGATGGAACACTCGTACCCGTCACGGTGATCGAGGCCGGCCCCTGCAAGGTGACCGGAGTTCGCAACGACGAGCGCGACGGCTACACGGCCGTCCAGCTCGCCTTCAACGAGGTCAAGGAGCGCAAGCTCAGCAAGGGCGAGCTCGGCCACCTCAAGAAGGCCGGTGCACCCCCGATGAGGACTCTGGTCGAGTTCCGCAACGAGGATCTCGGCTCCGAGGAAGGACCCAAGATCGGTGACGACGCCACCGTCGAGCAGTTCGAAGCGGGCCAGAAGGTCAAGATCGCCGGAATCACGATCGGCAAGGGCTTCCAGGGCACGATCAAGCGCCACAACTTCTCACGTGGGCCCGTCAGCCACGGCTCGCACAATGTGCGTGCCCCGGGCTCGATTGGCGCCAGCGCCTGGCCGGCACGTGTCTTCAAGGGCATGAAGATGCCTGGGCGCATGGGTGGTAATCGGGTCACCCAGGAGGGTCTCGAGATCGCCGACATCGATGTCGAGCGCAATCTTCTCCTCGTCAAGGGTTCGATCCCGGGCGCCAAGAACGGAATTGTCGAGGTACGGACCAATGGCTAGTCCCAAGGCCGCAACCCTCGGCAAGACGACCAAGACCGATCTGCCGGATCTCTTCACAGAACCCTTCCATGAGTCGCTGGTCCATGAGTCGGCTCGTGCCGACCTGGCAGCGAAGCGTCGCGGCACCGCCTCGACGTTGACCCGCGGCCAGGTTTCGATGACCACCGCCAAGGCTTGGCGCCAGAAGGGCACCGGTCGCGCCCGCGTCGGCGCACTCAGCGTCCCGCATCGGACCGGTGGCGGCATCGCCTTCGGCCCGAAGCCGCGCAGCTACGTCTTCAAGGTCAACCGCAAGGCCAGGCGCCGGGCGATCCGCTCCGCGCTCTCGGTACACGCCGAGCGCGGCAGCATCGCGATCTTCGATGCCAAGGATTTCGACACCCCTTCGACCAAGAAGGCCGCAGAGGTCCTCGCGAAGTGGGACGCCAAGCAGCCGACTTTGATCGTCTGCGAGACCGAGGAGATCGGCGCGGTCCAGAGTTTCCGCAACATCGAGCGGGTCCGCGTTGCCCAGGTACACGCGATCGGAGTCGCCGACGTGATCGGCACCGCATCGCTGGTGCTCTCGAAGGCGGCTCTTGCAAACCTGGAACAGAGGCTCGGCTAGATGGACGCGCGAACGGTGATCATCCGTCCGGTTGTCTCGGAGAAGAGCTACGCATTGATTGCGGAGGGCAAGTACACCTTCCGCGTCAATGATCGTGCGCACAAGACCCAGATCGCCCAGGCGATCGAGGAGATCTTCAACGTAAAGGTCAACGCGGTCCGCACTTCCAAGGTCCGCCCGAAGCCGAAGCGTCGTGGCCTCTATGCCGGGGAGACCCGCGCCTGGAAGAAGGCCGTTATCCAACTTGCACCCGGAGAGCGCATCGACCTCTTCGAGGGCGCTGCAGCAGAGGGATGATCTGACAGATGGCCAACCGCAGAACAAAACCGACAAGCCCGGGGCGCCGCTTCGCGACCTACCCCCTGCGCGAGCAGGTCACGGCAAGCGAGCCCGAGCGCAAGCTCACCGAGGGATTGCACAAGTCCGGTGGACGAAACGTCAACGGCCGGATCACCAGCCGCCATCGTGGCGGCGGTGCAAAGCGGCGTTACAGGGTGATCGATTTCAAGCGCCTCAAGGATGGAGTCCCCGCTAAGGTCGCGACGGTCGAGTACGACCCGAATCGCACCTGTTACATCGCGCTGCTCCACTATGTGGACGGGCACAAGGGCTACATCCTCGCCCCATCCCAGATCTCCGTTGGCGACATGGTTCAGTCCGGGTCCGGCGCAGACATCCGGCCGGGCAACTGCCTGCCGCTGGGTGACATGCCGACCGGCACCGTGGTCCACAACGTCGAGTTGATCGCCGGGCAGGGCGGCAAGCTCGGCCGGTCCGCAGGGACCTCGATCCAGGTTGCCGCAAAGGAAGGCGACATGGTGACCCTGAGATTGCCGTCGTCGGAGATGCGTCTGGTTCGCGCCGAGTGCCGGGCCACGGTCGGCTCACTCTCAAACGCCGAGCACCAGAACATGAAGATTGGCAAGGCCGGTCGCAGCCGTCACAAGGGACGTCGTCCCCAATCACGCGGCGTTGCGATGAACCCGGTCGACCATCCGCACGGCGGCGGTGAGGCTCACCACACGCCAGGCGGCCACCCGGTTACCCCATGGGGCAAGCCGACGCTCGGTTACAGGACGCGCAAGAAGGGCAAGACGTCGGACCGCTACATCGTTCGCGGTCGCCGGCGCGGGAAGAAGAAGAGGTAGACGATGGGCAGGTCAACAAAGAAGGGTCCGTGGGTTGAGGAGCGGCTGATGTCGCGGGTCAATCGCATGAACGAGGCCGGGGACAAGCAGATGCTGAAGACCTGGTCGCGCATGTCGACGGTCTTCCCCGAGATGGTCGGGCACACGATTGCCGTGCACGACGGGCGCAAGCATGTTCCGGTCTTCATCTCTGAATCAATGGTCGGGCACAAGCTGGGCGAGTTCGCCCCCACCCGCACCTTCCGCTCCCACACGGGTGGCAAGGGCTAGCAGTGGCTGCTGACGAAACCAAGAAGGACGCGGCCAAGGCCGCAGGCGAGGCAGAGGGCAAGGCGAAGGCGCCTGCCAGGAAGGCCCCTGCAAAGAAGGCCGCCGCCAAGGCGCCTGCCAAGAAGCCCGCCACAAGGAAGGCTGCCAAGCCCGCCACCACGGAAACCGTTGAGGCGAAGGCCGACGCAAAGAAGCTCGCTGCCAGGAAGCCTGCCGCAAAGAAGCCCGCTGCCGGGAAGGCGACCCCGGCCAAGTCCAGGCCTGCTTCAAAGGCCGCTGACAAGACTTCATCGAAGAAGAGCAGAACCGAGGCCAAGAAGGAGCAGCCCAAGGTCCTGGTTCGCGCCTCCGCCAGATACGTCCGCGTTGCGCCCCGCAAGGCCCGCCTGATCGCCGATCAGGTTCGCGGAATGCACATCGAGAAGGCTTTGGCACTGCTGCAGTTCTCACCGCGTTCTGCGGCGCAGGACATCCAGAAGCTGATCAACTCGGCCGCTTCGAACGCCGAGAACAACCACGACCTGATCGCCGACGAGATGCGAGTCGCCGAGATAACCGTCGACGAGGGCCCGACCCTGAAGCGCTTCCGACCGCGTGCGCTCGGCCGTGCCACACCGATCCACAAGCGGACGAGCCACATCTCAGTGGCCTTGAGTCCGGAGGAATAGGAACACATGGGACAGAAGATTCACCCCGGGGGCTTCCGCGTTGGCTACATCCACGACTGGAAGTCCCATTGGTTCAACGAGAAGGATTTCGCCGACGTCCTCCTCGAGGACCTGGCGATTCGAGATCACATCGAGGGCAAGCTTGCCCACGCCGGTCTTTCCAACATCACGATCGAGCGTCGCGGCGAGGTTGCGGTGGACATCCACACGGCACGCCCCGGCATCGTGATCGGCAAGTCGGGCAGCGAGGTTGACGCCCTCCGCAAGGACCTTCACAAGATCACCGGCAAGCCGGTCAAGGTCAACATCCGCGAGGTCAAGCGTCCCGAGCTGGACGCAAACCTCGTCGCCCAGTCGATCGCCGAGCAGCTCCAGAATCGTGTCGCATTCCGGCGAGCGATGAAGCGTGCGCTGACCTCTGCGATGCGCTCGGGTGCCAAGGGTGTCCGGATCCAGGTTTCCGGCCGCCTTGGCGGCGCCGAGATGGCGAGGGTCCAGAACTACTCGGAGGGGCGCGTTCCTCTCCACACGCTCCGCGCCGACATCGATTACGGATTTTTCGAGGCACGCACGACGACCGGTCGGATCGGCGTCAAGTGCTGGATCAACAAGGGCGAGGTGATGCCCGAGGGGTTCCACTCGGACAAGACGGCAACTGACGCAGAGCTCGCCAACACACCCGGTGGAGATCGCGGTGGGCGTTCCGACCGACCCAGGGGCGGTGGACCTCGCGGAGACCGCGGCGGTCGCGGCGGCCAGGGCGGCGGCGGAGGCGGGCGCGGCGGACAGGGTGGCGGTGGACGTGGCGGCCAGGGCGGCGGCGGACGCGGTCCCCAGCGCAGTGGCGGAGGTGGTCGCTGATGCTGATGCCGAAGCGCGTCAAGTACCGCAAGCAGATGCGCGGTCGCATGCGCGGAAACGCGAAGGGTGGCAGCGCCGTGACCTTTGGCGAGTACGGGCTGAAAGCGCTCGAGCGCGGTTGGATCACCAACCGTCAGATCGAGGCTGCCCGAGTCGCCATGACCCGCAAGATCAAGCGTGGCGGCAAGGTCTGGATCAACATTTTCCCGGACAAGCCCTTCACCAAGAAGCCCGCGGAGACGCGGATGGGTTCAGGCAAGGGCAACCCCGAGGGATGGGTTGCCGTGGTCAAGCCCGGTCGCGTGATGTTCGAGCTCTCCGGCGTTCCGGAGGATCTGGCCCGTGAGGCGATGCGCGTCGCGGGACACAAGCTTCCGATCAAGACGAAGTTCGTGCATCGTGAAGGAGGGGCCGAGTGAAGGCCAGCGAGGTCCACAACTTCAAGGACGACGAACTCGTCGCCCGTCTCAAGGACGCCAAGGAAGAGGCATTCAACCTGCGCTTCCGGCATGCAACCGGTGAACTCGAGAATTCATCCCGCCTCCGGCAGACAAAGCGCGACGTCGCCCGGTTGCTCACGGTTGCGCGCCAGCGGGGAATCGATCTGCAGAAGGAACTGAGCAAGTGATGGCTGACGAAGAAAAGAAGGACCAGACAACTGAAGAGGAAGCGGTGACCGAGGCTGTGGAGGAGACTCCGGCGGTCGAGGAAGCGCCTGCTGCCGAAGAGGCGCCCGCCGCCGATGAAGCGCCCGCCGCAGCGGCAGAGGCGACTCCGGAGCCCGTCGCCGACCCGGACGCCGACCTTCCCTGGAAGGAACGCCGCCGCCGGCAGAACTCCCGCAAGCCCCACATCGCCGGCCCGGCGCTGTCCCCCGAGGAGCGCGAGGCCGCGCGTCTCAGGTCACGTGCCGCCAAGGCCGACCGGCGTCGCCGTGAGCGCGCCGGCGCCAAGGCTGAGAAGGGCGCGCCCGCAGAGGGAACCCCGGTTGCCGTCAAGGACGCCAACGCCCCGAAGGTCAGGCAGGGCATCGTTGTCTCGAACAAGGCTGACAAGACGATCACGGTTCGTATCGACACCGCCCGGCGCCACCGCAGCTACGAGAAGATCGTGCGCCGCTCCCGCACCCTGCACGCTCATGACGAGCGCAACCAGGCCGGCGAGGGCGACGTCGTCCGGATCATCGAGACCCGGCCGCTCTCGAAGCTGAAGCGGTGGATGCTGGTCGAGGTTGTGGAGAAGGCCAGATGATCCAGCAGGAATCAAGACTTCGCGTCGCAGACAACTCGGGTGCCCGGGAGGTCCTCTGCATCCGCGTCAAGGGTGGATCCCATCGCCGCTACGGCGGCGTCGGTGACGTGATCATCGCGACGGTCAAGTCGGCAAACCCGCGCGGAGGCGTCCACAAGGGCGAGGTCGTCAAGGCAGTGATCGTGCGGACCCGCAAGGAGTTCGGCCGCCCGGATGGCACATTCATCGCATTTGATGAGAATGCCGCCGTGCTGATCGACGACGCGAACAACCCGCGCGGCACACGCATTTTCGGGCCGGTTGCCCGTGAGTTGCGCGACCGTAACTTCATGAAGATCGTCTCTCTTGCGCCGGAGGTTCTGTAGCCATGGCCAGGTCAATGAGGATCAAGACCGACGATCAAGTGATGATCAGGAGCGGCAAGGACGCCGGCAAGTCCGGGCGTGTCGTTCGCACGGATCCGAAGCGTGGACGCGTCTTCGTCGAGAACTTGAATATCGTCAAGAAGCACCAGCGGCCTCAATCCGTCAAGGACACCCAGAAGGGTGGCGAGGTCGGTGGGATCATTGAGAAGGAGGGTCCGATCAACGTTTCCAACGTGATGATCCTGGACCCGAAGGACAACAAGCCGACACGTATCGGCGTGCGCGTACTGGACTCCGGGAAGCGCCAGCGGTTCTCGAAGCGAACCGGAGAGGCACTGGATTAGAGCGATGCAAGCAACTGCGACAGAACAGACCCAAGCGGCCCCGCCGCCCCGTCTCCGCGATCAGTACCGCGCGGAGATCGTCCCGATGATGGTCGAGAAGTTCGGCTACTCGTCGATGATGGAGGCACCGCGAATCCAGAAGATCACGCTGAACATGGGCCTCGGCGAGGCGAAGACCGACTCAAAGGTCATCGACCAGGCGACCGAGCAGCTCGGGTTGATCGCCGGCCAGCACCCGAACATCCGTCTTGCACGCAAGTCGATCGCATCGTTCAAGGTCAGGGAGGGGATGCCGGTCGGTATCTCCGTCACCCTGCGCCGTGCCCGGATGTGGGAGTTCCTCGACCGGCTGACCTCGGTTGCGGTGCCCCGTATCCGCGACTTCCGAGGCCTCAATGCCAGGTCGTTCGACGGACGCGGCAACTACTCGATGGGCATCAAGGAGCAATTGATTTTTCCGGAGATCGACTACGACACGGTTGACACGGTCCGCGGTCTCGACATCACGATCACAACTTCGGCCGCGACCGACGCGGAGGCTTTCGAGCTGCTCTCGGCTCTCGGTATGCCCTTCGCAAAGGAAGGTCGTCCCACGGTGGAGTCCGAGGGCGACGATTCCGGCGAGACAGACCAGAGTCAGGAAGAGAACTAGATATGGCCAAGACCTCACAGAAAGTCCGTCAGCAGCGCACCCCCAAGTTCAAGACCCGGGGATACCATCGCTGTCGTCGCTGCGGACGCTCACGTGCCTACTACCGCAAGTTCGGCCTCTGCCGGATCTGCCTGCGCAACGCTGCGCACGAGGGGTACATCCCCGGTATGACCAAGTCGAGCTGGTAGAAGAAACATGCTTACCGATCCAATCGCCGATTACCTGACCCGACTCCGGAACGCTCTCAGTTCGGGACATGACGAGGTGGACATTCCCGCCTCGAGTCTCAAGACCGAGGTCTCCCGGATTCTCAAGGAGCAGGGCTACATCAAGGACTACGAGACTCGTCCCGCCCGCGTCGGAGAGGTTATCCGGGTGCATCTCAAGTACACGAAGGATCGTCGCCCGGTGATCATCGGGCTCGAGCGGGTTTCACGTCCCGGACGCCGGCGCTACGTGGACCACAACAAGGTTCCGCGCGTCGACGGTGGAACGGGAACCGCCATTGTCAGCACCTCACACGGTGTGATGACCGGACACGAGGCCACGTCGGCCGGTGTCGGCGGCGAAGTTGTCGCGTACGTCTGGTAATCGGCTCCCGATAATCAGAACCCAGAAACTGACTCTTTAGGCAAGCTAGGCAACAGGTCAACTCAATATGAGCCGAATCGGAAGACAACCCATCACAGTTCCATCCGCTGTCGAGGTCGCGATCTCGCCAACCCAGGTCACCGTCAAGGGACCGAAGGGCGAGCTTGTCCAGGCCGTATCGCCGGACATGCAGATCGAGCAGAAGGACGGCGAGCTGACCGTTGATCGCCCCACCAATCGCGGCGAGCATCGTGCGCTGCACGGCCTGACCCGCAGCCTGATCGCGAACATGATCCTCGGAGTCACCGACGGTTTTGAGAAACGGCTCGAGTTGCAGGGAGTCGGCTACCGCGCCCTGCTCAAGGGTCGCTCGCTCGAGTTGGCGCTCGGCTACTCGCACCCGGTCGCCGTCGAGGCGC
Source organism: Solirubrobacterales bacterium (assembly GCA_038207745.1). Classification (GTDB taxonomy): domain Bacteria; phylum Actinomycetota; class Thermoleophilia; order Solirubrobacterales; family 70-9; genus JBBQZL01. Next base: position 13,740 of record JBBQZL010000048.1, read on the forward strand.
CGGACGGCATCGACTTTGAGGTTCCCCAGCCCACGGAGATCATTGTCCGGGGCATCGACAAGCAGCTTGTTGGCCAGACCGCAGCGGATATCCGCAAGCGCCGCCCGCCGGAGCCCTACAAGGGCAA
>JBBQZL010000049.1:0-13781 GCA_038207745.1 Solirubrobacterales bacterium
CTTGGAAGGCTTCTGTGCAACCACAACACTTCGCCCGCGGACCCGGCGATTATAGGTCGCGGGGTTCAAGCGGGCGCACAGATGGCGGATACTCGCTGGAGTGAACCTCCGAACCATCGCCCCGTCCCGCCAACTCGCAGCGGCCCTGCTCGGCTGTGCAGCACTTGTGGTTGCCGGATGCGGCGAGAAGCCGGAGTCGAATCCGAGCACAGCTGCAGGCACCGGGGCAGGCACCAGCACCGTCCCGGGTAAGTCCGCAAACAACCCCGATACCGACTGGCCGCTGTTCGGCCGGACCGAGCAGCGCACCCAATTCCTGCCGGCCCCGGACAACCTCAATCCGCCGCTGAGGCAGCTCTGGCAGTTCAACGACCGGGCCCTGCTCGAGTTTCCGCCGGCGATCTTCGATGGGGTCGCCTACCTCGCGGACAAGTACGGCGACGTAAGGGCGATCCGGCTCAGCGACCAGAAGGTCCTCTGGGATATCCAGAAGCAGAGGCGAAACGTCGGCCCACCCAGCGACGTGACGGCGCCGACCTACTCGGACGGGCGGGTCTATGTCGCATTTGAGAATGGAACGCTCGCCGCTCTCGATGCCGCATCCGGCAAGGTCGATTGGAAGCGCGATATTCACAGCCAGCTCCAGTCATCGCCGTTGGTCGTCGGCAAGACCGTCTACATCGGTTCCGACAAGACGAACCTCTATGCGCTGGATGCGAACGACGGCAAGGTCAGGTGGGCCTTCAACTCCCCCAACCCGATCAAAGCCAGCCCCAGCTTTGACCGTGGCAGTGTCTTCGTCGCCGACTACGGCGGCGGAATGTTCGCGATCGACGCGAAGACCGGAAGACTCAGGTGGCGGACAAACACGACCAAGATCGCGCCGTTTGGGGACGGAGGCTTTTACTCCTCTCCGGCGATCGCGTTCGAGAATGTCTACGCCGCCCGCGATGACGGAACGGTCTACGCATTCGACGAGCGCACCGGCAGGAAGGTCTGGTCATACGAGACCGGCCAGGACATCTACGGTTCTCCGGCGCTGGCGAAGGTTCCCGGCACCGAGCCGACCGTCTACATCGGCTCCTATGACAACAACCTCTACGCGTTGAATGCAAAGTCCGGCAAGAAGGAGTGGTCATTCGATGTCGGTGGCCAGATACCGGGGACCGCGACGGTGGTCGGGCACACGGTCTACACCTCGAGTTTCGAGACCCAGAAGTCGATCGGCATCGACCTCCACAGCCACGAGCAGACCTTCGAGATCCCGTCACCGGGCTACACGCCGATGGTCTCCGACGGAAGGAACCTCTACGTCGTCGGCTACTTCACCCTCCACGCGATGACGCCGAAGTAGCGCCGGTGCGCGGCGGGATGACGGGGCAGCCAGGACTCGAACCTGGAATCGTCGGCTTTGGAGACCGATGCCTTAGCCAGTTGGGCCACTGCCCCTCATTGCTGCTTTGCTGCGGTGGCAATCCTAGCCTGCCGGGTTATGGAAGGTTTGCCGGATCCGCGAGAGCGCGAGTAGTGTCCGGAAGATGAGCATACGGGCCGCTGTGATCGGGGCTGGACCAGCGGGCTGCGCCGCTGCGCATCAGCTTGGCAAGGCCGGACGCGATGTGGTGATCTTCGAGCGGGCCGAGACGGTTGGAGGCCGGGCCACGTCATGGCGCAAGGACGGAATCGTCGTCGACTCCGGAGCCGGCTTCTTCACCAACTTCTACCCCACCCTGAGCCGGCTTCTCGGCGAGCTTCGGATCACCGGCGAGGTCACGCCCCTGTCTCGGCGAAACGTACTTGTCAACGGTGACCAGGAGGTCGAGTTCGTGCTCGGCTCGGTGCGCTCCTTCCTCGCAAACCCGTTCGTGGGTGCGCCCGGCAAGTTCCGGATGGCGTCCCGCACCGCGGTGGCCGCGGTTCGCCATCGCGGCCTCGAGCTCGCCTCGCCCGAGTCGCTGGCAGCCCTTGACGACCGCTCGATCGAAGACGAGGCGATCGCGACCATGGGCGAGCAGGCATACGACTTTCTGGTTCGCCCCGGGGTCGAGCCATTCTGGTATTTCTCATGCGCCGAGGTCTCGCGCTCTCTGTTTCTGGCCCTGCAGTCCAGGGCGCCGACCGCGAAGTTCTTCACGATGCGGGATGGAATGGACTCGATCGCCACCGCCCTCAGCGCCGGACATGGGCTCAGGCTCGGCGTCGAGGTCACCGAGGTCGTGCCCGACGGCGATGGTGTCAGCGTCGACGGTGAGTGCTTTGACGAGGCGGTCGTGGCGACCACTGCCGACGTGACCCGGCGCATCGTCTCCGAAGATCTCCTCGATACAGGTCTCGGATCCTTCGTCGAGTCCCAGCGATACGTCGCCAACCTCCATGCCTGCTTCCGTGTCCGGCGCGATGCGTGCCCACCCGAGAGCGGCCGCTTCCCGTGTGGCCCCGGCGAGTGGCCGGTCGCCGCGATCTCCTTCAACAGCCACAAGGATCAGGGGTCACCGCCACCGGATGATGAGGTGGTCAGCGTCTTCCTCGGCGCCGGCGAAAGTGCCTCGCTCGTGTCCGCACCCGAGGATGAGCAGTTCCGGCGTGCCTGGGAGCTGGCGCAGGCGTTCTGCCCCTACCTGCCGATCGAGTCGCGGCCGCTGTGGTGCGCGATGCGCGAACGGGCGATCCCGATTCATGAAGTAGGCCGATATCGACTCGCGGCGGCGGCCCAGAACCGGCAACGAGGCCCAGTGGTTCTCGCGGGCGACTACCTGTCGACGGCGACCGTCGACGGGGCGCTCAGCTCCGGCATTCGAGCCGCCGAGAGACTCTGCATCCCGGGTCACGATCGGGTTCCCGCCGTGGTGGGCGGATGAATCCGCGGGTCAGACCTGCCGTGCTTGCCGCCACGGCCGCGATGCTGTTGGCGTGCTCAGCGGGTGCCGGAGTGGCCGCCGCAGAGGTTCACCACCTCAACTGCTCGGCAATCGAGGCAGGCTCCGGATCCGCCGAGAGCCCGCTCAACACGCTCGGCGCCGCAAACGCGGTCATGCTCGGCCCGGGCGACCGGTTGCTGATCAAGCGGGGCACCACGTGCACAGGGCTCCTGGCGCCGCAGGGATCCGGCTCCCCGGAGTCCCCGATCGTGGTCGGCGCCTATGGCTGGGGCCCGAAGCCGAGGATCGTCGGCACCGGCCCAGACGTGTTGCTGATCTCAGACTCCAGCAACCTGATCGCCCAGGACCTCGATGTCTCCAACCCTGGCGACGCCCCGCCGCTCGGCGAATTCACCTCGATCCGCAGGGGCATCCAGGTCGTCGCGGCCGCCGACACGGTCAGCAATGTCACGATCCGGTGGATGAGCGTCCATGACATCGCAGGAGACCTGAACAAGGACATCAACGGCAGCGCCGGGATCCAGATCAGCGCCACGGGGGCACCACCGGTGCGATTCGACGACCTCTTGATCGAGCACAACCGGATCAACTACGTCTCCCGCAGCGGTATCTCGATCTTCGGGACCAACGACCCCAATCGGCCGGCAAGTGCGAAGGACTCATGGCCCAATGCATCGATGGGCGTCGTCGTGCGGGGAAATCGAATCGATCAGATCGCCGGCGACGGGATCGTGCCCCGCGGCACGGACGGGGCGATCGTCGAGGACAACGTGGTCAGCCACGGCAACCTCAGCGGGCGCGAGATCTTTGACCCGCGCGGGTCGGTCTGCAATGCCGGGATCTGGACCTTTCACTCGATCAACACCCTGATCCAGCGCAACGAGGTATTCGGGATGGAGTTCAACGGCTGCGACGGGACCGGCTATGACATCGATTATCGCCAGGACGGAACCGTGATCCAGTTCAACTACAGCCACAACAACGAGGGCGGCTTCGTTCTGCTCTGCTCCGCCAACGACATTCACTCGGCCGAAGTCCGTTTCAACCTCAGCGTCAACGACGGCACGACGATCAACGAGGCTCCCTGCAAGATCGACGAGGGCGTGATCGGAACCCTCGACGGGATGCGCTTCTACAACAACACCGTCGTTGCACCCAGACCCGGCACGACCCTGGAGCTGACCCCGCTCGAGGCGATGATCGCGCCGGGCAGCTTCGAGTTCCGCAACAACCTGATCTACGGAACGACCAGCCGGACGACGCCGATGCCGTGCGGCGACAACTGCTCCAACAACCTCTTCCACAATCTGCCGCCGTCCGGACTTGCGGCGATCACCTCAAATCCCAGACTTCTGAATCCGAAGAAGCATGGCCCGGGCCGCCTCCGGGTGGGCGGCGGCTTCAAGCTCGGTCGGCGCTCGCCCGCTCGCAAGGCGGGCGTCCGCGTGGGTGGAACCCCGTCACGCGACTTCTTCGGTCACAAGTGGGCGACCAAAAAACGTCCGTCGATTGGTCTTGATCAGTCAGCCCGGATCAAGAAGCGCAGGCATAGGTGAGATACCGGGCGCCTGATCGGACGGTCTGTCCGCCGGGACGAACCTGCGGCTCAACGTTGAGAAGGAGGGGGCTCTCATCGGCAAGCTCAATGTGACCAACCACCTGACACTCGACGGTGTCATGCAGGCTCCAGGGGGCCCTGACGAAGATCGCCGAGGCGGGTTTGAGCACGGAGGCTGGGCGAGGCCCTACAACGACGAAGTGATGGCAGCCGTGATGAGTGACGGCATGACGGGCGAAGGAGCCCTCCTATTCGGGCGACGAACCTACGCGCAGTTTGCCGCGTTCTGGCCCAGTCAGCCGGACGACAATCCGTTCGCCGCAGTGCTCAACAACCGCCGCAAGTACGTCGCCTCGACGACGCTCGGGGAACCCCTGCAATGGAACAACTCCGTGCTCCTGATCGGAGACGTTCCGGAGGCTGTCTCCCGGATCAAGGAGGAGTCGGGCGAGGACATCGTCATCCTCGGCAGCGGGGAGCTGATCCGGTCACTGATGCCGGACAACCTGATTGACGAGTACCTGCTCTCGATTCATCCGCTTGTCCTGGGTTCGGGCCGGCGCCTCTTCGACGGCGGCGGCGCACCCGCGAATCTCCAGCTTGTCGACTCGACGCCGACCACGACCGGAGTGATCATCGCGCGCTACCGACCGACCTAGCCGGAGTTGCGGCCGGCGACTTCAATGCGGACGAGAGGACTCGAACCTCCACACCCTCTCGGGTACCAGGACCTAAACCTGGCGCGTCTACCAGTTCCGCCACGTCCGCGGGATGATCAGGATTGCAGTTTGCCGAACCAGGGACTGAACGCAGTCTTAATGCAATCTCCCGCGCACGCGTCGGCGGGAGAATCTATGATCGTTGGCGATGTCAGTCGGAGAGGTCAAGCCCGGGTACGAACTCTGGCGGCCCAACAGGGAGAAACCAGAGTCAATTACGACGAAGATAATCGTCGTTGCTCTGCTGCTCATTTCCGCGGTGCTGATCAGCCTTGTCACAATCGGCGGTTGGCCTCTCCTGAGAGGCGGCCTCTCGATGGGGATCATCTGCATGATCTTTGCAATCCTCGACCTGGCCTTCGCCTACGCTGTCTCCAAGTGGACTCGCGGCGTATTGCCGGTCGTAGCCGCATTCGCGATCCTGCTGGTGATCTTCTGCGCGGTCGCCGTCCCGACCTGGTTCGGAAGGGACAAGGTCGGCTTCGAAGAGGCCCTGATCCCGACACCAATGCTCGGGCTGCTGACGGCGCTCCTGATTCCGATCCAGATCTTTCTGATGATCGCCGCCGTATTCGCCTTCAACCAGGAGTGGCACGTCGAGGAGGAGCGCCCGATCGGCTCCGGGTCCGACTACGGTGCCGGTGCATCGCCGGCCGAGGGCGACGTTCCGCCGCTCCCCGCGTAGCTGTTGATTGAAGCCGCGTCAGAGGGAACCCGCGACTCCGCGACCGGCAATGCGCGACCGACATGGTTTGTGGCCTCAACCCTAGAATGCGACGGGCATGCGGCGGTGGCGGAATTAGGTATACGCGATGGATTCAAAATCCATTGCTCGAAAGGGCATGTGGGTTCGATTCCCACCCGCCGCATTGCGTTGAGGGACTGATCCAGGCTGGATAATCAACCGGTGGATTTCGAGTACCGACGGGGGCTGATCGAGACGCTCTGCTCTTTCGATGGTCGAACGGCCGGCACCGATGCCGAGCGGCGCGCGGCCAACTGGCTCGCTGGAGCGCTGGCCGAACCGGGACGAGCCGTAGCCGTCGAGCCGACCCATGTCCGGCCCGACCAGTCGCTGGTCATCTCGCTGCACGCCCTGCTTGCCGTGGTCGGCGGAGTCGTTGCGGTCGCCGTACCCGTCGCCGGCTTCGCGATCATCCTTTTCACCGCCGCGTCGCTATATCTCGATCAAGGTGGCAGGCTCTTTCTGCTCCGCAGAGTCTTCTTCCGGCGCGCATCGCAGAATGTGGTCTCGAGACCGAGGGGAATCGGCGGACGGGGCGGGTCCGGCGGGCAAGGCGGAGCAGCCAAGCCTGTGGTTGTCCTGTCCGCCCACTACGACTCGCCCCGGACCGGGCTGGCCTTCGGACCCCGTCCTGTGGCAAGGGCGCGCCGCCTCTCCCCCCGGATGCGGCTCTTCTTCGCCCCGGTCCGCCTGATCTTCTGGCTCGGCATCGTTCCGCTGCTGCTGATCAGCGGAGCCCGGATGGCCGGTGCCCAGGGCGACTGGCTCTCGACCATCCAGCTCATTCCCACGGCGATCCTTCTGCTTGGGATCGCCCCCCTGATCGACATCCATCTCTCCCCCCCCTCACCAGGCGCATGCGACAACGCCTCGGGGGTGGCAGCGGTGATCTCAGCCGCCCGCGGACTCAAAGCTGACCCAATCGGGAATATCGATCTCTGGGTGTTGCTGACAGGCGCCGAGGAGAGCGGTTCGGAGGGAATGGCGGCATTTGTACGCAGCCATCGGGCTGAGCTTGCTGATCGCCGCGCCGCCTTCATCAACCTCGACTCGGTTGGCTTCGGCCGGATCCACTGCGTCACCGGCGAGGGTCCGGTGGCGACCACCGCACTCGACCGAGGCCTGATCGAGCTCTGCGAGCAGATCGCAACGGACCGGGATCTCGAACTTGGCAAGGTGAGGATCCCGATGCGCACAGATGCGGTGGCCGCACAGGTTCGCGGCTTTTCGGCGATCTCCCTGATCGGCGCAGATGACGGTGTCGGATCCCCGCTCGCCCACACGCTGGGGGATCTGCCCGGGACGATCGACCACATCACCCTCGATGCGGCGACCGCGCTTGTGGTCGACCTGGTACGAGCGCTCGATGCAAAAGTGACCAGGTCCGCGGATCAGCTATAAGAGCCAGCCTGTGACCTCCTCTCGATCAGACCCGGATTCGTCGCCCCCCGCGAGCGAGCCAGAGATGCTCTGGCAGCCGTCCGCCGAGATGATCCAGCGCTCGCGGATGGCCGAGTACATGCGGTGGCTGCGAGACGAGCGCGACCTGGAGTTCACCGACTACGGCTCACTCTGGCAGTGGTCGGTCGGCAACATCGACCAATTCTGGGGATCGATCTGGGACTTCTTCGAGGTGATCTCGGACGCCGGCTATGAGACCGTTCTCGCGAGCCGCGAGATGCCGGGCGCCGAGTGGTTCACCGAGACAAGGCTCAACTATGCCGAGCACATCTTCAGGGACCGGAACCCCCGTGAGACGGCGATCCTCCACAGCTCCGAGATCCGCGGGCTCGCCGAGTTGAACTGGGGCGAGCTCGAGGAGCAGGTGGCGGCGGTGGCCGCGGGCCTCATAGGGCTTGGCGTGGTGCCCGGCGATCGGGTCGTCGCATACATCCCGAACATCCCCGAGGCAATCGTCGCCTTTCTGGCCGCTGCGAGCATCGGCGCGACATGGTCGAGCTGCTCGCCCGATTTCGGCGCGGCAAGCGTCACCGACCGCTTCGCCCAGGTCGAGCCCAAGGTGCTGTTCGCGGTCGACGGCTACCGCTACGGCGGCAGGGACTTTGACCGCCGTGACGTGATCGCCGGCCTCCAGGGGGCGATGCCGAGCCTGGTCAAGACCGTGCTCCTCCCATATCTCGACACCGCGGCGACGGGCGAGGGACTTCGCGAGACGATCACCTGGGACGAGCTGACCGAGACGGGCGGTGGAGTCGATCTGAGCTTTGAGCGCGTTCCCTTCGAGCATCCGCTCTGGGTCCTCTACTCCTCAGGCACGACGGGCCTTCCCAAGGCGATCGTCCAGAGCCAGGGCGGAATCCTGCTCGAGCACCTGAAGAAACTCAATCTTCATGTCGATGCCCACCAGGGCGACCGGATCTTCTGGTTCACGACGACCGGCTGGATGATGTGGAACTTCCTGGTCTCCGGGCTCCTGACCAGGGCGGCAATCGTCCTCTACGACGGCAGCCCCGGACATCCCGGCATGGACGTGCTCTGGGAGCTTGCCGAGACGGCAGAGGTGACCTGCTTCGGAACCAGCGCCAGCTACATCGCCGCCTGCATGAAGGCAGGCGTCGAGCCCGGAAGGGGGCGTGACCTTTCGAGGCTTCGCGCGATCGGTTCCACCGGCTCGCCCCTGTCACCAGAGGGCTTCGATTGGATCTACGAACAGATCGGGTCCGACACCTGGCTCTTCTCGACCAGCGGCGGGACGGATCTCTGCACCGCTTTTGTCGGCGGGGTTCCGATCCTTCCCGTATACCGCGGAGAAATCCAGGCTCGCGCACTCGGCGCAAAGGTCGAGGCCTGGGACGAGGAGGGCCACCCCGTGATCGACGAGGTCGGCGAGCTCGTGGTCGCCGAACCGATGCCCTCGATGCCGGTCTTCTTCTGGGGCGACGAGGACGGCTCGCGCTACCGTGAGAGCTACTTCGAGCTCTTCCCCGGCGCCTGGCGCCATGGCGACTGGATCGAGATCACCTCACGCGGCACCGCGATCATCTACGGCCGCTCCGATTCGACGATCAACCGCCAGGGCGTCCGGATGGGGACCAGCGAGATCTACCGGGCGGTGCATGGGGTTCCGGAGATCGTCGACGCTCTGGTGGTCGACATTCCACGAGAAGGCACAGAAGGCTGGATGCCGCTCTTCGTCGTGCTTGCCCCGGGTGCCGAACTGAACGATGACCTGCGCCGCGAACTCGCCGGCCGGATCCGGCGGCAGTGCTCGCCGAGGCACGTGCCGAACGAGGTCTTCGCGATCAAGGAGGTTCCCCGCACCCTGAGCGGCAAGATCCTCGAGGTACCGGTGAAGCGGATCCTGATGGGAACGCCGGTTGAGAAGGCGGCAAGCAGAGACTCGATGGCCAATCCCGGGTCACTCGACTTCTTCGTCGATCTGGCCGCAACGCTCGAGGAATCCCAGGCCTAGAGCGGCTCTGCTTCGCGGTCGACGATGGTCAGGCCGGCGGTGAGGATGCCCGCGAGCGCTGCCATGGCCAGGACCGCGGCCACCGCGCTGTGATGCGAGTCGAGGTAGTTGACCATCCGCGAGGCCCGGTTGCCGGTGCTGAGCACGATCGAACCCGCCAGGACCAGGAAGCCGGCACCGACAAGCAGGATCGAGCTGAGCGGAAACTCGCCGGGGGCCGGCGCGACGACTTCTTGTCGCGGATCTACGGCGAGAGGCGGTTTCCGGACCTCCGCCCATCGGAGTCCGGCAATGGCGACGAAACCGAAGCCGGTCGCGCAGAGCATCCCGCCGAGGACGTCGCTCGGGAAATGCCAGGCCAGGATGACCAGCCCAACCGAGAGGAGGACGGCGTAGGCGGCGCCGAGAATCGCAGCGAGAGTTCGCCGATCTGGCGGGGCGATGATCACCGCCGCGACAGCGGCGGACATCGCCGCCGTCGCGTGACCGCTCGGGAAGGCCTCGGGGCCGACCGAGCCGACCGGCCCGGGGACATATCTGGGGTGGGAGAGCACGACTTTGAGGACCTGGGTCGTGACGTTCGCGATCAAGGCTGCGCCGAGCGCCGCCGCCACCTCCCTCCTGCGCCCGCGCCTCAGTCCGTACCAGGCGAGTAGGGCCAGAATCACCAGCAGACCCGCCGCGTCCCCAGCGTGGGTGATCGAGTTGTAGGTGCGATCGATCTTTGGGCGGCTGAGCTCCGCAAGCCCCCCCATCGCCGAGACGTCGAGGCGCTCGAGCGGGCCGGACTTGTAGGCGAAGAAGCCGACAATCACCATGCCCAAGAAACACAAGACGGCCCCGATCACGGGACCCTTGACCACCGATCTCATCCCCAGACGCTAGCGAGGTCAGGCTCCGGCCCGGCGGATACTCGTCGATCAGGCCGGGGTGATCGGGTTGCGCCGCTCTGAGAAGGAGCGATCCCGATCGACCAGCAGCGAGAAGCGCCGGATCAGGTCCGCGCGGAGGTCCGCCGGCTCGACGATCGCGTCGACGACCATCTCCGAGGCCAGATGCAGGATGTCGATCCCGGCCGCGTACTCCTCGCGTTTCGCCGCCACAAAGGCGTCGCGCTCGTCGGCGTCCTCGATTGCCTGGATCTGGTTGTAGAAGACCGCGTTGACCGCTGCCTGCGGGCCCATCACGGCGATCGATGCGCTCGGCAGCGCGATCGATGCGTCGGGGCCGAAGGCCGGGCCCGCCATCGCGTACAGCCCTGCTCCGTAGGCCTTGCGGACAACCACCGAGATCTTCGGGACGGTCGCCTCGGAGACGGCGCTGATCATCTTTGCGCCGTGGCGGATGATGCCCTCACGCTCAACCACGGTCCCGATCATGAATCCGGGCACATCGGCAAGAAAGAGAAGCGGGATGTTGAAGGCGTTGCAGGTCTGGATGAAGCGGGCCGACTTGTCAGCCGAGTCACCGAACAACACGCCGCCCTTCTGGCGCGGCTGGCTGGCGACGATTCCGATCACCTGGCCATCGAGCCGCGCATAGCCGACGATGATCTCCTTCGCCCACCGCTCATGAACCTGGAGCAGGGTGTCGGCGTCGAGAAGCGAGGCGAGCAGATCACGCATGTCGAAGGGCTTGTTCTCATCAGCGGGAATTATTGAGGCGATCGGAGTGTCGGACGACGGCGAAACCGCTTCGATCGGCGCCGGTGCGACGCTCCAGTTCCCGGGCATGAAGCCGAGGTACCGCTTGCCGAGATCGATCGCGTCCTCGTCTGTCCTGGCCAGAAAATGCCCGCATCCCGAGACACCGGTGTGCATCTTGGCTCCACCGAGCTCCTCGAGCGTGACCTGCTCGCCGATCACCATCTCCGCCATCCGCGGCGACCCCAGATACATCGAGGCATTGCCCTGGCGCATGATCACCACATCGCAGAATGCCGGTATGTAGGCGCCGCCGGCGGCACTCGGGCCGAAGAGGATGCAGACCTGCGGCACCTGGCCCGAGAGCTTGACCTCGTTGAAGAAGATCCGGCCCGCGCCACGCCGGCCCGGGAACATCTGCACCTGGTCGGTGATCCGGGCGCCGGCGGAATCGACCAGATAGATCATCGGGATCCGCAGCTTCAGAGCCTGCTCCTGGATCCTGAGGATCTTCTCGACCGTCTTCGGGCCCCACGAGCCGGCCTTCACGGTCGGGTCGTTGGCCATCAGTGCGACCCGGCGCCCCTCGATCCGCGCGAGGCCGGTCACCACGCCATCGGCGCCGAGACCCTCCTGGTCCCAGTTGGCGAGCAGTGCCTCCTCAGCGAAGGAATCAGCGTCGACCAGGCGGGCAACCCGGTCGCGAACGGGCATCTTGCCCTGCTCGGCCGTCTTCTCGTGGTGGCGCTCGGGCCCACCTCCGAGTGCCGCCTCGAGAGCCGCCTCGAAGTCGGCCGGCGTCAGATCACCCTGATCGCTCATCTCGATGGCGCCAGGCTCCCGCTAGAGGCCTGGGTTGACGGCAACCGGCTTCTCGCCGGAGTAGTCGTAGAAACCACGGCCCGACTTGCGCCCGTAGAAGCCCGCCGCAACCATCTTGCGAAGCGTCGGGGGTGCCGCGAAGCGGCGCTCGCGGTACTCGTCGAACATCACGTCGCCGATCGCGGCCAGGGTGTCGAGTCCGACGAAGTCCGAGAGGGTCAACGGGCCCATCGGGTGTCCGGCGCCCGCGTTCATCGCCGCGTCGATCTGCTCGATCGTGCCGATCCCCTCCTCAAGCCCGCGAATTGCGTCGAACAGGGCCGGGACTAGCAGGCGGTTGACGATGAAACCGGCCTTGTCCCTGGCGTGGACAGTCGTCTTGCCGAGCTTCTCGCCGAACTCGAAGCCGACCTTCATCGTCTCCTCGGACGTGGTCACGGACTGGATCACCTCCAGCAGCGGCATCACCTGGACCGGATTGAAGAAGTGGAGGCCGAGGAACTGCTCATCGCGGGTGGTTATGGCTGCCTGTTCGATCACCGGCAGCGAAGAGGTATTTGTTGCGAAGATCGCTTCGCGCTTGACGATCTGGTCAAGCTCGTGCCAAATCCGGAGCTTCAGATCGAGATCCTCGCTCGTTGCCTCAATGACCAAATCACAGTCGTGGAAATCGGAGAAATCAAGTACTCCGTGGATCCGGCCGAGCACCGCATCGGCCTCTGCCTGATCGATCTTGCCCTTCTCCACCGCGCGTGAAAGCTGCTTGGTGATCTTGCCGATCCCGCCGTCCAGCTTCTCCTGGGAAACCTCGCGGACGACCACGTCCCAGCCTGCCTGCGCACAGACCTGCGTGATGCCGTGTCCCATCAGGCCGCATCCCGCGACCCCCACCTTCTTGATCTCCATCGAGTCCAGCCCTCCTGCTTGGTTCCACCCCGGGCCGTTCCCGGCGCTCGGCATGGCAGCCTACAGAGGGAGGCTAGGCCTCCGCCGCTTCGAGCAGGGCCCGCATCTTCTCGGCAAGCGCCTGCAGTCCGCTCATCGGCCTCACCATCACGATCATCTCGCGGATCAGGCCATCATCGCCGTAGCGAAGGATGTCGACTCCCTGGACGTCCCTGCCACCGGCTCTTGCCTCGAACATCAGCACCGCCGTATCGCCTGTCTCAACCTGTTCCACGTAGTGAAAGTCCTCGAACACGGTCACGACGGCGCCGAGCAGCACCAGCAGCGCATCCCGGCCCTCGTATGGCCGATAGACGACCGGGCTGCGAAAGGTCACGTCCTCGGCAAAGAGGTCGGCGGCCGAACCGAAGTCCTTCGATTCAGCCGCCTTCCTGAATGCGTCGCTCTTCATCGGAGAGGCTGCCTAGTACCGGTAGTGGTCCGGCTTGTACGGACCGTCGACCGGAATGCCGAGGTAGGCGGACTGCTCGGGTGTCAACTCGGTCAGACGTACGCCGAGCGCACCGAGGTGCAGTCGCGCGACCTTCTCGTCGAGATGCTTGGGGAGAACGTGGACGGTGTTCTCGTAGTCGTCTGCATTGCCGAACAGCTCGATCTGGGCGATCGTCTGATTGGCGAACGAGTTCGACATCACGAAGGAGGGGTGGCCGGTCGCGTTGCCGAGGTTGAGAAGCCGGCCCTCGGAGAGCACGATCACGGTGTGGCCGTCCGGGAAGCGCCACTCGTCGACCTGCGGCTTGACGTTGTTGCGTTCAACAACCTCGAGCTTCTCGAGTCCTGCGATATCGATCTCGTTGTCGAAGTGACCGATGTTGCCGACGATCGCCTGATGCTTCATCCGGCCCATGTCGTCAACGGTGATGATGTCCTTGTTGCCTGTCGCGGTGACGAAGATGTCGGCGGTGTGGATGACATCATCGAGCTTGGCGACCTGATAGCCCTCCATCGCCGCCTGCAGTGCGCAGATCGGGTCGATCTCGGTGATGATCACCCGTGCGCCCTGGCCCTTGAGTGAG
>JBBQZL010000050.1:0-13769 GCA_038207745.1 Solirubrobacterales bacterium
CCTGGTGCAGGGGCGCCACGACAAGGACCTGCCGACAATGTGGGAGAACGCCTTCTATATCGGCGGCGAAGATGACGGCGTGATCGAGGCGGGCGGGCTGACGTTCGGCGCCGTCGTCTGCTGGGAGTTCATGCGGACAGCCACGGCACGCCGCCTCGCCGGGCGCGTCGACCTGGTGATCGGCGGCTCGAACTGGTGGAGCATCCCCGCCTGGCCGCCCCGGGCGGTGACTTCTCGCATGGAGGCGGGCAACGCCCGCACCGCGCAGCGGGCGCCGAGCGCGTTTGGGCGTTTCGTCGGGGCACCTGTTGTCCACGGAGCTATCTGCGGCGCGGCCAGCTGTTCGATACCGGAGGTGCCCGGAGTCACCTACCGGGGCCATTTCGAGGGCGGCGCACTGGTCGCCGATGCCGCCGGCGAGGTGCTGGCGCTGCGGAGCCGGGATCAGGGATCCGGGCTGGCGATCGCGGAGATCGAGGCCTCCCGTGTCCCTGCCGTGGAGAAGATCCCAGGACGGTACTGGCTGCACCGCCGGGGGTTGCTTCCAGCCGTGGTCTGGCACTCCCAGCGACTCGTCGGCCGCCGCTGGTATCGACGCCACGTCCGAGGAACGGCCGAAGCGGAATAGGAACGCCCGCATGCAGACGTCCCGGGTCCAGCCTCACGCGAGGTGACTACCCCTGCGGGCCGACGCCATCGCGACGCTCGATCGCACGGCGCTCGATCTCCAGGATCAGCCGGGAGACCTCGGGGTCCCGCTCGAGCTTGAGATCGGTGGCGGCGTTGACGAATCCCCGGAGCAGCGACACCGGGGCCCAGCGCCGGGGAACGATGATCCGACCAGCCCGCTTCTCGATTCCGTCCGCTGCCGCCGATGCCACCTTTTCGGGGGTGATCGCCCTTCGAAGGGGTCCTGGGAAGACCCGGTTGACGAGTTCCAGAGCCGGTCCCTCGTCATGGAGTGCGGCCTTTGCGATCGGCGTGTCGATCCAGCCCGGGTAGAGGACGCCGGCCGTCGCGCCGTGTCCGGCAAGCTCACTTCTCAGCGCCCGGCCGAGCTGTTCGACAGCCGCCTTCGAGATTGCGTAGGGAATGTTGACGGTTCCGTTCATGAACGCGTAGATCGAGGCGGTGAGAAGGATGTGACCCCGCCTCTTGAGGATCTGGGGCAGAGAGGCCCGGACCGTCCGCCAGACACCATGGAGGTCGACGGCGACCACCCGCTCGAAGTCCTCATCGCTGATCGCGATCGCGGTCGTCGGGGGATCGATCGCGATCCCGGCGTTGGCGAAGACGACGTCGAGACCGCCGAAGCGACCGACTGCGGCCCCGACAGCCGAGTCGAGTGCGGAGCTGTCGGTGACGTCAACGGCGATCGGCAGGACCCGCTCCCCGCCAAGCTCGGTGGCAACGGCGTCGACCGCAATCTGGCTCAGATCGGTGGCCACCACGTTGGCACCACGCCGGTGCAGCTCACGGGTTGTTGCCCTGCCGATACCGCCGGCAGCGCCGGTGATCAGCACGGTCTTGTTCGGGATCGGGTAGCTCATTCTGTTGATTGCCCTTCTCCGTCAGTGTTCGTTTTCGGGTTGGCCGGGGTCGGGAGATGCATTTTGAGAAAGGTGATCTGATCGGCTGCGACGCGCTCGAACGGCTCACCGGCATAGATGTCAAAGTGGCCCTCGGGGTAGATCCGGATCTCGCCGTACGGCGCCCGGCGGGCGTGGCGCCGGGACGGGGCGGCCGGGGCGACGCTGTCGGCCTCGCAGATGCAGAACAGGGCCGGGCAGCGCAGCTTCGGCGTCTGCCTGCCGGGGCGATAGAAGCCGATCCGCAGGGCGAAGCGGGCAGCGACCTCGTTGCGGAACGGAACCCCCCCGGGGACGAGCCCCAGATACCCGGCCTCGGCATCCGGCGTGGCCATCAGGGCGGCGGAGCCCGGCGGGCCCGCAATCGGCACCATCGTAGGCTTCCTGCCGATCATCGCTCCGGCGATGTCGCGCAACGCCAATCCGCCGGCCTTGACCAGGCCGAGCCGGTCAGCCGCCAGCACTGAGGCGGGCCCGTCCGTGAACGGGCACTGGGAGATCACCGCGGCCACGCGCTGGTCGCGAACACCGGCGACGATCACATGGCCGCCGCCGAAGGAGGTACCCCAGAGGATCACCCTTTCGGGGTCGGCCACCGGGCAGCTGCGGGCATACGCGATCGCAGCGGCCCAGTCATCCAGCTGGAGGTTGATGTCGAGGAGCTGGCGGGGCTCGCCCTCGCTGGCTCCGAAGTGGCGGTAGTCGAAGACGAGGCAGGCGTAGCCGGCCTTGCAGAAGCGCTCCGCAAAGGCATCGAGCCGCATCTCGCGGACTGCGCCGAGGCCGTGACCGATAACGATGATCGGGCAGGGCCCGGCTCCGTCGGGTGTGTAGAGCCAGGCGCCACAGCGTTCCGCCCCCGAGCTGAAGCTCACATCCGTTCGATTTTCCACTTCGTCTCCTCTCCCCGCCCCGACAGCTCTCTGCGCGGGCGGCGGTGGCTCTCATCTCGTGGACAATAGGGTGGCGCTGCAGTTGGGACCGACCGCAACGCCCCGGGCAGGATTCGAACCTGCGGCCTACTCCTCAGGAGGGAGTTCGGACAGCTTTCGAGTAATGGCCGAAACCCCAGAAATACCTGCAAAGTTGAGGTTGCCTGAGGTGACAAGTCGGGACGTATGGGGACACAAGAAGCCGGATGGCGTTCCCACCTTGTTCCCACCCGGTTGTCGCTGCCTCAGCTACTGACATCGGACACGGCGTCAACCAGACCAGCGTCGCAGAACCAGCGATGTCACCGAATGCCTTGGCCGAGGTGCGCCATGGCGGTGTCCTTCCAAGTGCCAGCAAAGATCGCCCCTGGTCGTCGGGACGATCCCGACGACCATCAACATGATCCCTCTCGAGGGCTTCCCCGGGGAACCGTTCAGCTCCCTTTGGGCTTGACCCGAAATTGAGCCAGCCTGCCTCGGCGCCGAGGCCTCGGTCCTGCCGATCACCCGCGGGAAATTGTTTGCCCTCGACTACTTCGTCCCCACGACCCCCGAGTGGCACTTGGCGGCGTGCCGCACGAGTAGCCGATCGATGAACACGGCCGAGTCATATTGCCGATCTCCCTGGTCGAAGATCGACAGGTGGAGCAGGTGCGAGCCGGGCTTGATCCGAGTCGAGGCGCGCAGCTTCCTGGTCGCCGCATCGTAGGTCGTGCCCCTCGCCCTTCCTCGCGAGACCCGGGCGACGCCGGCGCCGTTGACGCTGATCAGCTTCCCGTTGGCCGTTTTCGCGAAGTTCCCCGGGGCGTGGATCGTCGGATTGACTTTGCTCGAGGCGTTCCACCTCGGCGCGTTCCCGAGCTCGGCGATGAAGGCGTCGTTGTACTTCGATCCGACGAACTCGGGGTACTCGTCCGAGAGGAACTTGAAGCGGAACGAGAGGCAGTTATCGCCCTTGGGAACCTTGACCCGGATCCGCCAGATCGTTACGTCCCGGGCGCCACGAACCTTCAGGCCGCCGTCCCTGCAGCCGGTGTTCGGTTTCGTGTTGGGGTTGTCCGCCAGCCTGGCACAGCCGGTCGTGAGGATCGCGAAAGCATGACCGCGGCGGGGGAACCCCACCAACCGCTTCCTGGAGATCCCCACCGGGTGGTTGCCCGGCGGCACGGTGACGAACTTCGACCGCACCAGGTTGTTCTTGTTGCCCTCGAAGATCGCCCGCGCAAGGTGGGTGGCGCCGGCGTCCGAGCGCGAAACCGCCCTGATCGCATGCTTCCCGCCATTGCTGAGAGCGATGGCGGAGCCGGCGAGCGCCGCGACGGCGAAGCCGGCAAGGACCAGTGCGCCGAGATGGCGGTGTCTACGTGGACGGTCCATCTGATACCTCCTGGAGTGGCGAGCAGCCACTCCGATGGCGGCCATCTCGTGAAGCGCCCCCCCGGGCGCTTGGTGACAACCCTACAGCATCCTCCGATGCGTTCCCGTACGGCCTCGCCGGTACCGATCCAAGCTGGCGGCAGACCTGCGGGTATCTGGCCGACGGCCGATTCCGCCACCGGATGAGCCGCGCCGGCGACCCCGCCCTTCACACCCACGTCCTTGTCTCGAACATGACCAGGGCTCGAAGCGACGGACGCTGACTCTCGCTCGCCGCGCCGAAGGGCCGATCGGCGATCTACCTCCACGCCAAGACCGCCGGCTACGTCTTCCAGGCGCAGCCGCGGGCCAAGCTGACCCGCGAGCTGGGGGGTGGGGTGGATGCAGACCCGCAACGGCTACGCGGACGTTCAGGAGATCGAGCGGCCGGTGATCGAGCACTTCTCCCAGCGGCGGACCGAGAACGACTTGGCGGCATTGCGCCGGACGCCATTTTCGCTCTCCTCACGCCAGCGGACCTTGTAGCTCACGATCACGCCGTCGTCCTTTGCGAGACTGTAGACCCCTGTAGGAAGGGCTCGGCCCTTGTGGTCAACGCGCGTCTCGGCGAGCTTTAGAGGCATTCGGGAAGGAACGGGAGGCTGGCAATCTGTTCCTACCCATGTCCCACCGGGCTCCGTCGACCCCACTGTTCCTACCTGGCGGGACCACTAATGTGGCTCTATATATGGCTTATACCGTACGCCCCGAGCAGGATTCGAACCTGCGGCCTACTCCTTAGGAGGGAGTCGCTCTATCCAGCTGAGCTATCGGGGCAGGGCGCGCAGACAGTTGGTCACGGCCGCCGCCTTGGCGGTAGGTCGAGACGATAGTCAGATTACGCGGCCGTGTGGAGGCCGAATGGCACTGGGTCAAATTGGGCAGAAGCGGGAATCGGGCCGCTGATGTAGAACTCCGAGGGAAGTCCATCCCCGCTTGCGCAGCCAATGCGCCGGCCAATGCCCTGGTCCTGGAGGCCCTGAATGAATGATGCATCCCTGCCACCCTCGAACGGCGAAGCTGTTGCGCCTGTTTCGGGCGCGGTTTCCGAGTACCCGGTCCGGGTTGAGTTGGAGCGCTCCGAGGAGTATTCACGATTCATGCCGCTGATCAAGTGGCTGATCGTGCTGCCGCACTATGTATGCCTCTTCTTCCTCGGAATCGGCGCAATGTTCGCCATGATCGGCGCCTTCTTCGTCGTCCTGTTCACGGGCAGGTACCCGGAGGGGATCTTCAAGTACATGGTCGGCGTGATGCGCTGGCAGCTTCGTGTTCAGGCCTATGTGCTGCTTGCGGCGGACACGTATCCGCCGTTCACGATGGATCCGGACCCGAGTTATCCGGCCAGCTTCGAAGTTGACTACCCGGCCGACGGCGTCGCCAGGTGGCGTCCGTTCTTCGCTTGGCTGGTGGCCATTCCGTACGTGATCGTTGCCACACTTCTCTTCTACGTGGCGGCCTTCATCCATGTGATCGCGTTCTTCACGATCCTCTTCACGCGCAGCTACCCCGAGGGGATGTTCAACGTGGTCGAGAACGCGATGCGCTGGATGCACCGCGGCAGCGCCTATGGCTACTACCTGTCGACCGAGTACCCGCCGTTCGAGTGGGAGTCGTAGGCCGAACCTGACTTGCGTTTCGCAGCACGGACCGGGATCGCAGCTCGCGATCCCGGTCCGTGCTTGTTGATTCACCGGGTCAAAAGGGTTCCCCGGTTCGGCAACTTTCAGCGATCGACCGAATGGTCGGATTTCCCAGACCATTCAACGAGAAGGCTGCTCGACGTCCAGGCGCGATCCTTGCCGTGATGGACGTGTCCGCCTGCGAGGTCTGCAAGAAGTTCAGCCTTCGGCAGCAGCCGTCCAGCGCCTGAGGTCAAGTCGCCAGATGTTGCTTTGCCCGAACTGCCCGGGCGGATACTCGGTCTCGCACTCTTCCAGAAGCGTGAACCCGGCCTTTCGGCAGATCGCATTCGAGGCACCATTTTCGACTGACGGAAAGGCATGGATGTACCGGTGCCCTTCCTGCGCCTTTGCCAGCGCCAGCACCTGGACTGTCGCGAGTGACGCGAAACCCCGGCCCTGGACTTCCGGTACCACCGACCAACCGGTCTCGAGGACGATTTCGTCTCGCCATTCGCGCTCCCAATATCCGACCCAGCCGACTCCTTCGCCGGTGGCGTCATCGACGATCGAGAACACGGGGGACGTTTCAGCGTCTCTCAGATGGCGGGCATGGCGCTCGACGATCTTCTCCGGGCTCTCGGGGCCACCGAGGTGCTCCATCATCGACGGGTCACCGTTCAGCCTCGCGAGCAGTGGGAGATCTGCATCTGCCCAGGGCGTGATCATCAGGACCTGGAGGGCGGAGACTCTTCCTCGGTTGACTCTGCCTCGTCCGGCTCTTCCTCGTCGGACTCGTAGAGGCTCTCCGAGGCGAGTTCCATTGCCCGCTTGTTCCAGATCTTGATGACCAGATAGACCGGTTCACCAAAGCCCTGGAGGGCGTCGGTTGCAACGAGGGTGAAGCGCTCTTCGGAGAGCGCCTCCTGGTCGACGGTCTCGCCTTCGAGCTCTGCGGTGACGGCGACGGCGCCGCGAACAAGTGGACGTCCCCAGACAAGGGTCACGTCGCCACCCTGTCCGGCCTCGCCTCGCCAGCTTCCGATCACGTCGTCGTTGAGATCGATGCGCCAGTCCGGGTTGTCGGAGGCAAGCACGTCGGTGAAGTCCGCCGTCGCGCGAAGCTGGGTCGGCTCGCCACCGTCGGGCTGCACGTAGGAGACGTGGCCGTAGAGCTCGATCGTTCCATCGTCGCTCTCGGCGAGCACGCTTGCCGGAACCCAGACGCGACCGCCCCAGGTGCGCTCGGGGAACCACTCGATCTTCTCGGGGAGGGCAGTGCCCGCCGGCAGGTCGTCTACGGCCTCGCAGGCTGCACGGAACTTGGTCGCCAGCATCTCCGCGAAGCGGCCGTAGGGGGCGCCGTCGAGTGAGTTGTCGGCAATGAATCTCGGGAGGGGGCGGGGAGTCGGTGCCATATCGATTGGACCCTATCCGGCCAGGGATTCGCGCAGGTCCGCGGCGGCTCGCTCCGGCGGGTAGACATTGATGTCGACCCCGGTTGCGAACTCGAAGCCGGCCTTGGTCGTCAGGCGCGGCGCGATGTCGAGATGCCAGTGAAAATGCTCGGCGCCCCGCGGTGCGGTCCGGACCCAGAGGTTGAGCAGCGGCGACTCACCGAAGCGCTTCTCGAGTGCAGTCAAAGCGGTCCGGATCATCGCGACACCGGCGGTGTCGTCCTCAAACCTCGCGACGGATCTTCGCGGGATGATCCGCAGCTCGAATGGCGCCCGGGAGGCCCAGGGGCAGATCAAGGCGGCCTCGTCGTCGATCGCGACGAGTCGCTCCTTGCGACGAACCTCTTCAACCATCACGTCGCTGAGCAGACCCCCGCCGCCGGTGCGCTCAGCGTAGGACGAGGCGCGCTCGCGTTCTCTGGCCACGGTGGCCGGCACGAACGGCAGCGCATAGAGCTGCGCGTGGGTGTGCTCGAGCGATGCGCCGGCGGCCCCACCCTCATTGACGATCAACTGCGAGCAGGCGGCGTCGGAATGGGCCCGCATCCGCTCCCGCCATATCCCGACCGCCGCGGTGAGCTGGTCGTCAGGGAGCTCGGCGAGCGAGGTGTGGTGACTGGGCGTATTGATCAGGACCTCGTGAAATCCATGCGCCGGGCGCGAGGAGAAGAGGTCGGTCTCGCTGGAGCGGGCGGAGGCGCGGAGCGGGTCCATGGAGCTCGAGAAGGCGCCTGTCTCAGAGGCTGGGCCGGGTCCCTCGCCGCCACCATCAAGGGCGGGGTAGAGGTTGGGGACCGCGCGGGTCAGCCATCCAGAGGTGTCCGGATCGCCTCCGCCCGGACGATCTGCGTAGAGCTCCGGCGGGGTCTTCTGCTCGCGGCCCTCGCAGAACGGGCAGGTCGCCTCGGCAATCGCGGGCTCGCGGTTCGACGTGAAGTTGTCCGGTCGGTCGGCCCGCCCCGGCGCCAGGATCGTCCGCATCCCGGTCAGTTGTTCGAGCCGGATCTCCGGCCGGCTCAGCTGATCTGAAGGCAACGGTGCGTTCGCGAGCTTGCCCGCGCTATGCGCGCGACGGCGGGAGATCGGCGCCTGGGTCGTCGTCCCCATCCGGCTCACTGTCACTCAGCGAGTCGATCGGGATCACAGGCTCCGGATCCGCCACTGCAACTGGAGGGGCCGGTGCCGGACGCGGTGGTCGCAGCCTTGTCTCGTCGCCGTCATCCATCTCGTCGCCCCCACTCGAGCGCTGCATCATCTTCTGGAATGGCTTGATCAGGTCCATCGGGAGCGGGAATACCACCGTGGTGTTCTGATCGCCGCCGATCTCGAGCAGAGTCTGCAGGTAGCGGAGCTGGAGCGAAGCCGGGTTGGTGCTGATGATGTCGGCCGCGTCGGTGAGCTTCTGCGCTGCCTGGTACTCACCCTCGGAGTTGATGATCTTGGCGCGGCGCTCACGCTCCGCCTCGGCCTGGCGGGCCATCGCGCGCTGCATCTGCGCGGGAATCTCAACGTCCTTGATCTCGACCACGCTGACCTTGACGCCCCACGGCTCGGTCTGCTCATCGATGATCTTCTGGAGATCTTCGTTGAGGCGCTCGCGCTCGGAAAGCAACTGGTCCAGCTCCGCCTTGCCGAGCACGGAGCGAAGCGTGGTCTGCGCGATCTGCGAGGTCGCGATCAGGTAGTTCTCGACCTCGGTGATCGCCCGGTCGGGATCAACCACGCGGAAGTAGGCAACCGCGTTGACGCTCGCGGGGACGTTGTCGCGGGTGATCACCTCCTGGGGAGGGATGTTGAGGGTGATCGTCCGCAGGTCGACCTTGACGATCCGGTCGACCATCGGGATCAGCAGGATCAGGCCGGGACCCTTGAGGGCGATCAGGCGGCCGAGGCGGAAGATCACGCCGCGCTCGTATTCACGCAGAACCTTGACCGAGGAGCCGACGACGATCAGCAGGAAGATCAGGACAACCACCAGTACCGCGCCAAGTACCTCCATCAACGTGTTCCTTCCGTTCTCTCCGTTTGGGGCGGCGGTTTGACCACGAGCGTCAATCCGTCCACCTCTTCAACTGTGACTCTACCCCTCGTCATGCCACCTCTCGGCGACCCGGCACGGGAATCCGGGAAACCGCCCTGCGGCCGTTCAGCGCCACACCGCCAACGGCCATCGCCACCGATTCGGCGCGGCTGTCGATTCCGGGCCAGAGTCCGAGTTGTCTCAGCGAGCTGACGACGTCGAAGTAAGAATGCTCGCGGCAGACCTTGGAGTCGCGGAATTCGAAGATGTCGGTGCCCTTGGTGTCCAGCACCTTGCCCGTGGTGGGCAGTCCGATCCAGAGGGGGCCGGAGTTGAGCCCACGGAAGGCCCAGGGCTCGGTGACCCGTTCGCCTTCGTGAATCACCGGCTCTCGCAACGACCATTCACGCTCAGTGAAGGCGGCGAAGAATTTGTCGCAGTGGGTCGAGTAGGCCTCGCGGCCGCAGATCGGCTCGGCCAGGGTTACGTCCCAGTACTCGATGTCATCGGTGACGTATTCGAGCACAGCCTCGGTGCCGGCATTCCAGGCCGTCTGCCAGTTTCGGAAGAACTCATCGGCCCACTCGCTCACAGAACGATCACATCCCCGGCGGCGAGTTCATCTCGCGAGGTTCGCCAGCCGTTCCATCCGCCTGGAGAGCCGGTTTGACCATCAGCGTCAACCCGTCAACTTCTTCAACCGTGACTCTGCTCCCAACCGGGATGCTCACACCCGGCGTCGTCGAGCGGGCCCGCCAGAGCGCCCCCTCGATCCGCACCTGTCCGAGGGGATCGATCGACTCCCGGACGTCGACCTCGCGGCCGATGAACTCCTCGGTGCCGCTGCGCACCCGTTCATCGGTTTGCGCTTTCACAACCTTTCGGGCCACGACCAGGAAGGTGATCAGCGCGAGAACCCCCACCGTGATCAGGGCGGCGCCGACCTCCTCGGAGCTGCGGGTGGTCTGCTCGAGTGAGACGACTCCCGCGGCGATCAGACCAATCGCGCCGATCACCGCAAGCACACCTCCCGTGGGCAGAACCAGTTCAGCCAGCAGAAGGCCGACTCCGACAATTGCGACTGTGGCCGCTATTTCCATATCTCCATTATCCGCCTTCCCCGTCGATTGCGAAACGTCTCACGTCCGCCTCGAGTGATGCGGAGTCCGTGTATGGGCCCTGCTTGAGGTAGGTCATATTTCCGCTGCGATCAAAAAAAGCCGTTGCCGGGTACCCGATTGCCTTGAGGTTCGAGTAGATGTCCCTGTCCGGGTCGTTGTAGCTCGGATACGGGACCGGGTGATCGCGCAGGAAGGTCGACGCTGAATCTTCGGAGTCCTCGACGTTAACCCCGACGAAGGCGACCTTCCTGCCGAGGCTCGCCGAGACATCCTGGAAGTGGGGGAACTCGAGCAGGCAGGGACCGCACCAGGAAGCCCAGGCGTTGACGACCACCGGATATCCCTTGAGGCTGGCCATCCGCGCGTCAAAAGCGTCGCGGCCGCCGTCGAGAAGCTGGTCACGCTGTTTGTGAAGTGCCGCCAATGGGGCGGGCGACCCGGCAAGGTCCTTGGCGTAGTCGGGGGCTGTTGACGCATCGCCGCCGGAGCCCGCAGAGTCGCCGCAGGCGACCAGGGTGAGTCCCGCCAAAAGCACGAGGAAAGTTGCAAGCGGGGTGCGTGTTCGCTTCAATCGCATGTCCCTGATTAAATACAAGTTGCCTGCTCGCCTGGATGCGAGTGGCAAATGTCAGTTCGGGGGGTGGGCATTGGTCGCGTCCCGAATCCTCATCCAGCTCACACGCTCAGCCGCAAACAACACGTTCGGCGGGCGGACTCAGAAAGCCCCATGGCTAACATCAGCCAAGATGCCGCGAAAGCGGCCGTACCCACAAGCGCCGATATCGAGCGCGCGGCGAAGTTTGCCCGCGAGCCGTTCCTGCTGGACGGAGAAGGCCCGGAGGCACTGGCCCCGGGGACCGCTCGCCGGCGTGCTCTGGATGCCTCGCTCTCAGAGCTGGACGCGGGAAACGAGGCGCCGTCGATCAGGTGGCGACAGGACTTCTCCCTGCTGCTGGGCCTCGAGCGACTTCTCGCCGAGGAGAAGCCGCTGCTTCGCGACGGCGCGGAGCTCAATGCCCATCAGGTCGACGCCCTCTCGGGCACCCTGACCGAACTGATTGCAGAGCAGCAGATCAATGCCGCGAACGGAAATGGCTCGGTCGGCAATGAGTCTGTGGAGATCGAAATCGAGGTCGACGAGGATCATCCGGAAGAACCGGCCGAGGAAGTTGCCGAGGCCGGAGCTCGCGACAAGGATGAGCAGCCCGAGGTCGAGGAGGCGCATCTCGACGATGAGGAAGAGGACGACGACGACGAGGACGCCGAGACTCCCGAGGATGAGCTTGTCGACCCGCACGATGACGATGCCGTGGACGAGGTTGAAGAGGAGGAAGAGGTCGAGCTGACCGACGACGAGCCGCTCGATGCCGATGAGGAGCCCCAGGACTGGCACGACGAGCCAGACCCCGACGAGCAGCCCGTCGACGAAGAAGTTTCAGATGACCCGGGTGCTGCGCGGCGCTTCTGGTTCGAACACGCGACCGGTGCCGGCAAGACGGTGGCCGCGGTCGGTTTCATCGATGCAACCCGCACCGGCGGCGTTCTGATCCTCACCCATCGGCGCAACCTGGTTGACCAATTCATCGGCGAGATCTCAACCCGCGGATACGGGGAGCGCCTGCGTCCGCCCCTGCTCGACGGCCGCGATGACGCCGACGGCCCGGTCACGGTCGAGACCTACCAGTGGTTCGTCCGCAACCAGAAGCGCGTCTCGGACGCCTACACAGTGGTGATCTGTGACGAGGCGCACACCGCGCTCGGCGAGAAGACAAGCGCCTGTATCCGTGCCTGGACCGGCCCTGTCTTCGTCGGCATGACCGCGACGGGCGCGCTGATCGCCCGCCACGTTGCAGACCTATTCCCGACCCAGACCTCGCGCTTCGACCTCGCGCAGGCGGCTCGCCGCGGAGTCATCTCACCGCTTCGCGCGCTGCGGATCCCGCCCGGCCCCGGAGTGCGGACAATTGCCAAGGTGCCGCTCCGCAAGGGAGAGGTTGACCAGGACTTCGATCAGGAAGAGCTCGCGAAGCTGCTCGACCAGACGCCATTCAACGTCGCGATCGCCGATCTCTACCAATCGAGATTTCGCAAGGTCCCGGGTGTCCTCTACACCGCCGGCGTCCGGCACGCCAAGAACGTTGCTGCGGCCTTCCGCGACATCGGGATCAACGCACAGGCGGTCTCCGGCGAAACACCGAAGCGTGAACTGGCCGAGATCCTCGCGGGCTTCGAGCGCGGCGAGATCGACGTGCTATGCAATGCGATGCTGCTGGCCGAGGGCTGGAACTCACCCCGTGCAACGATCTGCATGCACCTTGCGCCGACCGCTTCGCGGAGGATCTACCAGCAGCGTGTCGGTCGCGTAACCCGTCGTGCTCCCGGCAAGGAAGCCGGTTTGGTCATCGACTTCGTCCATCCGGCGACCACGCATGACGAGACGATCGTCACCCTGCACAGCCTTCTCGATCGTGACGTCTACCGCGGCGGCGCGATCGTCGTCGGCCCGGTGCGCCGCGGGCGCGGGCGCAAGGTCCGGGTCGAGCGTCGAATCGTCCCGGTCTCTGACGACCCCGAGCGCCGTGTCCAGGTTCTCGAGCGGGAGATCTGGCGGATCGCGGTCGAGAACCTCGACTACGCGGAGCAGCACGTCTGGGCCGCGCTTGCGGGTGCCCGCGTCAACCCGCAGGGCTGGCGCCGTGCGAAGGCGATGCTGCAGCACGACCAGAGCAAGGAGCTGCGTCGCCGCTTTCTGCTCACCTGTGTGCAGCGCAACCGCAACTCGGCGCTGCGACTCAAGGCACTCGGCGAGATCGCAGCTCTTCGCGACGCGGATGCCTTCGATGATGCGATCGACATGGTCGGTACCTGGAGCCGCGACGAGAAGCGCGCCGGCGTAAAGGTCCTCCTCCAGGCGCTGATCGAGAAGCGGATCGGCCGACGCGATCAGGCGCAGGCATGGGTCTGGCGACTGGCCTCCTACAACCGCGAGCTCCACGAGGAGTACGCGGTTCAGCGCTGGCCCGAGACCAAGAGGCTGCTTGGGCTGCTGGTCAACTCATCCGGCCGCGCGCACGGCCGAAATGCTCGCCGTCTCGTCCACGCGACCAAGGACCAGGACCGCAGGCTCGCCGTCTCGATTCTCGCGGCCGCCGTATCCCACACCCCCGAAGGTGAGGAGGTGCTCCGCGGCGCCAGGATGCGGATGGCCCGCAAGCCTTCGGCCATCGCCCGCGAGCTGCTGAGGAACTTCCCCAAGCAGGGCAAGCGACGCAGGCGCAAGGGCAAGGGCGGCGGCGATAACGGCGGCTCTGCCAACGGCGGTCAGAACAACAGAAACCGCTCAGAACGATCTGGTGACCGCGACGGCTCGCAGCAGCGCAAGTCCCGCAACAGGCGCAGGTCCCGGTCCAAGAACCGGCCCGGAGCGGAGAAGAATGGCACCGACACTCAGGCGGACCGGCCGGAACAGAAGAACGGCTCAGATGCAACCGGCGCGGTGATTGCGGACAGGGGCGGCGCAGATGCCCCGAGCAAGGTGAGCGGCGCAGAGCCGGAGCAGCGGGTAAAGGTGGGCGGAAGCTCAAACGGCAAGACCGAGGGCGCCACGCCCGG
>JBBQZL010000051.1:0-13671 GCA_038207745.1 Solirubrobacterales bacterium
GAGATCGACTTGCCCTTGTAGTGGACCTCGAGCGTCTCGCGGTTGTAGCGCTTGCCGTGGCACTGCTCGCAGGGCACGTAGACATCAGGGAGGAAGTGCATCTCGATCTTGATCTGACCGTCGCCTTTGCAGACCTCGCAACGGCCACCCTTGACGTTGAAGCTGAATCGCCCCGCCTTGTATCCCCTCGCCCGTGACTCCTGGGTGCGGGCAAAGAGCTCCCTGATGTGGTCGAAGACTCCGGTGTAGGTGGCCGGGTTGGAACGCGGGGTCCTGCCGATCGGCGACTGATCAATGCTGATGATCTTGTCGATCTGATCGACCCCGTCGATGCCGTCATGGGGGCCTGGTCGCATCTTCGCCTGGCTGAGCCGGTTGGCCACCGCCGGGTGAAGCGTCTCATTGACCAGGGTCGATTTTCCGGATCCCGAAACACCGGTGATGCAGCAGAGCACTCCAACCGGGAACGAGGCGTCGATGTTCTTGAGGTTGTGCTGCCTCGCGCCTCTGACCAGCAGCTCCCCACGCGGCTCGCGGCGCTTCTCCGGGACCTCGATCCGGCGCTCGCCGGAGAGATAGCGACCGGTCACCGAGTTCGGGTCATTGATGACGTGCTCGGGAGTACCGGCCGAGATCACCTCTCCTCCGCGCTCACCGGCTCCGGGCCCGAGGTCGACCAGGTGATCGGCGGCGAGCATCGTGCCCTCGTCGTGCTCGACGACGATCACGGTGTTGCCGATGTCCCGCAGCCGCTCCAGGGTCCCGATCAGCTTCTCGTTGTCGCGCTGGTGCAGCCCGATCGACGGCTCGTCGAGGATGTACATGACGCCGACCAGGCTGGAGCCGATCTGAGTCGCAAGCCGGATCCGCTGCGCCTCGCCGCCCGAGAGCGTCCGCGCAGCCCGCGCCAGCGAGAGGTAGCCGATCCCGACATTGTCGAGGAATGAGAGCCGCTCGGAGATCTCCCGGACGATCAGCTTCGCGATCGCCTGCTCGGTCTCGGTCAATTCGAGGTCTGCGATCCACTCCTTTGCCGCCCGCGCGGAGAAGTTGCTGTACTCGGCGATGCTGATCCCGCCGACCTTGACCGCGAGCACCTCGGGCCGCAACCGCGCGCCCCTGCAATCGGGACATGGCTGCTCGGCCATGTATCCCTCGATCCGCTCCCGCACCCGTTCGGAGTCGGTCTCGTCGTGGCGCCGCGCCATGTTGTTGACCAGTCCCTCAAACTTGACCGCATACGAGCGACGACGCCCAAATCGATTCGAGTAGCTGACCTTGTGACGCTCGGTTCCGGTGCCATTGAGAAAGATCTCGCGTTCTTCTTGCTCGAGCTCCTGCCACGGTGTCGTGATCTCGACGTCGTAGGCATCGGCAACCGCCTCGACCACCCGTTTCCAGTAGTTGGAATGGCCTAGCCGCCATGGTTGAAGCGCGCCCTCGCCGAGCGCCAGGGTAGGGTCCGGGACCAGAAGCTCCGGGTCGATGATCTGCTGAAAGCCAAGGCCGTGGCAGCGCTCGCACGCCCCGTGCGGTGAGTTGAAGGAGAAGATCCGTGGCTCGAGCTCGGGGATCGAGGTGCCGCAGTTGAGGCAGGCGAACTGCTCGGAGAACAGCATCGGCGCGGTCTCCTCCTGATCGAGAATCTCGATCTCGACCAGCCCGCCGGCCATAGCTGTCGCAGCCTCGACCGACTCCGAAAGCCGCCTGCGCAGATCCTTCTTCATCACCAGCCGATCGACCACCACCGAGATGTCGTGTTTGTACTTCTTGTCGAGCACGATGTCCTCCTCGAGCAACAACAGCTCGCCGTCGACCCTGACCCGCGAGTATCCGTCCTTGCGGTATTGCTCAAGCTGTTTTCCGTACTCGCCCTTGCGCCCCCGGACAACCGGCGACATGACCATGAAGCGGGTTCCCTCGGCAAGCGTCATAAGCCGATCGGTGATCTGCTCCTGGGTCTGCCCGGTGATCTCCTCGCCGCACTTGGGACAGTGCGGGTGGCCGATCCTCGACCAGAGCAGTCGCAGGTAGTCATAGATCTCGGTGACGGTGCCGACCGTCGAGCGCGGGTTGCGCGAGGTCGTCTTCTGGTCGATCGAGATCGCCGGCGACAGACCCTCGATCGAGTCGACATCGGGCTTCTCCATCAATCCCAGGAACTGGCGCGCATATGCAGAGAGCGACTCGACGTAGCGGCGCTGACCCTCTGCATAGATCGTGTCGAAGGCGAGGCTGGACTTGCCCGACCCGGAGAGCCCGGTCATCACGATCAGCGCATCACGTGGCAATTCAAGGTTGATCCCCTTGAGATTGTGCTCACGGGCACCGGTGATCACGATTTGGTCAGATCGGGCGATGACTGCATTCTACCCCACGCGAACAGACGTTCGCACAGGGATTTTTCGTGGGTTCAGCGAGAGGAGACGCGCGCAAAGACGTCATCGAGCAGCGAGTCGAGGCCATCCACCTTGTATTCCCGCTCGATCGCCGCCTCAACCTCGGCCCTATCCGAGCCACCCAGCGCCAGCTCCAGGGCGATCAGCCGCGCGGCGCCGGTCTGGTCCTGCTGCTCGGACTCGTCCCTCGGGACATCTGGCTCCCCTTCGATCGGGACCGTGATCGCCTCTATTGCCTCGGCGCTCGTCTCCGGTCTTCCACCAATCCCCGGCAGATTCGGAAGCGGGATCAGACCGCGGCCGATCGAGTCGACCCTGCTGCGCAACTCGTTGGCCTGCCGGACCAGCCCGGATACTGCCTCCTGGACGGCGTCGACGATCACCTCGACCTCACCCCGGTCAGCGATCGCGTCCAACTCGACCTGCATCGCGGCTTCCTCGGCAGCCCTCTCGCCTGCTGCTCTCGCGGCCTCGGCCACCTCCAGCTCGAGCGCCGCGATGCGATCGGCGAGCAACAACAGGTGCGAGTCTACGGCCTCACGGTCGTATCCCCTTCGCGAGGATGGGAAATCTCTTCGGATGATCTCGTCACGCTCCATCATGCGAGCGTAGCTGACCGCGAACGGCAGGACGATCCGAGGGGCGCTCAGGTGGGGCCGGTTGCGCCCGTCTCACCAGTGGCGCCGGTGACCCCTGTGGCCCCGGTTTCGCCGGTGGAGCCGGTGGCTCCCGTCGCGCCAACTCCACCCGTAAGTCCAGTTGCGCCTTGCTGACCCGTCACGCCCTGCTGGCCGGTTGCACCGGTCGGGCCGGGAGGTCCAGTTACACCGGACTGTCCGGTGACCCCAGGGGGACCGGGAGATCCTGCCTGACCGGTGGCACCAGGTGTTCCGGGAGGTCCGGCGGGGCCCGTGGCTCCGGGGCCCACAAAGGTGTTGATCACGATCCGGCGCTCGTTGGAGAGGCACTCCTTGTCTATCTGAACGATCCGGAGCGTGGCCTTGCGGGGCTTGTCGGTCTTGACGCAGGCCTGCTGGGTCCCGGTCGTCACCGAGCTGTCCTTCTGCTGGGCGAGAGCGCCACCGATCAGCGCCGCAAGAACCGTCGCGACCACCGCAACGGCGATGGTCAGCCTGGTCCTCGTTGATGCAATCCACGTGTTCATCTCCATTCTTATATCAGAGTGCACGGGGACCGATCAACCGCTCTTGGATCCCATCCGCATCTCTTCGAGGTCACGCTTCATCTCCTTGAGTTCATCCCGGAGTCGGCCGGCCTCCTCAAAGCGCAGGTTCTCGGCAGCCTCGAGCATGTCCTCCTCCATCTCGACCATCGCGCGCTCGAGCTCCTCGGGCCCGGCCTCATCGTCGGCTCCCCGCCTGCGGCGGCGCTTCGCGGGCGCACGATCCTCCATCGAGAGAAACTCACTCATCTCGGAGACCCCCTTGGTGATCGTCTCCGGCGTGATCCCGTGTTCGGTGTTGTAGGTGATCTGGATCGCACGCCGTCGATCGGTTTCCGAGATCGCGGCCTTCATCGCCCTGCTCTCGCGATCCGCGTACATCAGGACCCGGCCATGGATGTTGCGCGCGGCTCGGCCGATCGTCTGGATCAGGCTGGTCTCCCCGCGCAGGAATCCCTCCTTGTCGGCGTCGAGAATCGCGACCAGGGTGACCTCGGGAAGATCGAGTCCCTCGCGCAGGAGGTTGACCCCGACCAGAACGTCGTACTCGCCGAGCCTCAGCTCCCGGATGATCTTGATCCGCTCCAGCGTGTCGATATCGGAGTGCAGGTACCGGACCCTGATCCCGTACTCGAGCAGGTAGGTGGTCAGGTCCTCGGCCATCTTCTTGGTCAACGTCGTGACCAGGGTGCGACCGCCCTCGCCGGCGGCTGCATTGATCTCATTCATCAGGTCATCGATCTGGTTTTTCGAGCCGCGGACATCAATCTCGGGCTCGATCACCCCTGTCGGCCGGACGATCTGCTCGACGATCCGCGACGACTCCGCCCGCTCGAATGGCCCGGGCGTCGCCGAGACCATCACGAGCTGCCCGACCCGATCGAGGAACTCCTCGAACTGAAGCGGCCGGTTGTCGATCGCCGATGGAAGCCTGAACCCGTGGTCGATCAGGGTCTGCTTGCGCGAGCGGTCGCCTGCAAACATGCCACCGATCTGCGGAACCGTCTGGTGCGACTCGTCGATGAAACAGATGAAGTCATCCGGGAAGTAGTCGATCAGCGTGCTCGGCGGGCTGCCGGGCGGGCGATTCTCGAAGACACGCGAGTAGTTCTCGATCCCTGACGTGAAGCCAAGTTCCTTGATCATCTCGATGTCGTAGAGCGTTCGCTGGCGAAGTCGGTGCGCCTCGAGCTGCTTGCCCTCGGCCTCGAACTTCGCGGTCTGCATCTCCAGCTCGGCGCGGATGTCGGTGAGGGTGCGCTCAACCGTGTCATCTGCGGTTTGGTAGTGGCTTGCGGGCCAGACCGCCACGTGGTCGATCACGTCGAGGACCTCGCCGGTCAGCGGGTCGAAGTGCTGGATCGCCTCGATCTCGTCTCCGAAGAGAGAGATCCGGTAGGCAGACTCAGCGTAGGACGGCATGATCTCGAGCACCTCGCCACGAATCCTGAAGGTGCCGCGGCCGAGCGTCATGTCGTTGCGCGAGTACCGCATCTTGATCAGCTTGCGGAGCGTCTCGTCGCGGTCGATCGACTCGCCGACCTTGAAGAGCTCCATCCGCTCCCTGTACAGCTCCGGTGAGCCGATCCCGTAGATGCAGGAGACCGAGGCGACGATGATCACGTCGCGCCTGGCCAGCAGCGCCGCGGTCGCGGCATGTCGCAGACGATCGATCTCGTCGTTGATCGAGGAGTCCTTCTCGATGTAGAGATCCTGCGCCGGGACGTAGGCCTCCGGCTGGTAATAGTCGTAGTAGCTGACGAAGTACTCGACCACGTTGTCGGGGAAGAAGGCGCGAAACTCGTTGCAGAGCTGCGCGGCCAGGGTCTTGTTGTGCGCGATCACCAGGGCGGGCCGCTGAACCTCCTGGATCACCCCCGCCATCGTGAAGGTTTTGCCGGTGCCGGTCGCCCCCAGCAGGGTCTGAAACTGCATGCCCTCGCGCAGCCCCGCAGAGAGACCCTCGATTGCCTTCGGCTGGTCTGCCGCAGGGCTGTACGCGGCGTTGAGATCGAATTCGGGCATCGGTGGATCACGATAGCGAGGCCGGGTGTCGGAGCCTCACGATTCGCCCGGGTTCGCCGGGGCCAATGGTCAGGCGCGGCAGACTGCGATGATCATCCGATGAGCAGGAAGATCATCGGGGCCTTCTTCGTCGTTGCCGGCACCCTCCACTTCGTCAGGCCCCGCCCCTTCGAGGCGATCGTGCCCCCATTTGTTCCGTATCCCGAGTTGGCGGTCCAGGTCAGCGGAGTCGCCGAGATCCTCGGCGGCGCCGCGATCATCTCGCCCCGGACCCGGGGATTCGCGCGCTGGTGGCTGATCGCCCTGCTTGTCGCGGTCTACCCCGCCAACATCCACATCGCCCTCCACCCGGATCAGATCAGGGGCCTCGAAGAGACGGGAATCCCGGCCTGGGCCCACTGGGTGCGGCTCCCCCTCCAGCCCCTGATGGTCTGGTGGATCTGGCGGACCACCCAGCGACCGGTCTCAGGGCTTGAGTAGGTCCTGAACCTCCGGAGGGAGCTGCTTCCTGATCTCGTCGGGGAGCAGGTCGTTGGCCTGGCCGAGGGCGTCCTGGGCACCGGCGAGAAGGCCGCCGGCTCCGTCGATGTAGCCGGAGACGTTGTCGAAGAGCCGGCTGGAGTCGCCGATCAGGTTGATCGCATCTTCGACCGGCAATCGCTTTGCCACCTCGCGCAGGGGGATCGCGGCAAGGGCGCTGATCGCTCCTGCGTCCTGGGCGTCATCGATCGCCCGGACGAGGCCTGCCTGGACTGCTTCCTCCAGCTCGGCGTCATCGATTCCGTGGTCTTCGGCGAACTGCCGGCGGGCCTCGCCCGTGGTCAGGGCCTGGGCGAGCTCCTCGCGGCTGACGCCGAGCCGGCAGGCCGCGCCATCGAGGGCGGAAAGTGAGAACTGCTGGGCAATCTCCTCGACGCCCTGCGGATCGCGCCACGGCCTCGGATCGCAGGGGTTCTGGACCGATGCCGGTTTGTATGAGGCGCCGCCGGCCGCGAGATAGCCCCCGCAGAGAATCAGCGAGACGATGATCGAGCCGATGATCAGGATACGGCCCCGGTTGGAGCTTCCAGAATCGAGGCGCTCTGTCGGGTCTTCGCTCACAGGTCCACCCGCCTGGCCATCCGGATCGGGATCAACGAAAGCAGCGCAAAGAGGGCGGCAAGCAGGAACGACGAGCTGAACGCTTGGGTCGCCGCGCGGTCGAGCTGATCCTCGAGCGTGGCGCGGAGCTGATCGACCGCGGGCTGGTCCGCAAGATCACCGGGCGGAGGGTCGAAGGCGGGGCCCACCACCGGCACCCTGCCCTTTGCCCCGCCGAGCTGCCGGCTGATCCGGTCACCGAGCTCGACCTTGAGCAGCGGCGGAAGCTCGGAGTCGAGCAGGGCCGCCGTGCCTGCCGCGATCGCGTCGTCTCGTTGCGTATCGATTGCCGAGGTGAAGATCGGCGTCAGGATCAGCAGGCCGATCACAACACCCGCGTGGCGGGCCGAGATCGTCCATCCGCCGTGGATCGTCTGCGGTGAACGTCCAGCCAGGGCGGTCTCGGTAAGCGCCGAGAGCACCAGTGAGAGACCGACTCCGACCAGGGCCTGAGGTGGGATCGTGAAGATGATCATCGCCTTCGGCATCAGGCCGAGCCCGGCGAGACCGCCGCAGATCAGGATCGCTCCGGCCGTCGCCCGCACCTTCTGGTTCGGAACCTCCCTTGCCAGACGTGAGCCGAGCAGCGCGAAGATCGGGATCGTCGTCACGACCAGGGCGGCGACGATCGGGGTCAGCCTCCATCCCTCGATCAGCAGCAGGACGACCAGGAAGAGCGCCGCGGCCAGAGCGGCGGAGACGAGACCAAGCGCGACGTTGGCGGCCACATGCGGCCTGCCGGGATCACGAAGCTCGCGCTGGATCAGCTCGGTGCGCATCTCCTCGCGGACGATCCCGAGCAGCGGTATGCCGGCGAGGATCGCGATCGGCACCTGGACCAGGAAGATCGACTGCCAGGAGACCCACTCGGTCAGCATCCCGCCGATCGCCGGGCCAAGCGCCGCCCCGGTGGCGCCAGCCGCAGCCCATGTGACCGTTGCCCGCCGTTCGCCACCAACGACCGAGGGCAGAAGCTCGAGTGCGGCGGTGACCGCGATCGCACCACCGACCGCCTGGACACTCCGGGCGGCGATCAGCGGACCGAGCCCACTGGCCATCGCGCAGGCAAGGCTCCCGCCGGCGACGACGGCCAGTCCGAGTGCGGCCGAACGCCCGGGACCAAAACGCCGGGCAAAGCGTGCCGAGGGGACCGCAGCAAGCGCGATCACGAGGTTGAAGGAGATCAGGACCCAGGTGACCCCGGTGACGGACGTGTCCAGATCGCGGTATATCTCCGGCAGGGCCAGGACGACCACCGAGGAGTCCGCCAGGACAAGACCGACCGCGACGCTGAGCGCAAGGCGCCTGGTGCTCAATAGCCCAGCTCACCTGCATACGTCTTGCGGTATTCCTGCTTCTTCTGGAGCACCTGATCGACGTATGCCCGGGTCTCGGGGAATTGGATGTCCTCAACGGTCATCGCCGCCCCACCCCACGAGTCCGCATTGCCGGGGCCGGCGTTGTATGCAGCAAGCGCGGCGACCAGATTGCCGTCGTAGGTGTCGATCAGCTCCTTGAGAAAGAAGGTGCCGTAGCGGATGTTGATGTCAGGATCCGAGAGATCATCAACGTTGAAGCTGGTCCCACCGCTGCGCCTCTCGATGTCATTCGCCGTTTCCGGTGTGATCTGCATCAATCCGCGTGCCTTCGCATGCGAGGTCTGATCGACAAAACGCGACTCCGAGTAGATCACCGCCGCAATCAGAGAGGCGTCAACG
This sequence comes from Solirubrobacterales bacterium, assembly GCA_038207745.1. Classification (GTDB taxonomy): domain Bacteria; phylum Actinomycetota; class Thermoleophilia; order Solirubrobacterales; family 70-9; genus JBBQZL01. Next base: position 8,466 of record JBBQZL010000051.1, read on the forward strand.
TTCTTGTCCTCGGCCTGCTGGCGAATGATGTCCTCGTGGCGAAGCGGAAGAGCCACCTCCTGGATTGCACGGTCCACCCCGCCCGGCAGGATCCAGATCGCGCCGGCCACGAGCACAGCGCCGATCACCCCCAGCGTGAGGATGAACGGGACGATTCCGAACCTCGTGCCGGTGCTGCGTCGGCGGGACCTGGTTCGAGCTTTGGACCGACCGGGTTTGGACCGGTTGTTGGAGCGGGACGCCGCCATCGGCACCTGACCTTCACAGGGGACAGTGACTAGAGGGTCCTGGAGCTTCGCAGGTCACCAAGCAGGATGGCGAGCGCAGATTCCAGTTCCTCAACTGTTCCATCATTGCGAACGAGGTGGTCGGCCCGGCGGCCCTTCTCCTCCTGGGACAGCTGGAGTGCCGCCCGTTCGTCAATCAGGGCCTGGCCGCGTGCCGCTGCCCGCTCAGCCCGGACCTGCTCGGTCGTGATCACCGCGACCGTGACATCGAAGGCCCTGTCAAGGCCGGATTCGAAGAGCAGCGGCACCTCGACCACGGCAAACTCGGTGTGATCGGGCAGCGCCTCGAGCCACTCGGCAATCCGATCTCGGACAAGTGGATGAATCTGCGACTCGAGCCACTTCAGCTCGCCGGGCCGGGCAAAGACGATCTCACCGATCCGCGTCCTGTCCACGATGCCATTCGGCGCGACCTCGGCTCCCCAGCGCTCGACGAGCGCGGAGCGGAGCGGCTCGGCATCGAGCAGCTCATGGACGATTGCATCGCTGGAGATCGCCTCCACACCAAGGCGCTCAAACGCGGCAAGTGCGGTTGACTTGCCTGCCGCGATACCGCCGGTCAGGCCAATCTTGAGCTGCGGCGCCATGGCCGCGGCTCAGTCCTCGGAGTCGCTGCCTGCGGCCTCGTCGGTGCCATCGGGAGAGTCGGGGTGCTCCTCGGCCACATCTGCGGCAACCTCCGCAGCCTCCGGAGCAGCATCTGCCTCGGGTGCCTCGGCTGCGACCTCCTCTGCGAAGGCCTCTTCCTCGGCGGCGATCTCTGCGGCGGGGGCCTCCTCACCCGGAACCTCGGGTGGAGCCTCCGCGAAGACTTCCTCGGAGAGTTCAAGATCGGTTGCCTCGCCCGGCTCGCCCTCGACCGCGGCCTGCTGGGCCAGGACCTGGGCGCCAAGATCACGGAGCGGCATGTTCTGCCCCTCGACGCGCTTGATGCTGAGCGAGAGGCGGCGGCGCTCCTCGTCGATCTCGAGGATCTTGACGTTGAGCATCGAGCCCGGCTCGACAACCTCGCTCGGGTTCTCGACGTGGTGATCCGCAAGCTCGGAGATGTGGACCAGACCCTCGACCCCGGGCAGGATCTCGACGAAGGCGCCGAAGGTCACGACCTTGGTGACCTTGCCCTCGAGCACGTCGCCGGGGCGATGGGTGCTGATCACGCGCTGCCACGGATCTTCCTGGGTCTGCTTGAGGCCCAGTGAGATGCGCTGACGGTCACGGTCTATGTCGAGCACCTTGATCTTGACCGTGTCACCGATCGAGACGACCTCTGAAGGATGGTTGACGTGGCTCCATGAGAGCTCTGAGATGTGGATCAGGCCATCGATGCCCTCGAGATCGACGAAAGCGCCGAAATCGACGATGTTGGAGACCTTGCCCTCGACGACGAGACCGGGCTCGAGCTTGCCGAGGATCTGCTCGCGAACCTCCTTGCGCTCCTCCTCGAGGACTGCGCGACGTGAGAGAACCACGTTGTTTCGATTGCGGTTCAGCTCGATGACCTTGCACTCGAGCGTCTGCCCCGTGAACTCATCGAGGTTGTGGACCCGGCGGATGTCGACCAGTGAGGCAGGCAGGAATCCGCGGACGCCGAGGTCGAGGATCAGGCCGCCCTTGACGACTTCGATGACGCTTCCCTCGACCGGCTCACCGGACTCGGCGGCTGCCTCGATGCGGCGCCACGCCTTCTCGAAGCGAGCCCGCTTCTTGGAAAGAATCAGGCGACCTTCAGGGTCCTCCTTGGTGAGGACCAGCGCGTCGACCTGCTCACCGAGCTCAACTTCGTCAGCCGGGTCGACCGACTTGCGGATCGAGAGCTCGTTGGAGGGAATGACGCCCTCCGACTTGTAGCCGATGTCGACGAGGACCTCGTCCTTGTCGATCCGGACAACCTTGCCGTTGACCACGTCACCCTCGTCAAAGGAGACGATTGTGACTTCGTAGTTGGGAACGATCCTGCCGTCGATCTCGAGAAGGAGACCGTCGGAACCCTCCACAGGGGTTCCCTGGGCAGGCGGAATGAGTGTGTCAGCGGGCGGCACGGCGGCGAATGATGCCAGAACCGATCCCCGGCCGCAGCCTGACTGGCCGCTGCGCAGCGGATTCGCAACAAACAGGCGTTTGAGATCCACCATCCTAGTGGTCGCGGCAGCGTTTTCAACCTACTGTTATAAGACACCGCCCTCTCGATACCCTCGGGACCGATGCCGGTCAGAGCAACCAAACGAGGCGACGAGCGGACCCCGCTCACGGGCCGCCACGATGTCCTGATCTGCGGCGCGAGCTTCGCCGGGCTGATGGTTGCCCGCGAGCTGGCGGGGAGCGGTGCCGATGTCCTGCTGCTCGATCGATACGAGATCGGAGAACGCCAGACCTCAGCCTGCGGAATCCCGACCGATTGGCTGACCGCGCTTGGCCTCGAATCCGCCGAGCGCCAGCGATTCGACTCGATCGTGGTCCACACTCCGCACGGCTCGAACCGGATGCCGCTGCCGTATACGCTCTCGACCTTTGACTACAGAGAACTCTGTGGACTGCTCTGGGACCAATGTGACGCGAGCTTCGAGACCGCCAAGGTCAACGGCCGCGCGGCAAACCCGGCTCGCGACGGCGACATTCACGTGGATACGGACCGTGGCGTGATCTCGGCTCCACTGGTTGTTGACAGCCTCGGCTGGCGACGGGTCCTGGCGATGGGCAACGGCTTTCAGCCTCCCGACGCGCCACTCTCGCGAGGCCTCGAGGTACACCCGAGCGGCAGCGGCCGGGACATGGAGATCTGGATCGACCGCAAGTACGTTCCGGCGGGATACGGGTGGGTCTTTCCCGCCGGCGCCGAGAGCCGGATCGGAATCGGGTCGTTCGACCCCGGGTTCCACATCCGCCGAACCACAGAGCTCCTCGCCGAGGAGCTCGGACGCGACAGGGTCGGCTATCAGGGCAACTGGATCCCCCACAAGCTGCGCCCCGCCACCGAGGGCGGCGTCTTCTTCGTCGGCGACTCCGCCGGTCACTGCCTGCCGCTCACCGCCGAGGGAATCCGCACCGCGCTCTACTTTGGGATCACGCTCGGGTCGGAGTTGCGAGATGTCGTCGATGGCCGCACCGGAAGAGACGATGCGATGGCCGACTACGCGGAATTCAATGACGCCCACGAGTGGAAGTTCCGCTGGCTGCTAAACACGCAGAGGTATCTCCCCCGTATCCCGCCGAGATTGCTCGGGCCGATGTTCCGCCTGATCCGGTCCCGGCAGCGATTTGTCAACTGGTCCTTCCGCAAGTACATGGACATCGCGCCGCCGGAAGCGGTGGGCAGGCGATCCCTGGTTGGTTCACGACTCGATGGTCACGCAACCGAGCGCGTCTCCCGCTCGTAATCGCACACCGTCACCGGCCGCCTGTTACCTCTTTCCGATCCACCTGTCGCAGTCGCGGGAAATCCGATCACCGTCGCTCGATGTGTATCTGTCGATCGCCGAGCCGCACTCGATGTCGTTGCTTCCACCGTCCTTGGCCCTGAGCAGGTCGGCGCCACCTGCGCCGGAGATCCGATCAGCTCTGGCTAACGCATGTCGCTTGCGTTTCCCTTTCCCTCGTCCCGAGATCAGGACCTTGCCGGCCGAAATGCAGGTGGCGGGGCCAGGGCCCGGCCGGATCACTTGGCGTTCAGCCAGTCCGGTCCGACGCCGCTGTCGACGACAAGGGGCGGCTCGAGGTCATAGGCGGCAACCATCTCGCGCTCGACAATTTCTACGGCCCGATCCATCTCTCCCGAGGGACCCTCGAACAGAAGCTCATCGTGGATCTGCAGGATCAACCGGATCTCGAGACCCTCGTCACGCAGCGCCAGCCGGCAGCGGACCATCGCCACCTTGATGATGTCTGCGGCGGTTCCCTGGATCACCGTGTTGACTGCCAGGCGTTCGCCGAGCCGGCGGGTGTTGGGGTTGCCGGAGCGCAACTCCGGGATCTGACGTCGACGGCCCATCAGCGTGGTCACGTGACCCTCTTCCATTGCCTTCCCGATCGTCTTCTCACGGAACTCCTGGACTGCCGGGAAGCGCTCCAGGTAGCGGGTTACGAATTCCTCGGCCTCGGCTCGTGGGATGTTGAGGCGGTCCGCGAGGCCGAAACCGGTCAACCCGTAGACGATCCCGAAGTTGACCATCTTCGCCTTTGATCGCTGCCCGACACCAACGTCATCGCGATCGATCCCGAATACCTCTGCGGCAGTGGCCGCGTGGACGTCATCGCCTGCCTCGAAGATCTCCTTGAGCACCGGTTCGTCGGCGACGTGGGCGAGGACCCTGAGCTCAACCTGGCTGTAGTCGGCCGAAAGCAAGAGCGAACCCGGCTCGGCGACGAAACAGCCGCGAACCGGTCGGCCGAGATCAGACCGGATCGGGATGTTCTGCAGGTTCGGGTTGGTGCTGGAAAGCCTCCCGGTTGCCGCCCCCGCCTGATTGAAGGTGGTGTGTATCCGGCCTGTCTCCGGATCGATCAGCAGCGGCAGCGAGTCGAGGTAGGTGCTCTTCAGCTTTGAGAGCTCTCGCCACTCCTCGATCTTGGCGACGATCGCGTGTTCGTCGCGGATCTGCGCCAGCACCCTGGCATCGGTCGAGAATCCGGTCTTGCCCTTTCTCTTGCGGGTGAGTCCGAGTTCCTCGAAGAGCACCTGCCCGACCTGCTGAGGTGAGCCGATCGTGAACTCGCGACCGGCAAGCTCGTGGATCTCCGATTGGAGCGTCGCGATCTTCTCGGCAAACCCGGAGCCGACCCCGGCAAGGCGCTCGGCATCGAGCTTGACTCCGGTTCGCTCCATCTCGGCCAACGCCTCGAGGACCGGCATCTCGACCTCGCCAAGCAGTGCGGCCAACCCCTGCTCCTCCAGCCGGGGCTTCTGCCACCCTGCCAGGGCCCAG
>JBBQZL010000052.1:0-13648 GCA_038207745.1 Solirubrobacterales bacterium
GAACAGCGGCGGCGGTTTGCTTTCGGGGTCGATGTAATAGGCGGAGTGGAAGCGGGCGAGATCGGCGACGATGGACTTGGCTTCCGGATCGGTGTAGGGCTCGCCCAGATCGGTGCGTGCGATCAGCGAGGCGATGTCAGCGTCCGGGTCCGTCTCCGGTTGGGGGAGGTAGCCGATCGGCCTCCCGAAGACGAACGGCTCGCCGACCGGTTGGCCCGGGCCCAGGGCGAATTGCGCCGCCAGGGAGATCCCGCCGACAAAGGTCGTCTTGACAACTCCGACCGGCCTTGCCGCTCGCCGCAATGGCGTGATCCCGTTGGCCGTGACCCGGCCGTTGGGGGCCGCGGCCGTGAGCAGATCGCTCCAGGGATCACGGGAGCCGCGGCTGCGATGCGAAGCGGCGTGCCGCCGGGGCTCCGCCAGCGGACCAGCCGCCCACTCGGGAGCATGATCCGGTCCCGAAGGGCGGCAAGCATCAACGACTGGCCCCCGCCGTAGGAGTCTCCGGTCACCCCGATCTGCCGCCTTGCCGCATAACCGCCATCGACGAGCCTTCCGATCAGCGTCTGGGTGTCCCGGACCTCATAACGGGCGTCGGCGAGATGGATGTAGCCACGAGCGCAGCCCGATGGGTCCAGCAGCCGCGATTCCGGCGTCCCGCACGAGTCCCAGAGGCCGCGCGCCGTATAGGTGAGGACTGCGTAGCCTCTCCGGGCCCAGGAAAACGCGTTGCCGGTGTAGGCGGTCGAACCGGGATCGAGGTACTCGTACTTGCTGTTCCCGAACCCGTGGATCTCGGCGATCAGGGGACGTTTCCTCGCTTGGGGGGAGGGTAGGATCACGGTCGTGTCGAGCGGGACGCCGTCCCAGGTCTTCACCGTTCCGGAGCACTCGTACACTCCCTGCGTCACGAGGCAGTCATCGAGTCCCATCGGGCCGGCGGAGGCGGGCGCCGCAGAGAGGAGCAACGTCGCGATCGTGACTCCAAGCAGACGTTTCACGGGTCAATCAAGCTGTCAGCCTTGGTCAAGGTGGGATTCGACGACCGCATGTGGTTGAACGTTAATGGAGGAACGGCGAAGGTTCAGGCTTCGGTCATCGGGTGGGTCTCGAGTTCCGGAGTTACTACGGCCGGGGGATTGCCTCTCACGATCTTCAGAGGAGCAAGTTGGATCCCTACCCAGTCCACTTTGCCGTCGATTACCCCGACCGGGAACTCCGAGCCGGGGGGAGGGCTCAGTGAACATCGTGGTTCGGCTCGGGAGCTGAGTCGGGCATTGCGCGCCGGCGCTCAGGCACCGTCCGCAGGCGGGCAATCTCCCGCCGCCGCCAGGGTATCGGTGACCTGCAGCCGCCCGATGCCAGGGATGAAACGGCCGGTTCGGGCCGCGTAATTCATGTACTTCGGCCCGTACACCCGGCGCAGCGGGGGCTCTTCGGCGCGCGCCGTGAGGATCAGCCCGGCCAGCAGAACGAGACAGCCGGCGAGACCGATTGCCGACGGGGCGAGGATGAGGCTGCTTCCCGCGCAGATAAGCATCGCCACGTAATTGGGATTGCGTACCCATCGAAAGGGTCCGTCCACCACCACCTGACCACCGTCCCCCGGAGCGATGTCGGGTCGCCACGCACTTCCCATCGTTTCCTGAGACCAGATCGCCAACCCGGTCGCCGATGCGAAGAATGCGGTTCCAGCTATCAAGGCTACGCCCGGCATCGCCCAGAGTGGCCCGGTCGCACCGAAGAGCTCGAGGGCCGGCCCGGCCAGGACGAACCCGAACCCTGCCAGGAACATCAGGTCCGCGACAACCCAGCTCCTGGGACGATCCCGGATGTAGCCAACCGGTTCCGCAGAGCCGAAAAGAGCCCTGCGGCGCAGCGACCTGAGCGGAAAGACGACCGCCAGGAAGGCGATCACCAGGATCAGGGCAAGCGCGGGCATGGTGTCGTCCAGACTGTCGGTTCGATGCCGGGAAGGGCGTTCCCGGCGGCGAGATCCGCCCGGTCCGGCCTAGAGGCGATTGCGCGTGACCGACAGTGTCGGTGGCGCCGCCAGCGTCTGAAAGACGACGCAGTAGCGCTCGGTGAGGCGCTCCAGAGTCGCGAGTTCCTCGTCGCTTGCCTCAGAATCGAGGTCGAAACGGAGCCGGATCTCGCTGAACCCGACCGGAGCCTGCTTGTCCACCGCAAGCGTCCCGCGCCAGTCCAGATCGCCCTCTGCGTGAACTGATCCGCTCACCTCTATGCCGATCGAGGTTGCAACCGCCCGCATCGTCACCCCGGCGCAGGCCACGAGCGCCTGAAGCAGCATGTCGCCCGAGCAGGCGGAGCTGCCGTCGCCGCCGGTCCCGGGATGGAGTCCCGCCGTGACGAGGGCTTGACCCGTCTGAACCGAGCAGGTCAGCCCGTCGTCCAGGTCGCCCCCTGCCTCGAGAGTGACCAATGCGGTGTCCGGATCATCTCGGTAGCGATTCTTCAGCGGCTTCTGGAGTTCGCGCAACCCTGTGGCGTCTGTCGAGGAACTCACGTCTTCAGCCTACATCCCAGGTCCGCAGGGTCGGCGGCTCGAGATGGAGATGAAGCGCTGGTCAGCTGCCCGACCCGAGCACAGCCTCGCAACTGGCAAGAAACTTCCCGATCTCCTCTCCGCTCCGATCCCGCACACCGCCATCAAGCGCCGAGAAGATCAGCGAGCGGCCGTCGATGCTCATCTTGGCGAGGCCGCGTTCGGCGGAAACTCCGGTCGGGATCGTGTCGCGACCGAGGCTGGGGGAGCGGCCGTCGGCCACCAGGAGCGTCCATCCCATGCTGTCGTATTCGTCGTGGTTGGTGAGCACGAGGTAGCAGTCTTCGAAGACCCCTCCTGCGTCGCCCTGGGCAACGTGGGCGATCTCGCCGGGGAGGAAGGTCTGGATATGCGATGCCCGGTACCGGCTGGTCTCGATGTGCTCGAATCCCGCCGCCTTCGCCTGCTCGCGAAAAAACGCCTCGGCGCCGAACTTCCAGGCATCGTCACCGATCAGGAGCCCGCTCTTGAACTCCTTTGCCGCTGCCTTGACGGTCTTCGGTGGTCTTGAGAAGGGGTGCTCGGAGAGTTCCCGGTCGATCCGGGTGCGCCGGCTGTTGCCATCAACGGTCAAGGCTGCCGATCCGGCGCCTTCACCGATCCGAGTCACCTCCTTGAGCACGCGGGCGGCCGCTTCACATAACCCGTCGATCTGATCGGGTTCGCTGAGGGTGCCGGGAACGAAGCAGCAGAGCGCACCGTCCTGGAGTTCGAAGGAGAAGTCCGCGGGAGCGGTAGCGGTCAGCCAGTCGATAAGGGTGGGGGCGAAGAGACGCCAGACCGAGTTCTCGTCCTGATCGGCGTCGGTGAAGAGGGCATACCGCTCGAGGAATCCCTCGCTCTCCAGCCTCACGGACCGGTCGTCAGCTTCGATGATCTCCCGTTCAGAGTCCGGATTGGTCATGTCGAGCTTGCTGAGATCCCGGTCGTGGCAGAGAACGCGCACCGCGAAGCCGAGACTCCCGGGAGCCTGGATCAGCACCAGCGTGAATGGGCTGCGCTTGAGATCATTTGTGCCCGCGTAGACGTACGCGACCTGAGCCAGCCAGGCGTCTTTGAGACCGCCGGCGAGGTCGCCACGGACAAGCCCCGAGACCTCGCGCATGAAACCGTGGCGCAGTAGCTGGGTTGCCTGCGGGAGAGCAAGGGAGGTCTCCCGGAAATAGAGACCACGTTCGGCCGCATAGGACGAAAGAGTCGGCGGAGTATCTGCGATTTCGCTCATCAGCCGGGAAGCATCTCACGATCTCGGCGGACCAAGTTGGTCAACGCGGCCCGGGACAGTTGGGACAGGCAGGTCGCGTCGAGGCGTAGGGTTTCACCCCACCAAACCAGGAGGCTCCGATTTCCGAGGCCATCACTTTCGCTGAGTTTGGAGGGCCGGATGTCCTCGAGTGGAGTGATGTCGAGGCACCCGAAGCGGGTCCCGGGCAGTTGCTGGTCCGGGTTCGCGCCGCCGCTCCGGTGACCAAGATCACCAAGAAGTCGAAGCGCGGCAAGGGCAAGAAGCACAAGTTCTCGGTCCGGGCCACCGATCAGGCAGGCAACGTCGGCAAACCCGCCGTCGCCAAGTTCAAGGTGATCCGCAAGCGGTAGGTGTGGGGGCCACCAGCACTTGGCCTTATCAGCCCGACGACAAGTAGGGAGTTTTCCCAGCCGGACGCCTTTCCAATAGCGCACGCCGCCAGATCGGTGTGCGGCCAACCGATGGAGCCGGTCTCCGGGCTGCGCAATACGCTGGTCGGCGTGACGGTGATCATCACCATGATCGGAGCGGTCCTGGTACTCGTGGCGCTCCGCGACGTCTTCGACACCCTGTTTCACCCACACGGACAGGGAGTCGTGAGCGAGCGGCTGATACAAGCCGTCTGGCGGATCGCTCGCAGCCTGGCGCGCGGCAATCACCAGAACCTTTCGCTGGCGGGTCCGGTCGCCTTCGTCACCGTGATCTCAGCCTGGGGAGCGATGGTGGTACTCGGATTCGGATTGATCATCTGGCCGCAACTGACGGATGGGTTCGCGTTCAGCGCCGGTCTGAACGCAGCCGATCAGGGCGGTTTCGTCGACGCGGTCTATCTCTCGTTGGTCAACGTGACCAGCCTCGGATACGGGGACATCGTGGCGACGACCGACGTCCTGCGGTTGCTCGGCCCTCTGGAGACTGTGATCGGCCTGGGATTGCTGACGGCGAGCATCTCGTGGATCATGCTTCTTTACGGGGTGCTTTCCGCGAGTCGCTCCCTTTCCCATCAGATCGCCCTGCTGACCGAGGTGGAGTTCTCGCGTCCAATCGGTCTCGCCGGAATCGAACCCTCCTTCTCGGCAGGAGTGCTCGCCGACCTGACTTCGGGTGTCGTGAAGATGAGGGACGACCTCGTCCACTCCCCGATCGCCTACTACTTCCATCCGCGGGATCCGCGGCATGCGCTGCCGGTCCTGCTGCCTGGCCTTCTCAAGATCGTCGACAGCTGCTCCGCGACGGATCCCGCCACGGCGCTTGCGTATCAGGCGGCGATGCTCGACCGGGCAATCGATGAGCTGCTTGCGACTGTCGCCGAGGAGTTTCTCGGTTGTTCCGGCCGAAACCCTCGCGACGCGCTGGAAGGCTACCGGCGCGACCACCTCTGGGCCGACTGACCAGTAGCCGATTCACCAACGAGCGACCAAAGTGGCCCTGCCCGCACACCGAAGCCGGAATATGCTGCCCCAATGGAGACCGTAGATCGGCCAGATGTCCCGCCCTCCACGATCGGCGCCGGTGTTCCCGGTGACGGCCTGATCTTCAACCCCAATACGTATACGGCACCCCACCTCGACGCGGCCGACGAGCATCGCCTCAAGGCGATGATCGAGTGGTTTGAGCAAAGGGGCCTGAAGAGTCTCAAGGACGATGACCGCGAGCATCGCTGGTACTCCGACTTCCTCGAGATGCAGGCGGATGAGGGGATCTTCGCCAGCTTTCTGACCCCGGCGCGCGACGGCGGCGGCGACCCGGCAAAGCGCTGGGACACGCAGCGGATCTGCGCCTTCAACGAGATCTCGGCCTTCTACGGGCTCGCCTACTGGTACACGTGGCAGGTCTCGATTCTCGGTCTCGGCCCGATCTTCCAATCGGAGAACGAGGCTGCGCGCAGGCGCGCGGCAGAGATGCTCGCCGACGGCTCGATCTTCGCCTTTGGACTCTCCGAGCGCGAGCACGGCGCTGACATCTACTCGACCGACATGGTCTTGACGCGCCGTGACGGCGGAGATGGCTACACGGCCACGGGAGGCAAGTACTACATCGGCAACGGCAACGAGGCCGGGATGGTCTCGGTCTTCGGGCGGGTCGCCGGAATCGACGGACCGGATGGCTACGTGTTCTTTGCGGCCGACTCCCAGCACCCCAGCTACGAGCTGATTCGCAACGTCGTCAACTCGCAGAGCTACGTCTCCCAGTTTCAGCTCAACGACTACCCGGTCGAGCCCGCCGACATCCTGCACACCGGACCCGGTGCCTTCGACGCCGCCCTCAACACGGTCAATATCGGCAAGTTCAACCTCGGCTTCGCCTCGATCGGAATCTGTGAGCACGCCTTCTGGGAGGCGATCACCCACGCCGACGCTCGCGTCCTCTACGGGATGCGGGTCACCGACTTCCCGCATGTCCGCCAGGCGTTCACCGACGCCTATGCCCGCCTTGCCGCGATGAAGTTGTTCGCCAACCGATCGATCGACTACCTCCGGACCGCCTCCCTGGAGGACCGCCGTTACCTGCTCTTCAACCCGCTGACCAAGATGAAGGTGACAACCGAGGGTGAGCGCGTCGTCGACCTGCTCTGGGACGTGATCGCCGCCAAGGGCTTCGAGCGCGAGATGTGGTTCGAGATGGCGGCGCGCGACATCCGGGCCCTGCCGAAGCTCGAGGGCACCGTCCACGTCAACATGGCGCTGGTTCTCAAGTTCATGGGCTCGTATCTGTTCAATGCGGACCTCGGCCTGGCCTCGCCGGCGCGAACGCTCGAGCCGGGCGACGACGGGTTCCCTTTCCACCAGGGGCCGGCCCGCGGCCTCGGCAAGATCCGCTTCAGCCCCTGGCGGGACGCCTTCGAGCCCTTCTCAGGGGTTGCCAACGTGGCCCTGTTTGCAGATCTTGCGGAATCGTTCAAGACCCTGCTCGTCGAGGCCGCTCCGGGCGAGGAGCAGCAGAAGGACCTCGACTACCTGCTGATTCTGGGAGAGCTGTTCACGTTGATCCCGTACGGCCAGTTGATCTGCGAGCAGGCTGCGCTGATCGGCCTGCCGCACGACACGCTCGATCAGATCTTCGACGTGCTTGTCCGTGACTTCTCGGCCTACGCCGCCGAGCTGCACGGCAAGACCTCCGCCACCGATGCCCAGCAGGACTGGGCCCGCGGCGCGATCACCAAGCCCGTGGCCGACGCCGACCGCTTCGACTCCGTGTGGGAGAAGACGCGTGCCCTGGCGGGCGGCTACGAGATGCGTCCCTAGCCTGCGGCTGAGACTTTTCGCGGCGTCTTCGTGGCGGATCAGGCTCACTTTTCGCGCACATTCACTTCTCATCGGAGCCTCATCCAGCGCCGGTGGATTCGGTCCTCGCACTGGTCCATTCGGGGTCCGAGGGGAGATTCGAGATGAAGAGCAGAGTGCCAATCGCGAGTGCCCTGAGCGTCCTCGCCGCGGGGCTGGCCCTGGCGGCATGCGGCGGCGGTGGCGAGAGCAATAGCGAGAGCGGGGCGCTCCCACAGGGAAGCGAGCCGGTTGATCTCAAACAGGCCGACTTCACGACCAAGATCGACAACCGTTACTGGCCGATGACCCCGGGTAGCCGGTGGGTCTACAGCGAGGGGGATACCCACGGCACGAGGGAGAAGGCCGTCGTCAAGGTAACCGAGAGGACGAAAACGATCGCCAACGGGATCGAGGCTCGCGTGATCAGCGACACGGTGAGCGAGAAGGGTGTGCCGACCGAGGTCACCGACGACTGGTACGCGCAGGACAAGAGCGGCAACATCTGGTACCTCGGCGAGTACGTCACGAACTACGAGAACGGGAAGCTCATCGACCACGCCGGTTCGTTCGAGGCAGGCGTTGACGGAGCCCAGCCCGGGATCGCGATGCCTGCGAACCCGAAGCCGGGGCTGACCTATCGCCAGGAGTATTCCAAGGGTGTGGCCGAGGACAACGGTGCCGTCATCACCATCGGCGAGGAGCAGGTTGAGGTGCCGTTCGGCTACTTCAAAAAGGACATTCTGATGACCCGCGACCTGGAAGCCATTGAGCCGAAGGTCCAGGAGCTGAAGTTCTACGCGCCTGGCGTCGGCCCGCTGTTGAGCATGCACACCGACGGCCCCGGCGGTCGCGCGGCGCTTGTCAGCTATACCCCGGGCAGATAGGTCGGGGCAACGCCGCTTTCGCGACGCAGGCCGCATCTGGGGGGAGTCCGGCCGCCGCAGAGAACTGGCCCCGAATGATCGTCGGGGAAATCGATCAACTCCCCCCCGGGGAGTCGGACCCTGCTCGTCAAACCTGTCCGGTTGGTGACTTTGTCTTGAACGCCCGCGAATCATTCCTCTGCGCCCTCGCCCAGATCATGCGCGAGCGCAGCAGGCTGAGCAGGCATATCGCAGGTCGCCAAGGCGGGGGAGGCGTTTGGCGCATATTCGTCAACGGGCCGCGATGTCGCATTGGAAATCAAGAAGTCGCCCCGATGGGTTCAAGCACTGTCAGCTTCGCCTGGCGGCGCGATCGGCTTCTAGCTGGGCTTCGATGAGTCTCCTGATGCGTCTGCATGCCGCCCTGTAGAACCGGAGCTGGTGGGTTCGCCCGAAGAGACGGAAGCCGGTGCGGAGAAGAAACGGCCCGCTCTGCGCGGCCCGGGAGACCGCCCGCAGATGAAATTCGACGTTGCCGGTGTCAAGCCATTTCCAGATCTCATAGTGCATCTGACCCTGCTCGAAGTGGCCTTGGAGCGTCCGGTAGTCCCAGCCGAAGATCCGCACCTGACGTCCTTCAACGGTCACCGTCTCCTCATAGACATCGCCGATCCTCACTCCGACGCTGAAGCGGAGAAACCCATATCTGATCTTCAGGAGCATGTCGCGCCCGGCCAACGGCGCGTCGGTGTCGTAGAGGAAGCTCACGACCCTGGGGTCGGCAAGCTGGTAGTTGTCCATCAACCTGCGAGCCGTCTCCCAGCTGGCCCCCTCGATCGGAGGTCCAGCAGCCTCGTCCGGAAGCTGTTCGATCATGTCGTCCACGAGCCACCCGTCCTCATGGATGTACGAGTCGATCTTCGTGGCGTCGAAGTTCACCCGGCGGCCGGCAAGTTCGGCCAGTCCGGGGTCGATGCCCGCGCCGGCCCCACCACCGGATCGCCGGCCCGGAAGTGACCCGGGCTCGACCGAACGGGTTGTGATCACGATGCCGTCCTCCATCCGGCCGCCCGCCAGCCTGATGATCCGGCGCAGGACCGATGACCACATGTGGAGCTGCACCTCCTTGGAGAATCGCAGGCGGGTGTAGAGCAGATCGCTGAGGCGATCTCCGCTGCGAGCCCACGACTCGATCTCGAACCACAGGGACCGGTAGTCGGAGTAGACCCGGAATTCGATCTGCCCAGCTTCGAGATGCCCGTCGAGCGTCGCGAGGCGAAAGGAGGTTGCGTCAACCGCGGTCACCCGCACCGGTCCGTCCCAGGGCCCGGGCATGCGGACGATGTACTCGTCGCCGCGCCTCAGGGTGCCCTTCTTGCCCTCGAGCTTCTGAAATGTTGCGAACTCCGACGGGGCCATTCGGTCGAGATCCGCAGAGAGGAGCTCCATCAGCTGCCCGGCCGACAGCGGTGATCCCACGATTCGCGTTCTGTAGATCCGGTGGAACATCGGGCCGACTCCGTCATCGAGCCGCTGCAACTCGTTCATGTCGGTACCGGCGGGCAGCTCGGGAGGAGCGTCCGCCGGCCATGAACCGGTGGATGCCCATCGGTGCACGGCGGTTGTGCTCCACATGTACCTCCAGGACGTGAGTACCACGCCGAGCGGCCATCGGGCCGCGGTCGACCATCGTCTTCTGATCGGCTGGGAGCGGGGCATCCGGTCAGTTCTACTACCTTCGACACCCCGGCCGCGATGGTGGCACCGGGAATCCGTCAAGCTATGGGAGTGCCTGATCTGGATCCAGCCAGCGTGGGACTTCGAAGTCCCCGCCTCTACGCCCTCTCGCTGGGCAGCATCGTGCTCTGCATAGCGCTCTGGATCCGTGCCAAGACGAACGGGGAGGACGAACGCGGAAACGCCGAACGCCGGGCGATCTTCGTGGGTCTCTGGCCGCCGATGTTCTGGCTGATCGGGGATGCGGTTCGCCGAAGCGAGGTCCGGCGCCGCCCGTTCAGATGGGGACGCGGGCGCTAAGCGAGGACAGGACGGCAATCAGGTGGCCGCGGGGTCATCTTTCGGACCGTTCCAGACATCCAGGCCCCTTGGGAGACGCCATTGTCCTGCCCAGAGTCCGACGGCCACAGGCAGGACAGCTCGCTGCTTCGGGTGCGGATGCCCCACACCGATCCCGATGCTCTTGAGGTGACCTCCCGTCACCGGGTTGAATGCCGAGGAGATCTCGAATCCCGGCGAGATCGGGAACGCCCGGCAGGATTCGCGATGTCGCGGTCGCTGACCCCGGCTTTCAGGGTCCCTTTCCTCGGGGATTGTCCATTTACACAGCACAGATGTGTGTATTCTCGGGATCGATGGACGTGCCCGTTCCCAGCGACGATCTGCTCGCGCAGCCTACCCGTGCGCGCCTCTTTGAGTTGCTCGTCGATCTGAGGACAGGCGCGGAAACGGATCTTCTTGCCGAGCGCCTCGATCTTCACCCGAATGGCGTCCGGCGTCACCTTGAGCGCATGCGTGAGGGAGGCCTCGTTGAGCGTTCCCGGATTCGGGGTGGCAGGGGCCGTCCACGTGATGTCTGGGAGATCTCCCCGGGCGCGCATCCAGGAGGGCAGAGCCCGGAGGCCTACTCTGACCTGGCTCGATGGCTGATTCGTTCGATGCCGGCAAGCCCTGATCGACTTGCCAAACTGGAGCTCGCCGGTCTGGGGATCGGTCGCGACCTTGCCTCAACGCGGTCGGACCGCCAGGTACTCCCGGCCGAGAGATTCCGCCAGGTTCTGTCCTCGCTGGGCTTTCAACCTGAACTCGAGATCACCGAAGACAAAAGCCTTGCGTGCCGGCTCGGCAACTGCCCGTATCGGGACTCCGTCCGAGAGGATGCCGCGCTGATCTGCACGTTGCATCGCGGCATCACCGCCGGTCTGATCGAGGGCCTCGACCCCGATGGGAAGCTGAAGCGGTTCGAGCCCAACGATCCTTACAAGGCCCAGTGCCTGGTCGAGGTCGGTGGCGGCAGATGGGGAGGGTCGGCGGATGCGGAAGACGACCGTGGCGCCGACATCGGACCCGGCCCGGCATGAAGCGATCCGAGGCACTGACATCACTTTCGCACGATCATCACCAGGCGTTGTTCACCGCCATGAAGCTGCGCCGCGCCGACGATATTGACGAGGCAAGGGCAGTATTTCTCGGGTTCTGGAATCGGGACGGGCGACTGCATTTTCGGGTCGAGGAGGAGGTGATGCTTCCGGTCTGGGCCAGCTACGGTGACGTTGACCAGGCCGGCGTCTCACGAATGCTCGGCGACCACCTGGAGATCCGCCGGGCTGCACTCCTCGTCGAGAGCCGCGAAGCGACGCTTCCGGACATGCACGAGCTCGGTGATCGGATCAACGCCCATGTGCGCTTCGAGGAAAGGGAGCTGTTTCCGCTGATCGAGAATCGCCTCACGCCGGTGCAGCTCGAGCGTCTTGCCGGCGCGATAGCCGAGGCGGAGGCAACCGAATGAGCGAATACGACATCTGGCTCACGCTCCACTACCTGCACCTCGTTGCGATGGCCTTCTTCGTTGGTGGGCAGATCGTTCTGGTCGCCGCGATCGTCCCGGTCCTGCGAGGCTCGCCCGACCCGCAGATGATGCGGGGGATCGGAATGCGGTTCGGGATCGGTTCGATGGTCGCGCTGGCGGTTCTCGTCGCAACCGGGGTCGAGATGGCAAACCGCGGGAACCACTGGGGCGATCCGACTCTGCACCTGAAGCTCGGCATCGTCGTCGCGGTGCTGATCATGCTCCTGGTGCACCTGCGCTGGCCGAAGCTGCACGTGTTGTCGGCGCTGGTTCTGATCGGGTCACTCGTGATCGTCTGGCTTGGGCTGACGCTCGCGCATTGACGAGCCCGGGAACGGTACGTTGTGCGCGTGTCCCGGCCGACCTTGTACAACCAGTTTTCGCGGTCCCGTGATCACGCGCGATCCACGCATCTGGCCACCGGGGCGCTCGCCCTCGGGCTGATCGCATCGGGCTGCGGTGGATCCGGTGACGGGGGATCATCCGGTTCTTCCGACGCCGCCACGGGCGGCCAATCGCCACCGCCGGTCAAGCTGTACTTCACCAGGGGCGAGCAATTCGACACGGTCGAGCGTGACCTGCCGGCCACCGGGAAGAACATCGTCCCGGCGACCAGGGCATTGCTCAACGGCCCGACCGGGAGGGAGGCTGCCGGGAGCGAGGAGGCCCAGACGCAGATTCCCGACGGTGTCAAGGTCAGGAAGGTCAAGGTGTCCGGCGACGGGCAGGCAACCGTTGAGCTCTCGGACAGGTTTCTGGACGGCATCCCGTCCGAGAAGTCGAAGCGGACCGAAGCTGAAGACGCGGCGCTGAACGCCCGCGCCGGCCAGGTCGTCTACACACTGACCCAGTTTCGGCGGGTCAGCTCGGTGAAGGTGAAGGCGGGGGGAATCACGGTCGATCCGTCGGCCGAACAGCGATCCGACTTCGGCAGGCCCGAGCAAGGTCCGAAGCCAGTCAGGAAGCCTCGAGGCTCCGCCGTGCCAGGGACCCGCCAGATACAGACAGGTCTGGCCGGCCTCGGATATCTGCCGTCAAGCGCTGTCGACGGTCTCGACGGCTACCGCACCCAGCAGGCGGTGATTGCATTTCAAGCATGGGAGGGACTTGACCGTGACGGGGTGGTCGGCCCGGCGACAACCGCGGCATTGGCGGCTGCGAGGCGCCCGCAGCCGAGTGGCAAGAAGCCGGGGCGGCGCGTCGAGGTCTATCGGGAAAAGGGCGTTGCGCTCCTGATCCGCAACGGCCGCACCCGGCGGGCGATCCACGTCTCGACCGGTGCCGGAGCAAACGCGACTCCGAGCGGCCGCTACGCGGTCTTCCGCAAGGAGCTCAGGTCGTGGTCGGTCCCGTTCAGCACCTGGCTGCCATTCGCCTCGTATTTCAACCAGGGCATCGCATTCCATGAATACCCCGATGTACCGGCGTACTCGGCCTCGCACGGATGCGTGCGTGTTCCAGCACCCGAGGCCCCCGGTGTCTACGCATTCGCGAAGATCAGCACGGTCGTCCTGGTCTTCTGATGCGACCCCTTGATCTGACCCCGGACGGCGTATCTGCGGCAGACGTCGTCGCGGTGGCCCGGGGCGGATCTGCGGTCGCCCTGGGCGACGATGCCCGGGCGGCAATGGAGAGAAGCGCCGCGATCGTCAACAGACTCGCGGAATCCGACGAGCCTGCCTACGGGGTCTCGACCGGATTTGGTGCCCTTGCGGCGACGCCGATCTCCGCCGATCGCCGGGCTGAGCTCCAGCGGGCCCTGGTTCGCTCGCACGCGGCAGGCATGGGTCCGGCCATCGAGACCGAGGTGGTGCGGGCGATGATGTTGCTCCGCGCCCGCTCGCTTGCGATGGGCTTCTCGGGCGCCCGGCCCGAGGTCGGCGAGACGATCCTGGCGCTACTGAACGCGGGCATCACACCGGTCGTCCCCGAGCACGGATCGCTGGGCGCGAGCGGTGACCTGGCCCCGCTCGCGCACTGCGCGCTTGCGCTGATCGGCGAAGGTGAGGTGCTCGGCCCGGACGGCCGGTTGCTGCCCTCCGCAGAGGCGCTGGCCGCGGCAGGGATCTCGCCGGTCGAACTGTCTGCCAAGGAGGGCTTGGCGCTGATCAACGGAACCGA
>JBBQZL010000053.1:0-13591 GCA_038207745.1 Solirubrobacterales bacterium
CGAAGTCCCCGAAGCGCTTGCTGACCTGCTCAAGCTCAACGCTCGGCGTTCCCGGGGTCGGGTGCTCGGCACTGGTCTCCACCATCTGTCCTCTCCTTACGTAACACGGGCTATTGCCCCACCGGCTCACACTCCGGTTACCCGCCACCGCAAGATATGTGTCTACACACTCCAGCGCAAGTCCCGCAAATCGAAACCTCATCTTGCAATATGACCGGATGGTCCTTGTGGCACGGCTAATCTGCGCTCCATGGCCTCGCATCCCTTGACATGGCTCGACGTTTTTGCCGCAGGTCCGCTGGCCGGAAACCAGCTCGCTGTCGTACACGATGCCGATCGCCTCGAAGAGGAGACGATGCTTGCCTTTGCGCGCGAGACGGCGCTCTCGGAAACGACGTTCGTCCAGACCGCGGGCGTTGCCGGCGGCACCTACCGCAGTCGGATCTTCTCGATGAACGGCGAGATGCCTTTTGCAGGGCATCCCTCGCTCGGCGCCGCCGTTGCGGTCGCCCGGATGCGGGGAGAGAGGCGGGCTTCCTACGTCCAACAGACCCGATCCGGGAAGCAGCCCATTGAAGTCGAGTTCGACGGAGAGTTGACCGCCCGCGCTTCGATCCGCCAGGAGAAGGCGATCTTCGGTGAAAGGCCGGATCCCGGGCGGGTCTTTGCGGCCGCGGGCCTCGCGGCCGCGGCCGGGGACCCGAGGGTGTTTCCGCAGGTTGTCTCGACCGGGATCGGCCATCTGATCGTCCCCCTCGCCTCTGGATCCGACCTCGATTCGGCCCGGCCCGATACTGCTGGACTGAAATCGCTGCTCGAAGAATACGGTTGTGCGACCCTCTATCTGGCAGCGGTCGACGTCGATTTCGGGAGGTCGGATGCACGTGGATTCTTCGTAAACCCGACTGGTCTCGCCGAGGATCCAGCGACGGGATCGGCTGCCGGGCCGCTGCTTGCCCTGGCCGCGAAGCGGCTAGGAATCGCCGGGCTCACGGTCACCCAGGGGGTGACAATGGGCCGCCCCAGTCAACTCGATTGCACGATCTGCGATGAACGGGTCGTGGTTGCGGGCAGGGTTGAGATCATTGCCGAGGGCAACGTCCACCTGCCGGATTGAGCCCGGGCCAGGTCTCGACGGGTACGACGACCACGGGAACGGTCGTGATGTGGAGCAGCTTGTGCGGGGCCGAGCCGAGGATCACACCGGTCACCGGGCGCTCCCCGTATCCGCTGACGATTATGCACCTCGCCCCCCGTTCGTTGGCGAGCTCGGAGAGAGCTGTCGATAGATTCGCCTTGATGATCAGGGTCTCCGTCCTGACGCCGGCGGCCTTGGCCTGCTCCTCGGCCTTGTGGGTCGCCTCCCGGCCCCGTGGCTGCAGTGCCTCATCGAGGTCACGAACCTCACCGCCGATCCGCGCCGGGTGCGACTCGAGTGAGCCCGGCACTTCGGTCTTTGACTTGCGCTCGAAGAACTCCGGGTGCATGCGCTCCCGGATCAGCATCAGGAGGATACCGACCAGCAGCGAGCCGATGCCGATGCCGATCACGACGGTGGACATGAAGCCAAGTGCACCTGACTTCAGCCCCTTGTCGCCCTCGCTTTCGACCGCTGCCGCGCGAGGCGGCTCGGATGACGAACTGCTCCCCATTCGACTTCTCCTCGTCGAAACCAGTTGCCTCTCGGCGGTGGCTGGCGCCGTCGCTATTCTCGGCTTCCGCAATTTGCAAGCGACGATGTGGACAACGTCCAGCAGAGTCCCGGGACCCATACTCCAATCAGTACAAATCAGAATTGGGAACTTGACCGTCGGTACAGTTGCAATCGGGCAGAATGGGATCTACGGTTGTCCATAATGTCGAACGACGGCCGCCGCAGCGCCACTTGCCGAGCGGGCAGTTGACCCTGACACCCTGAGGATGAGGAGAAGACCGAGATGGCCATCGCCACCAACAGCCAAGAAGCAACGGAAGCGAGTCTCCAGGAGCTCGCCAAACGCCACCTATGGATGCATTTCTCACGGATCGGATCCTACGAGGACAGCCCGATCCCGATCATCAGCCGGGCCGAGGGCTGCTACGTCTATGACCAGGCGGGCAAGCGCTATCTTGACGGTCTCTCCGGCCTCTTCTGCTGTAACGCCGGTCACGGCCGCGCCGAGATCGGCGAGGCCGCTGCCACCCAGGTTGCCGAGCTCGACTTCTTCATGCTCTGGAGCTATGCCCATCCCCGTGCGATCGAACTCGCCGCGAGGATTGCGTCGCTTGCCCCGGGGGACCTGAATCGGGTCTTCTTCACCGATGGCGGGTCCGAGGCGGTCGAATCCGCTCTGAAACTTGCCCGCAACTTCCACCGGCTGAACGGAAAGGGACAGAAGCATAAGGTGATCGCACGCGAGATCGCCTATCACGGCACCACGCTGGGAGCGCTTTCCGCCACCGGCATCCCCGATCTCCGAGCACAGTTCGAGCCGCTTGCACCTGGCGGCTGCCACGTCACGAACACCAACTCCTACCGCTGGCCTGACGACCGCGATCCGCTCTGGGCCGCAGATGAGATCGAGCGGCGGATCGAGTTCGAATCGGCCGAAACCGTTGCGGCGGTGATCCTCGAGCCGGTGCAGAATGCGGGAGGCTGTTTTGTGCCGCCCGAGGGCTACTTCCAGCGTGTCCGCGAGATCTGCGATCGCCACGATGTACTGCTGATCTCAGATGAGGTGATCTGCGCCTGGGGTCGCCTCGGCCACAATTTCGGCTGCGATCGCTTTGGATATCAGCCCGACATCATCACCGTGGCCAAGGGCCTGACCTCGGCTTATGCGCCGATGGGAGCGATGATCGCCTCCGATAGGCTGGCCGAGCCCTTCCTCGAGGGCGACAACTCGTTTGCGCACGGCTTCACCTTCGGAGGCCATCCCGTCGTCGCCGCGATGGCGCTTGCCAACCTCGATGTCATGGAGCGGGAGAACCTTCCCGGGCATGTGCTCCAGAAGGAGGGCGAGTTTCGCTCGATGCTCGAATCTCTCTCCCACCTGCCGATCGTCGGCGAGGTACGCGGTGCCGGCTACTTCCACGCGATCGAGTTGGTCAAGGACAAGGACACCAAGGAGACGTTCAACGAGGCGGAGTGCGAGACGCTGCTGCGCGGCTACCTCTCCGGGGCGCTCTATGAGCGTGGCTTGATCTGCCGCGCGGACGATCGTGGTGACCCGGTGATCCAACTGGCGCCACCTCTGATCTCCGATACCGAGCAATTCGAGGAGATCCACGCGGTGCTCGAGGAAGTCCTGACGGAGGCCGGGAAGAGGATGCGCAACTGAGCGTCGGGTTCGGCTCCCGGGGGAAATCGTGAGCAGCTGATGTTGACCGTCCAGAGCCTGGTAGAGGATCTCGGCCTCTCGTCGATCGCGGGCGGATCCGCGATCGACAGCCCGGTGCGTTGGGTGCACATCTCCGAGCTGGAAGATCCGACACCCTTCCTGTCTGGCGGAGAGTTGATGCTGACCACGGGAATCCCGCTCGACACGCCCGCCAAACAGCGCGCGTACGTAAAGAGGTTGGTCCGTCATAACCTTGCCGGGATCGGTTTCGGCACCGGGTTTGACCATAGGAAGGTCCCGAAGGCGTTGACCCAGGAGGCTGAGAAGCAGGGTTTCCCGGTGTTTGAGGTCCCCTACTCGGTGCCGTTCATCGCGCTGACCGAAAGAGCATTCTCACGCCTGATCAACGATCAGCACGAGGTTCTGCAGCGCGGCATCGCGGTGCAGCGAAAGCTGGAGCGATTGGTGCTGGAGGAGCGTGGTCTCGGCGAAATTGCGGCGACTGTTGCCTCGGCGGCGGGCGGCATAGCGATCTTTCTCGACCCACGGGGAGCGGTATTGGCGAGGCGGGGCTTCCGGCATCAGATCTCCGACGATGAGGAGAGGGCGATTGGCGAGCAGGTAGCCGGTCACAGTAAGGACGGTCGCCCCTTTGTGCCGTCAGGTGAATTGATCGAGGGCCGGGCCCTCGCGCACCCCGTGATCTCACCGGGCGGCGGACCTCCGCAGGCCTGGGTCGTGATTGTCCGTGACACCGGCGGGCTTGGTGACTACGAGCGACTGATCCTGCAGCAGACGGTCGCGGTGGTCGCGCTCGAGTTGATGCGCCGCAGGGTCGTCTCCGAGACAGAGCGGAGGCTGGCCGGTGACGTACTCGCCGGAGCGCTGAGCGGAAAGCTCGATTCGGTTGAGCTTCGACGTCGGCTCGAGCCGTTCGGGATCGGCGACAGTGCTGCGGTCCTAGTTTTCGCGGTCGAGGATCCGCCGGCGGCAGTGGTGGTGCTCGAGCGCGCTCTCACCGAGGTGGGATGCCCTGCGCTGGTCGCCACGCACAAGAGCCGCGGCAGGCAGTTGCTCTGTGCCGTGGTCGACGCAACCGGACGCGAACCGATCGAGATCGCGCGAAGAGTCCGCGAGTCGATGATCGGGGAACTGCCCGGGATCAGCGCATCGGCGAGTCGCGCGGCACCACCGGATGCGCTGCGGCGCTCGTTTCACGAAGCGCGCTGCGCGCTCGAGGTGGTCTCCTTTCAGAATGGAAGCGCCCCCGATGTCGCCTCCTGGGAGAATCTCGGCGCCTTCACGCTGTTGCTCTCGGTCCAGGACGACCACGCGCTGCGCTTCTACCACGAGAGCGTCCTCGGGCCGATCGAGTCCGGGGAGTCCGAGTACGGGGGAGAGCTGGTCCGCTCGCTCGAGTCCTTCATCGAGCACAACGGCCAATGGGAGCGGGCGGCAAAGGATGTCTACTGCCACCGACACACCCTCAGGTACCGGATGCGCCGGGTGGAGGAGTTGACGGGTCGCGACCTCTCGAGGGCGCATGACCGGATCGAATTCTGGCTGGCCCTGAGGGCCAGAGAGCTTGTTGGTTGACCGTCACGATGATCAGAAAGATGGTGGGCATATGAGGGTCGGAGTACCGAAGGAGATCAAGAACGACGAGTATCGGGTTGCGCTGACTCCGGCCGGCGTCCGGGAGATGGCCGATCGCGGCCAGGATGTCGTAATCGAAACAGGCGCGGGAATCGGAAGTGCGATCACCGACGCCGACTATGAGGCGCAGGGCGCCCGGATCCTTCCCGATGCCGCTTCGGTCTTCGCCGAAGCCGAAATGATCATCAAGGTCAAGGAGCCACAGGAGTCCGAGGTTGCGATGCTCAGCCCCGGTCAGCTGCTCTTCACCTATCTCCACCTGGCGCCGGCACCTGTTCTGACCAGGGGTCTCTGCGAGTCCGGCGCAACCTGCGTTGCCTATGAGACGGTTCGGGACGAGAAAGGCGGGCTGCCGCTGCTTGCCCCGATGAGCGAGATCGCCGGCAAGATCGCGACGCAGGCAGGCGCTTTCATGCTCGAGAAGCCGCTCGGCGGTCGCGGAGTGCTTCTCGGGGGTGTCCCAGGCGTCGCAGCGGCGACGGTGATGGTGATAGGCGGCGGATCGGTTGGCGCCAACGCTGCGGCGATCGCGATCGGGATGGGTGCCGATGTCTATGTTTTCGACAGGTCGATCGAGCGGCTGCGCGAGCTCGAGGTCGATCTTCAGGGAAACTGCTCGACGGTCTTCTCGAACACCCTTGCGATCGAGGAATTGTTGCCGCGGGTTGATCTCGTGATCGGAGCCGTTCTCGTCCACGGGGCGAAAGCACCGTTTGTGATCAACCGTGAGCAATTGACGCTGATGAAGCCCGGTGCGGTGATCGTCGATGTCGCGATCGACCAGGGAGGCTGTTTCGAGACGTCGAAGCCGACAACCCACGGTGACCCGACCTTCGTGGTCGAGGGGATCACCCACTACTGCGTTGCCAACATGCCGGGAGCTGTACCGATCACCGCGACATATGCGCTCACCAACGCGACCATGCCGTACGCGGTCGCGCTGGCGGATCTCGGGCTCGAGGAGGCGCTCCGGAAGATCCCGTCGCTGCTTTCCGGCGTAAACGTGGCTGCGGGCAAGGTCACCCATGAGGCGGTTGCGGCAGATGTGGGAATGCCATATACGCCGGTCGCAGAGGCACTTGGGTTCGCAGCCTGATCCAAGCCTGGGCAGGGCGAGCGGTGGTTTCAGACAGCGCGTCAGCAACGGAGGAGAGATATGGCGGTCGCAACCAGGTTGAAGCTGCAGAACATGATCGACGGCGAGTTCGTCGACCCCATGGATGGCGCCGGCGAGGACGTTGTGAACCCGTCGACGGGCGAGGTGTTCGCCGAGTCGCCGCTCTCGGGAGAGGAGGACGTGAACCGGGCGGTATCGGCGGCCAAGCGGGCCTTCGATTCCTGGTCGGTGACCACCCCCGCCGAGCGCGCGGGACTGTTGATCAGGTTTGCCGATCGTCTTGAGGAGCACGCCGGGGAGCTGGCCGATCTCGAGTCCGCCGACGCGGGCAAGCCGCGCCAGACCTTCTTCGAGGACGAGATTGCCTTCGCCGCCGACAATCTGCGTTTCTTCGCTGGGGCTGGCCGTGTCATGGACGGCAAGGCCGCGGGTGAATACGCCGAGGGTCGCACTTCGATGATCCGGCGTGAGCCGATCGGCGTGGTCGGTCAGATCACCCCGTGGAACTACCCGATGATGATGGCTATCTGGAAGATCGGGCCTGCCCTTGCGACCGGCAACACGCTTGTCCTCAAGCCCGCCGAGTCAACTCCGGTCAGCACCCTCAAGATCCTCGCCGAGATCAGCGCGGAGATTCTACCCAGGGGAGTTGCGAACTACATCGGCGGACACGGCAATCCAGCGGGTTCAGCCCTGGTCACCCACCCCGAAGTTTCGATGGTCTCGCTGACCGGATCACCCGAGACCGGCAAGTGGATCGCCAGGGCGGCGGCGGACTCGCTGAAGCGCGTCCATCTCGAGTTGGGCGGCAAGGCGCCGGTGGTGGTCTTTGACGATGCCGACCTCGAGAGCGCCTTGGAGACGATCGCGGGTTGTGGCCTCTACAACGCTGGTCAGGACTGCACCGCGGCCTGCCGGATCCTCGCCGGTGACGCGGTCTATGACGATGTTGTCAGCGGTCTCGTTGAGCAGGCCAAGGGCTACGTGATGGGCGACCTGAACAGCGCCGACACGACCCTGGGTCCGGTCAACTCCGCCCGCCAGCAGGAGCGGATCGAGGGCTTCTTCGAGCGCAAGCCCGACCACGTCGAGGTGGTCACCGGGGGCAAGGAGCCTGAAGGACCCGGGTTCTTCTTCGAGCCGACCGTCGTTGCCGGGCTTCAGCAGGACGACGACATGGTCCAGAACGAGATCTTTGGTCCGGTGATGACCGTTCAGCGCTTCAGCGATGAGGCGAAGGCGATCGAGTGGGCCAACGGAACCCGCTACGGCCTCGCGTCTTCGGTGTGGACTCGCGATATCGGTCGCGCGATGAGGGTTGCCAACGCGCTTGATTTCGGAGCCGTCTGGATCAACGACCACATCACGATGGCCTCGGAGATGCCCCACGGCGGTTACAAGCAGTCCGGCTACGGCAAGGACATGTCGATGTATGCCCTCGAGGACTACACCCAGGTCAAGCACGTGATGATCAACCTCGACTGATCCCGGTCCAGGTCGGGATTGCCGGGATCCAGCACGCAGGAAAGGCGGCCGGCCGGCCGCCTTTCCTGTACATCCATGACTGCTGTCCGGGACTACGCGGTCGGGTCAGCCGGAGCCAACTCGACCTCCTCGAAGACCGCTCCACCTGAGCTGATCCTGAGTGTCGCCTGCTCGACCTTTGCGCCTTCGATCAGATCGTCGACACTGCAGGAGGGGGCACCCGGGTCTTCTGCACCTGGGTCCTCGGCACCGCCACCCTCGTGGCCGCGACCGCGATCCCGGCTGGCGCTGTGATCGCCGCTGTTGTCTTCCTCTGCAGGATCATCCTCGGCCTCTGCGGGCTCACCGTGGTGACCGCTGCAACCGCAATTGACCTCGGTCTCGTCGGTGACCTCTCCGCTGATCGTCGTGCCGTCAAACAGCTTGATCGTCAGCGTGGTGCCGTCGAATGAGGTGATCGTGCCGGCATTTTCATCGCCGTCCTCGACCCCGTCGTTATCGGTATCGGCCTTGCGCGGGTTGGTCCCGGCCTTGAACTCACCAAGATTCCTGAGCCCGTCGCGGTCCTGGTCACGCCTGGTCTGCTTGACCTTCAGGGTGAGATTGTGGCGATTCTCCCAGCGATCCGGCAGCCGGTCGTGGTTCTTGTCCTTCGCTGCAGCAATGCTTGGCAGTGCGAAGATCGCCAAGATGCCGAGGGATAGGGCGAATGCCAGTCTGATCAACCGGAATCTCTGCGCGGGTGTGCAATTCGAGTCTGTTGAGTTCATGGGTCTCCTTCGGACGCCTGCAGTCGAACTTGAATCGGCAGCAGCGATCCTGGACGGCTGACTGACCGGCGTGTCTGTTGGTCGGTTGCTACTGAAACCCGAGGGAGTCGCCAAGATCACGAACCGGATCTGAATTGTCCTCATGATGTGTGGAACCTGAGGAGACAGAAGGGCCGGAGCCGGACTCGGCATCGATCTTCTCGGGCGACTTGGACGCCGGTGGAGGCTTTGCAACGGTGCCGGATCCGCTCGGGGCCTTTCCACCGGACCCGCTGTGGCTGTCGCCAGACTCACCGGAATCGTCGCCTTCCGAGCCACCGGATCCACCGTTTCCAGAGACCGCCGGCCCAGTGTGGTGGCCGTCGTCGGCCGCCGGGGGGTGATGCCCTGAACCGCTGCCCTGATGCTCACCGCCGCCCGAGCCGGAATTGGTGCCCTGGCCGGCGCTGCCGTCGTCTGACTTGGATGTTCCCGGGGTGCCGCCGACCGTGAGATTGGATGAGCTGTCCCCGCTGCTGCCGTCCGTGCCGGCGGACCCACCCTTGATGTCGCTCCCACGGCCGGGGCCGGAGCCCCTGGCCGAGCTGCCCGAGCCACCCGCGAGCGCGATTGCCGAGGTCGGGTTGTCGCCGCCGACCGCGGGCGTGGTCTTCCCGGCGGCCACGGTCCTGGCATCCGCGGGATCGTGCGCGTGCCGGTTGAGCGCCACCCCAGCTGTCATCACTCCACCGGCGGCGATCAGCACAATGGCTGCCTTTGTCGCAATCACGCCGCCCGTTGCGGTTGCGGTGCCCATGGCGACTCCACTGCCGTCGACACCTTCGACAAGCTGACGGAGAATCGGCATCGGGATCAGCGCTCCGATCCCGGTGCGCAAGGTCGAGCGCCCGCGATGGATCAGTTGACGCGCAGCCGCAACGGTGACGCCAAGAGCACCACCGATCTCGGAGTGGCTCATGCCCTCCATCTCCCGCTTGACCAGCGCGTCGCGCTGCAACAGCGGAAGCTCATTCATCCGGGCGACGATATCTCGCAGGTCTTCCTGGCGCTCGAATGCCTCAGGGGGTTGCTCAACCCGGTCAATCTGCTCATCCAGATGCTCGAGCCTGGGACCCGCATCGCGGAGGTTGTTGAGCGCCGTGTTCCGGACGATTGCGTAGAGCCAGGGCCGCAATTGAAGCTCATCATCACCGCCGCGGATCGAGGGCAGCGCCTTGGTTATCGAGTCCTGGACGACATCGTCGGCACGATCGGCCGGGACGATCGTCGCCGCATACTGGACCAGCTCCGTCCTGTATCTCCTTGCCGCCTCTTCGATCGCGGGCAGATGTCCTTCGCGGGCCAGGGCAACCAGGCGGCGATCAGGCTGGGACCGCAATGCGGTCCCGACCAGGATGCGGGTCTTGAGGCTGGGAGGAGTCATCTCAATCGGTAATCGGTTTCCCGGGCATACTTGTTGAACCCGGGACAGGTTCAAAGATCACGCTCTCCGCCGCGCTCGGCCCAGATTTCCCTGATTGCCGCCTGATCAGTCAAGAGTAGGGCAACGCGCGGTCCCCGGTATATCGTTGCCGGGATGCGAACGCTTAGCTCGGTCACCCTTTTTCTGTGTGTGTTGGTGGTAGGCGGACTCCTTGGATATGAGCTGAACCAACGCAACCGGGACGACTCCGCGGGTGTTTCCGCGTCAGGGGCCACGGTTCCCGACCTGATTCCGCCGTCGCTCGGTGGGCAGGGTGGCGCTACGGCGGCGCCTGGCCTGCCTGCGGTCCCCCCGGTCGCCGGGTCGGTGCCGTCCGGACTGGATCTGGCGCATTTGGCGAATCTCGCGGCCGGGGCAAATGAGGCCGGGTCGGCATCCGAGTTCAAGTCCAGGTCAGCCGATGCAAGCGCCGAGTTTCAATATCTCCAGGGCTTCAACTACCTGAGGAACGCAATGCTCGAGATCAAGGCGGCCGCTGCGGTGAATACGGCGAATAGACAGGCGAGGGAGGCCGAACAGCGGGACCATCTCGAGCGCGCGGGCCTCTACCTCGGCGCTGTCGCGGTGATCGCGGAGGCAGCGCGACAGGCTTCGGACGCAGGGCTGCGTGCGCGGCTCAACGTCCTGGGCACAAAGGCCTCGGGGTACCTCGACCAGGTTGACCAGGCCGCCGCCGCGACCGGCGACGCGGCAACCGCGGAGATCAATTCCCTTGCCGGGTCGATAGACCGGCCCGAAGTCAGGCTGACGGAGCTGATCGCCCGCACAGCCGCAGCAGACAGCGCCTCGCTGGCCGCTGTCGAGCGTCAGATCGATGCCGCGATCGCCGAACTCAAGATCGGGAAACCGGTCGGATAGGTGTCCGAGAATCAGATTGGGCCGATCGCATTCGTGCTTGGCGGTGGCGGGATGTACGCGGCAGCCGAGGTCGGCATGCTCCAGGCTCTGCTGGAGGCCGGGGTTGAGCCGGACCTGATTCTCGGCACCTCGATCGGTGCCCTCAACGGCGCAGTGATCGCCGCACACCCAGGTGAGGAGGGAGTTGAGCGCCTCCACCGCCTCTGGTCGAAACTCGCCGCATCTCCGGTGCCCGGAGGCTCATCACTGCGGACATTGACCTCGCTTGCGCGTTCGAAGACGCATGTCCAGGGCAACGAGTCGCTTGCCCTTCTGACCCGGAAGGCACTCGGCTTCGGGGACTTTGATGAGCTGACAACGGAGTTCCAGTGCGTCGCGGCCTCGGTCGAGCGCGCAACCGGGCGATGGTTCGACAGCGGGCCGCTCGTGGAGGCGATCCTCGCCTCCTGCGCGATCCCCGGCCTGCTTCCCCCGGTCGAACTCGATGGTGAGCACTTCTTCGATGGCGGGTTGATCCACAGCATCCCGATCGGGCGCGCGGTGGAACTTGGGGCGACAACGATCTTCGTGCTCCAGGTCGGTGGCATCGAGGAGGCGTTGATCTCCCCGGCAAACGCCTGGGAGGTCGGCGCGGTCGCCTTCGAGATCAGTCGACGCCATCGTGCACTCGACGAGTTGAAGATGGTGCCGGAAGACGTCGCAATGCACGTGCTTCCCACCGGGGACCCGGTCCCGCCTCCGGCGGAACCGTCGAGGCTTCTGCTCAGTGACACCTCCCAGACCAAGACGCGCATCTCCCGCGCCCGTGAGGCGACGATCTCCTATCTGGCGACGATGCCGGCCAACGGCCGTACCGCGGACGCCGGGGGAATCTGAAGACCGCCTGGCGGCGCGGTGAATCACCGCGCCTGAAATGTGGCGAATTGCGATTGGTTGCCGTTCGGCCCGCAAGGAGATCTTCGGGCGCCGGACCGTGAGCTGCAGGAAGAACGGCAGCTACCGGACGCGGGCCGGAGGTATCTACGGCAAGTCGCGGAAGCTGGTGGGCCGCCCGAAGCTCCCCTTCAATCATCCCGGCCGCTGTGCGATCTCGGCCGGCGGAGCGCTCGCGTATCACGCCGGCGGCAGCATCTCCGTGTCGATCTACTACCGGGGTTGGCTGGTCAGCTGCTAGGGAACAGCCGTCGGCCCGGGCGCCGGCCCGCCGCCTGTCGCCCCCGAGGCACCGGAGGCGGCCTCATCGCGGGTGAGGCGGTTCGCGAAGTAGACCGGGATCATCGAGAGGGCGATCGCGATCACCGCGACGGCGTAGACCTTGCCCGGCTCGTTGGGCCGGAACAGGACATTGAAGATCCAGATCGGAAGGGTCTTCTCCCCGGCCCCGATCGTGAAGTTGGTGACCACAATCTCGTCGAATGACAGCGCGAATGCCAGCAGCCCACCGGCCGCAAGCGCGGAGCGCATGTTGGGCAGGGTTATGCGCCGGAAGGTCATCCACGGGGTCGCGCCAAGGTCGGCCGACGCCTCCTCGAATGAGGTCGACATCCGGCGCAACCTGGCAATCGCGTTGTTGAAGACGATCACGATGCAGAAGGTCGCATGGGCTACGATCACGGTGTACAGGGTCAGATCGACGCCCAGCACCTGGACGAAGGTTGCATTCAGCGCGATGCCGGTGACGATGCCGGGAAGCGCGATCGGGATCAGGACGAGGAACGAGATCGTCTCGCGGCCGAAGAACCGGTGCCTGGAGACGGCCAGCGAGGCCAGGGTTCCGAGGGTCAGCGCGACGATCGTCGATGCGACCCCGACCTTGAGTGAGTTGACGAAGGCCTCGCGTGCACTCTGGTCCTGGATTGCCTTGGGGAACCACTCGAGGGTGAGGCTCGCCGGAGGCCAGACCAGCGTCTTCGCCGGGTTGAGCGCGTACAGCAGGATGATGATCAGGGGGATGTAGATGAAGGCGAGCGTTATCGCAACGCCGACCCGGAGCAGGTTTCTTGTCGTCGGTGAGACGCGCATGATCAGACGTGCTCGAAGGCGCCAAGTCGTCTCGCGACCAGCAGGTAGATAACCATGATCATGATCGGCACAGTGGTGAAGGCGGCGGCCAACGGCAGGTTGTCACCGAAGTTCGCGTAGACGACGTTGCCGATGAACTGTGTGGAGGAGACATTTGCCGGGGTGATGTAGTCGCCAAGGGTCAGCGAGAAGGTGAATATCGAGCCGGCGACCACCGCCGGGAAGACGATCGGCAGGATCACGCGGCGGAAGGTGCGGATCGGCTTGGCGCCGAGGTCATCGGAGGCGTTGAGAATCGAGTTCGGTATTCGTTCGAGACCGGCGTAGATCGGGATGATCATGTACGGCAGCCACATGTAGCTCATCACCAGCCATACGGCCGTCGTCCCGTATCCGGGGCCACTGAGCCCAAATGGCGCGAGTGCCCAATTGATCGCGCCGTCTTCCGACAGCATCAGGCGCCAGGCGCCGACCTTGACCAGGTAGCTCGACCAGAGTGGCAGCAGCACCGCCACGACCATCAGCGAGCGCATCTTGGGCTTCGCGATCTTCGCCATGTAGAAGGCGATCGGGAAGGCGAGGACGATGTCTGTGATCGTGACCAGCCCGGCGATCGCCAGGGTGCGGCCCGCGATCGTCCTGTAGACCGGCTCCTCGATGAGTGTCTTGAAGTTGTCGAGGCTGAAGCCCTGCTCGACCTGGCCGCTCAGTTCGCCGAGGTGCCAGAAAGAGGTGACCAGCATGATCGCGAGCGAGCCGAGATAGCCGATCACCAGCCATCCGACCGGCCCAGCCAGAAGCGCCGCCACCTGGAGGCGGCGGCGCCCATGGAAGAGGTCGGCGAGCCTGCGGCCCACCGACCTCCTGGGTGCTGACGCCG
>JBBQZL010000054.1:0-13520 GCA_038207745.1 Solirubrobacterales bacterium
TCTGTGGCCGACGCGAAATCGGCCCTTCTCGCACCCGCCAATGAAGGCAGGGGCGCACTGGTTATTGCTTCCTCCCTGTGCAACTGGTTCTGCACCACTCTGAAACCTACCGAGGAAAGGGGCGGGAACCCCTGCTCGTTGCAGGCATTAACCGTGGCTCAACGATCTCCTTCCGGGCTCTGGGATCCCCCGGCCGCCTGCTTCTCCGGGACCCAGACGCCCGCCGCCGGTTGTATACGCTGCCGGTTTATGAGTGAGGAAATCTCGAACGATTCCGGAATCCGTGACCGTGTTCAGGCGAAGGGAGGGCAGGCGATCGGCGATCTCGCCGAGGCCCTGCTCGAGAATCCGGTCTTCAACCAGGCTCTCTCCGCAGCCTTCGGCGCCCGCGAGAAGGCACAGGTTGCCCAACAGGCCGCGATGGGCGCGCTGAGCCTGCCTTCGATCACCGATGTCGAGCGCCTGGAGCGCCGGATCCGGGTCGCAAACGATCGGATCGAGGATGCAGAGCGCCAGATCGACCGGATGGGCCGCGAGATTGCCGAGCTGCGGAGTCAGCTCGCCGCCGGGGCAAAGCCTGCAAAGGCCGCGAAGCAGGCAAAAGCGCCGAGAGCCCCGAGGACCCGCAAGGCCTAGTACCTAAGGCTCTACTTTAGGTTGAGAGTACGTCCAGGGCGGCGTGCCCGGCGCGCTTGGCGGCCAGCTCGAGCGCATCGTCGCTGATTCTCTCCTCGGAGGCAATCTCGGAGACGATGAGCAGCACCGCAACGGCAACGCCGAGCTTCTGACCGATCGCCATCAGTGCCGCGCTCTGAAGGTCGGTTGCGACCGGGCCCTCCGGATGCAGGAGACCGTCGCGTTCCGTGGTGCCACTGACGTGCATGTCGGAGCTGGCCGTCTTCTCGACCCGTCCGACATCGCTCAGCTCCGCGAGCAGGGCCGGGTCGGGGAAGACCTCATCGCCGACGCCCAGGGATCGGCTGACCCCATCGCGCGCTGCCGCGGACTCGACCACGATCAGGGTCCCGAGTTCGAGATCGGCATCAAGCGCCTGGCAGGTCCCGATCCGGATCGCGCGCCGGACGCCGAGATCGAAAAGGTCCTCGAGCACGATCGCCGCGCTCGGAGCGCCGGTTCCGGTTGATTGGACCGTCAGGGCTCTGCCGCTCGGGCCGATTCCCGTATATCCCCAGAGTCCGCGAGCGTGATTGCTCATCTTCGGATCGCTGGTCAGTTCCTGTGCGAGCATCATCGCGCGTCCCGGGTCTCCGGTCAGAATTGCATCGGCAGCGAAGGCTTCACTTGGGCGGAGGCGACGTGGCATCAATCGTGACCATATTGGAGCCTCTAAGCTCTGTATATGGAGAGCAGCAATGAAAATGACGAGAACAGAGACCCGGGCAACCTGAGCGAGAAGCTCCGGACCGCAATCGAGCGGACTCTCGCCGCGACCGCGGCGACCGCCGGATCCGCCGCCGAGAACACCGGTCGCGGCCGGGATCTTCTCGATGAGGTCTCGAAGCGCGGGAGCGATATTGCGCGTCGCAGCCAGGAGGCCAGGGAGGACCTCGCCCGCCGCGGCAGCGAGGCACGAGAGGTTTCCAGCGGCGCGGTCGCCAGACTGGTCGATGCAATCGAGGGGATCAGGCTCGCGTCTCATGAGGACCTTCGTGAGCTCGAGGACCGTGTCGCTGAACTCGAGAAGGCAAACATCCGGCTTGCCAAGAAGGTTTCCAGGCTTCAGTCTAAGGCTAAGGTTAAGGGTTAGAGATGGCGATTCAGGGGCGCCGTAAGGCGGCTGGCGGCCGCCGTGTGGTGATTGTCGGTGTCGCCAGCCACTGGGGTGCCGAGTTGGCCCGGCTGCTCGAGCGGGATCCCGATGTCTCGGCGATCATCGGCATCGACACGCGGGAGCCTTCGCT
This sequence comes from Solirubrobacterales bacterium, assembly GCA_038207745.1. Taxonomy (GTDB): domain Bacteria; phylum Actinomycetota; class Thermoleophilia; order Solirubrobacterales; family 70-9; genus JBBQZL01. Next base: position 1,923 of record JBBQZL010000054.1, read on the forward strand.
CGAGCTCGATCGGACCGAGTTCGTCGAGGCCGACATCCGCAAGCCGGTCATCTCGAGGTTGTTGCCCACCCTCGACCCGGAGGTGCTGGTCCACTGCGGGATCATCTGGTACCCAGAGGAGGACAAGCCGGCCCGGGCACTTCACGACATCAACGTGATCGGGACCCTCCAGCTTCTCGCCGCCTGTGAAAAGGCGCCGACGCTGAAGGCGATCGTCGCCCGAGGCTCGGCGGCGATCTACGGGAGCGAGGCAGCCGCACCCTCCTTCTTCACCGAGGACATGGCCCGGCGCAATCCTCTCAAGACCCGTTTCCAGCGGGACATCGGAGAACTCGAGAGCTACTTCGAGAATTTTGCCCGCCGCCACAAGAAGATCGACTGCTGCATGCTCCGCTTCCAGCCCGAGATCGGCCCGGATCTGGACCAGCCACTGGCCAGATACCTCAGCCTTCCGGTCATCCCGACGCAGCTCGGATTTGATCCAAGACTCCAGCTCCTGCATGAGACCGACGCGACCGGAGCTCTTGCGGCGGCGGTCCGCAACCCGGTCAGGGGCCCGGTCAATGTCGCCCCCGACGGCGCCATCTCGCTTAGCCGGATCATCCGGCTTTCCGGCCGACCCGCGGTGCCGATGCCGATGCGACTGACGAGGTCGGTGTTCGGCCAGCTCGGCCGCAGCCTCGGCTCCGCCGATCTCTACAACGACGGTCTGCGCCTGCTCCGATATGGCCGCGGCTGCGACAACACCAGGCTCAAGGAAGAGGTCGGGTATCAGCCTCGCTACAACGCCGAGGAGGCGATCCGGGACTTCATCGCCAAGTCGACCAGGGGCAGGCGCCTTGTTCCCTCGCTTCATCCCCGCACGGTTGCCGATTGGGCCGCCGAGTCCAAGGACCGGGTGAGCGAGGCCGCAGAGTCAGATGACTCCATTCCCGGGGCCCCCGTGAGCAGGGATATCAAGTGAGCGGTGCCGCCGGATTGACCGGCATCTCTGCGGCGCTGGTCAGGTTTCTCTCCGACCTCCGGCTCGGCCTCGACCACGGCCTCGAGCCGATCGCCGCCGCAGAGCGGGCGGCCGAGGTGTTGCCGAAAGGCCTTCGCGACTCACTTGGCGCGATTGCCCGCCGCATGTCCGGTGAGTATCAGGAGGACGAGTGGGGCTTCGACGAGGAGTTCGCCGAGGCGGCCTATCCGATCTTCGAATTTCTCTACGACACCTGGTGGCGGGTTCAGACGGTGGGTGTCCAGAACGTTCCCTCGCATGGCCGCGGGTTGCTCGTCGCCAATCACTCGGGCTCGGTCTTTCCATTCGACGCGACGATGATCGGCATCGGGATCATGCGCGAGCACCCGCTTCCGCGGTGGACCAGGCCGATGATCCTCAACTGGGCCTTCGAGTTGCCCTTCCTCAGCTACTTCCTGCGCAGGTTCGGCGGTGTGCCGGCAAATCCGTACAACGCGACCCGCCTGCTCGAGCAGGATCAGCTGGTGATGGTCTTTCCCGAGGGAGCAAAGGGCACCGGCAAGCCATTTTCGGATCGCTATCGACTTCGCCGCTTCGGCCGCGGAGGTTTCGTCGAAGTCGCCCTGCGGACCGGCGCGCCGATCATCCCCGTCGCTGTCGTCGGCGCGGAGGAGATCTACCCGAAGATCGGCGAGTCACAGGTGCTCGCGAAGCTGGCGGGCGCTCCCTTTGTGCCGCTGACCCCGACCTTCCCCTGGCTCGGCCCGCTCGGCCTGATCCCTCTGCCCTCGCGTTGGCGGATCGAGTTTTGCGAGCCGATCGACCTCTCCGGCCACGGCCCCGAGGCCGCCGAGGACAAGGGCCTCGTCTTCGACATCTCAGAACAGGTCCGCGAGACGATCCAGGAGAAGCTCTACGAGAACCTGATCACCCGCGGCTCAGCGTTCATCTGACCCGCCCGATTCCCAAGGCGAAGCAACTACCCACTCTCACTTCCTCAGCTCGGGGTGATTGCGCGATTTGGGCCGGAACAACTGCACCGGAAGGGCCGCACCGTCCCGCTTTGGCGTCGGTATGTGACGCTTGGGCGGGACGGTGGCGTCCTTCGGTGTGTGGGGTGACTCGACTACTTGGGGTTGGTCCGTTCCAACGCGCTTTCGGGACCACCCCGCGGATCGCGGGCCGGCTCGCTACTTGCAGGGGTCGTTCTTCGGCTTGCTGCCGCGCTTGATCAGGACCTTCTTGCCAAAGGCGGAGTGGCCTCCGGTCGGTCCTGAGGGCGGAGGCCGGTAGATGTCGAGGTGGAGGCCTGAGATCGCCGCGCCGGTGTCATCGGCGCGGAACCAGCCGTTGCAGCGGGTGTTCCTGTATGCCGGGACATAGAACCAGGTCCGGCCGCGCGGGAAAAGGCCCGGGTCGACGGCGACGCTGTTCCAGAATCGCAAGGATGTGCTGTGGGAGTACCCGAAGGAGGTATTGGGGCAGCCGACCCAGTGCTTCGGCTTCCCGTTGGCCCACTTCGCCTCGGCCCCCCGGGACAGGAAGTTGCCCGGAAAGGTCCACTTGCCCTTCTTGTTCTTCCAGCCGCAGCCGAGCCAGGCGGGAGAGCCGTTCGTCCAGCCGAGAGGGCCTCCGGGCGAGGTCCTTCTGCCCTTCGAGTTGATCCAGCCATCGCTGCCTCCCTGCCACGAGGCCCACTTGGAACCGGGGCCGGTCCAGCTCGAACTCCAGCCGTCGCCCTCCATCGAGACGCCGTAGGCGCTGAGCAGCCAGGAGACGCGGTGTTTGCCGGCGATTCCGGGGAAAGTCTTCTTGGGCCCCGCGAACCAGCTCTCCGAGGCCGGGTAGTACTCGGTGATCGTAAAGCCCTTGACCCAGCCCTTGAGTGGGCCTTTTGGCGGGTGTCCGGCCTTGGCGTCGGCATCTGTGGAAGGGGACAACGCCACGGCCGTCCCGAGGGCGCCCAGGGCCACCATCACCAGAAGTGTTCGAAACGATTTCATCCTGCCTCCAAGCTACCGAAGCACCCTGACATGGCGGAGGAGCCGGGCTCCGGCATTTGCTCCGATGGGACAAACACGGTTCGCCGGGCCGCTCCTATGGTCGTCACATCGCTAAATGCACATTCCGCCGGAGCGGTTGGTCCGGCGATCCAGGAGGAACGTAAATGAAATTGAGACTAGGCCTAGGCGCTGTGATGGCGCTGGGCATTTCCTTGCTTTTGCCAGGGGCGGCGTTTGCCGGTCCGATATCGGACGCATTGGCCACCAAGTCAACCGAGATCGACATGGTCTGGGTGGCTCTGGGCACGGTCCTCGTGTTCCTCATGCAGGCCGGGTTCATGTTCCTGGAGGTTGGCTTCTCGAGGATGAAGAACGCGGGAACCGGAGTGGCGAAGATCTTCGTCAACCTCGCCGTTGTGACGCTTGCATGGTGGGTGATGGGCTACGCCATCAACGGTTTCGGCAATGACTTTGTCGGAACATCCGGTTTCTTCTTCCACTTTGATCAGTCGATCATCGGGTCTGATGGAGCCAACTTCAACGTTGACGCACCGACCACGATGCTGATGCTCTACGGACTGGCCTTCTGCGCGGTCTCGCTGGCAATCGTCTGGGGCACGACGCTGGAACGGATCAAGTTCGGCGCCTACGTGATCTACGGGATCGTCTTCGGTGCGCTGATCTACCCGATCATCGCGCACAGCGTCTGGGGCGGAGGGCTGCTCTCCGACGTCGGCGGCAAGCCGGTGATGGACTTTGCCGGATCATCGGTGGTCCATCTGACCGGTGCGGTCGGCGGGCTGGCCGTTCTTCTCCTGCTTGGCGCTCGCAAGGGCAAGTACGGAGCGGACGGCAAGCCTCGCGCGATCCCGGGCCACTCGATGCCGCTTGTCGGCCTCGGCGTGATCATCCTCTGGATCGGCTGGTTCGGATTCAACGGTGGTTCCACATTCGGGACGGACGGCTCGTTCTTCGGTGAAGTGATGCTGAACACGCAGCTGGCCGCAGCCGCAGGTGTGATCGGAGCGTGTTCGATCATCTACCTGAAGACGAAGACGCTGGATGTCGGTATGGCCGGCAACGGCGCGATCGCGGGGCTGGTCGCGATCACGGCGCCATCGGGCTTCGTCGAGTACTGGGCGGCACCGATCATCGGGTTGATTGCCGGCGTGCTGGTTGTCTTCGCGGTGCTGGCGATCGAGAAGTACCTCGACGACCCGGTTGGTGCTCTCTCGGCTCACGGCCTGGCCGGAATCTGGGGGACGCTCGCCGTCGGGATCTTCGCCTCACCGCGACTGATCCTCGACGGCGCCGGTTCGGGTATCTGGTACTCGATCTTCGGGGACCAATCGTACAGCTCGACGTTCGGGCAGCTCGGCGTGCAGGCGCTCGCCGTGGTCTTCGTGATCGTCGTCGTGTTCACGCTCTCCTACATCACCTTCAGATTCATCAAGGCGACAACGGGATTGCGCGTCGACGAGGCCGAAGAGGATGCGGGGCTGGACATCAGCTCGCACGGTATGTATGGATACCCCGAGGCGTTCATCCCGCAGCCTGAGTACCCATCGCCGCCGATTTCACCGTCGGTTGCCGGTACACCGGTTGAGACGATGGCTCCGGCCACAACGATCAGCGATTCCTGAGAAAGAGGGAGCTACCAAGATGAAGAAAATCGAGGCGTTCATTCGCCACGAAGCGTTTGAGCCGATCCGGATGGAGTTGCTCGAGCGAGGCATTCCCTCAATCTCGATCATCGAGGCGAAGGGATCGGGTCGCCAGAAGGGCGTGGTCGAGAAGTACAGAGGCTCGACCCTGACCGTCAACGTGCGGCCGAAGCTGAAGCTCGAGATCGTGGTCGAGGACCACGATCGGGGGGCCGTCATCGAGACGATCCTCAAGCATGCGAGATCGGGCGAGATCGGCGACGGGAAGATCTTCGTGATCCCGGTCGAGGAAGCAATCCGGATCAGAACCGGCGAAGACGGTGAGCCGGTCCTCCAGGCCCATGATTCCGGGGAGGCGCCGGGCTGAGGCCTCCAAATCGGCGATCAGTGGTGACCCGGGCAGATAGTGCGAGGTTGCACGATCGGCCCGGGCGCATTACTGTGCCTCGCGCAAGGCGTTTCTGGGGTTGAGAAAGAGGCTTGCGGCCGATCGGCTGCGGCCTCTTTTTCCGTTTCCGGTTCAAGCGGGGCAAATTGCGCGATTACGGGCGACATCCGCCCGAGATGCCGTTAGCCTCGGTGGACCGATGGCTGCCAACGACCAGATCACGATCAGCGAGGCGTCACGAAGGTCCGGGGTTTCGACCACGACCTTGAAGCGATGGGCGTCGGAAAAGGTGATCCCGGTCAAGCGGGGTCGCTGGACCAAGACCGCAGCGGCCCAGGCCCGCGTCGTGGCGAGGATGCGAGAGCGCGGCTACTCGCTCAAGCAGCTCAAGGATGCGGGCAGGGAGGGAAAGCTTGCCTTCGGTTACGCGGAGGAGCTGTTCCCGGATTCCGCGCGGACCTTCACGATCGATGAGGCTGCCCAGGAGACGGGGCTGCAGCCGGAGTTGATCGACCGGATCCTGACCCTGATCGGAACTCCGGCCGGAAGGGACCCGGTCCTCGGACCCGAGGATGTCGAGGCGATCCGCCAACACGCCAAAGTGCTCGAGTCCGGGTTTCCGCTCGTCGCCTTTCTCCAGCTCCTGCGTGTCTACGCGCAGTCCGTCCGGAGGATCGCCGATGCCGAGGTCCGGCTCTTCCATCTCTATGTCCACGAACCGCTGATCCACGACGGCGTGCCCGAGATGGAGATGGCCGAGGAGATGGAACAGCTCGCCTCCGACCTGCTCCCTGCCGCGAAGCCGCTGTTCGAGTACCTGCACCACCGATACCTGCGCTTCTTCATGGAGCAGGACGTGGTCGGGCATATGGAGAATGAGTTCGAGAGGGGGGGTGACTCCCAACTGGGCCGTGTTTCGGTGGCGCTCTGCTTCATCGACCTGACCGGCTTCACGCGCTACACAGAGGAAGAAGGTGATGCCGAGGCGCTCGACCTGGTCGAGAACTTCGTCGAGACGGTCGAGGCGACGCTGCCGCTCGAGGCGACGATCGTGAAGACGATCGGTGACGAGGTGATGATCGTCTCCCCGGACCCGAGGTCATTGACCGAGTGGTGCGTCGGGCTGCTCTCGTTGCTCACCGAACGCCCTCAGCCCCGGGCGGGGATCCATTACGGTGAAGCCGTCTACCGCGACGGCGATTACTTCGGCGGGGACGTCAACCTGGCGCACCGGGTCGTGACGCGGGCGATGGGCGGGGAGGTCCTGGTCACCGATCGGGTGGTCGAGTCGATCGCAGGTCACGATGTGCTCGACTTCGACCCGATCGGGGAGGTCGCGCTGAAGGGCTTTCCAGAGCCGACGCCGCTCTTTGTGATCCGCGCCCGCGAGTAGCGAGAAGAGAAGCCGGGTGGCCGCGTGCCGGTCCTCCGGACTGTTCGAAATCGCGGGCTTTTTCGCTATTTGCACACTTTTCCGCCGACTGTGTGTGAATAGTTGCGTTATGGAAACACCTGCGGCTCTGCAGACGCTGGTGGACGCGATCCTTGGAAGCCGACTGGTCGGGCCGGGTTCGCGTGGAGTTGTCATGGTTTCCGGCGGTGCTGATTCAGCCTGTCTGGCTGCGGGCCTGGTCGAGGTGGCGGGACGCGCCAACATGGAGGCGCTCCACATCAATTATGGCCTCCGGGACGACTCGGATCGCGACGAGGCCGTGTGCCGGCAACTTTGCGCCAGGCTGCGGATCGACCTCCGGGTCGAGAGACCGAAGCTTGGCCCCGGGAATACGCAGGCAGGGGCCCGTGAGGCCCGCTACGATGCTGCAGAGCGATTGCGCAACTCGGCCGGCGCCAAGTGGATCGCGACCGGCCACACACGCTCCGACCTTGCCGAAACCGTCCTCTACCGGATGACCACCTCACCCGGTTCGCGGGCGCTGCTCGGCCTTGCTCCGCGCAATGGCCGCGTCGTCCGTCCGTTGCTGGCGCTTGGGCGCGAGCAGACACGTGCGGTGGCCGGGGACATCGGGCTGCCCTACAAGGACGATCCTTCAAACGAGGACCCCCGGTATGCGCGAACCAGGATCCGCCATGAGGTCCTGCCGGTGTTGCGGGAGATGAACCCCGCGGTCGAGCGAAACATCGCCGCCACCTGGGCCGAGCTCTCGGAGGAGGCCGACGCGCTCGAGGGATTCGCGCAGGACGCGCTGCTGGCTGCCGGAGTGATCGACGGCGAGACCGCTATCCGCGCCGATGCCCTCTCTTCGCTTCACCCGGCGATTCGGAGGATCGCGCTCCGCCGGCTTGCGCGCTGGGCGCTTGGCCGCTCGTCAGCGCTCGGCGCGGTGCGCGCCGCGGAGGTCTGGAGGGTCGCGTGCCGGCCGGAGGGCGGGGTTGTCGAGCTGTCCGGCGGATTGATGGCGATCTGCGAGTCGGGATGGATCCGCTTCGAGGCCGAGCCACGGCCTGCCGATCAGGAGGCGATCAAGATCTCCCGCGCCGCCACCGTCGGCCTCCCGGTTCCCGGGGTCTGCTCCTGGGGCTCGTGGTCGCTTCAGGCAGAGGTGCGGGACGGCATCGTCCGGCCGTCCGGTCCCGATCTTGCAACGCTTGATTCCGATGCCCTCGGCTCCGATCTCGGGGTTCGCTGCTGGCGCGAGGGCGACAGGATCCGCCCACTGGGACTCGGCGGCACCAAGAGCCTTCAGGATCTGTTCACCGACCACCGGGTTCCCCGGTCGATCCGCCACTCGGTCCCACTCGTCGTTGCCGGTGACCGGATCGCCTGGGTGCCGGGGCTCGCCGTCTCGGAGGATTTCCGAATCCGTCCGACCACCCGCAGCGCCACCGTGATCACCGCAACTGATTGGCGGTAGTACCCTCCGGCACCGTGTCAGGCGCAGACCTCAAACCGGTGTTGCCCCCGATGGACATCCTGGTCCCTGGAGATGATCTCCGGCGACGCGTCGCCGAGCTCGGCATGGAGATAACCCGCGATTACCAGGGAAAGGACCTCGTCCTGGTTGGCGTCCTCAAGGGCGCGGTCATCTTCATCGCCGACCTGATGCGCCACCTCGAGGTCCCCTGCGAACTCGATTTCATGGCCGTTTCGAGCTACGGCTCGGCGAAGGATTCCTCAGGCGTGGTCAGGATCCTCAAGGATCTCGACGCCCCGATCGCCGGTCGCGATGTGCTGATCATCGAGGACATCATCGACTCGGGCCTGACCCTCCAGTACCTGTTGCGCAGCCTCAAGGCACGCGAGCCACGGACGCTCGAGGTCTGTGCCCTGCTGACCAAGCCGGATCGCCATCGTGTCAACGTCAAGACCCGCTACGTCGGTTTCGAGATTCCCGACCGGTTTGCGATCGGATACGGACTCGACCAGGGTCAGAAGTACCGAAACCTCGACTACGTCGCAGCGCTGGCTGAGCGTTGAGGCCCCCGCCCGGCGCAATCTCCCTGGTACCCTGACCCAGTTGAGACGTTTCTTTAAGAGCGCCGCATTTCCGATCCTGCTGGTGGTCATCCTGGCCTTCGTTGCCCAGCAGGTGATCAGTCCTGGGCCGGATACCCAGAATCCGGTCTACAGCGAGTTCCTGACCCAGGTAGACAAGGGCGACGTCGCCGAAGTCACCGTCAACACCAAGGACAACTCGCTCGACGTCAAGCAGACCGATGACACGAGCTACTCGACCGGTTACCCGCCCGAGACCTCGCAGAGCCTGATCAATCAGCTCCAGCGCGCGGGCGTCCAGACCAAGGTCAAGGGCACCGGCGGTTCGGGGCTGCTGACGCTTCTCACCTACATCCTGCCCTTCGTGCTCTTCTTCGGCTTCTGGATCTTCCTGATGAACCAGATGCAGGGCGGCGGCTCGCGGGTGATGAACTTCGGCAAGTCCAAGGCCAAGCGGATGTCGGTAGACGCGCCCAAGATCAGCTTTCGTGACGTGGCCGGGGCAAACGAGGCCGTACAGGAGCTCCACGAGATCAAGGAGTTCCTCGAGAACCCGAAGAAATTCCAGGCGCTCGGCGCGCGAATTCCCAAGGGAGTGCTCCTCTACGGACCACCGGGCACGGGCAAGACCCTGCTCGCGCGTGCTGTCGCGGGTGAGGCCGGGGTTCCCTTCTTCTCAATCTCGGGGTCGGACTTTGTCGAGATGTTTGTCGGCGTCGGCGCCAGCCGCGTCCGAGACCTCTTCGAGCAGGCCAAGCAGAACTCACCCTGCATCATCTTCATGGACGAGATCGACGCCGTCGGTCGCCACCGCGGTGCCGGCATGGGCGGCGGCCATGACGAGCGTGAGCAGACCTTGAATCAGCTCCTGGTCGAGATGGACGGTTTCGAGACCAAGGACAACATCATCCTGATCGCCGCGACCAACCGCCCCGACATTCTCGATCCGGCGCTGCTCAGGCCGGGCCGCTTCGACCGCCAGGTTGCCGTCGACCGCCCTGATCGCCAGGGACGCAAGGCGATCCTCGAGGTCCACACCAGGGGCAAGCCGCTGGCCAAGGAGATCGACCTCGATGTGCTCGCGGGCCAGACACCGGGCTTCACCGGAGCCGATCTCGCCAACCTGATCAACGAGGCTGCGCTCCTGACCGCTCGCACCGGCAAGCGAGAGGTGACGATGAAGGAGCTCGAAGAGGGGATCATGCGGGTGATCGCCGGTCCGGAGAAGACGACCCGGATCATGTCCGAGAATGAACGAAAGATCACTGCCTTCCACGAGCTCGGACACGCGATCGTCGGCCATGTGCTTCCCAACTGCGACCCGGTCCACAAGGTTTCGATCATCAGCCGCGGCCAGGCCCTCGGATACACGATCTCGCTTCCGGTCGAGGACAAGTTCCTGACCACGCGAGCAGAGTTGTCGGAGACGATGGCGATGACCCTGGGCGGCCGTGCCGCAGAGGAGATCGTCTTTGGTGAGATCACAACAGGCGCGTCGAATGACCTCGAGAAGGTGACCGCCACCGCGAAGCAGATGGTGATGCGCTTCGGCATGTCCGAACGCCTCGGACCGCGCGTCTTTGGTCATGATCGCACCCAGCCTTTCCTGGGCCGCGAGTTCTCGTCCGAGCCCGACTACTCAGACGAGATCGCGCGGGAGATCGATGACGAGATCCGCCGTATCGTCGAGATCGCCCATCAGTCGGCGAGAGACATCCTGACCGAGAATCGAGAGAAGCTCGACCGGATCTCCAGCATCCTTCTCGAGCGCGAGACGATTGACGCGGACCAGTTCCTGGCACTTCTTGACGGCGCCGCCGCCGAGGACGTCTTTGTCGACGAGGAGGAGCCACCCAGCGCCCCGGCGGCTCCCGAGGCAGAGCCGGAAGCGGCGGTCCGCGAAGGACCTCGTGCGATGCCGTCGCCGCCCCGTCCGGGATACGCCGGCGGATCGGCGGAGATGCGCAGCAACGACGCCTGACTGCGTCTGTCCTGACGGCCCCCGGCCGGACCGCGTCACTCCGACGGCTCTTCAGCGGTGAAGCGCGAGCATTCCGGCGTCGGCGCGCGAGAGCAGTTCCTCAGCGCTGATGCCCTCGCACAGAGCAGCGGTTCCGGTCCGGATTTCGATCGGCTTGGCGTCAGGCCGAAGGCAGGAGGTGCGGACCGCGAGACGGAGGCGCGCGGCAACGACATTCGCTCCGTCGCCATCGGCACCCGGGAGGATGACAGTGAACTCGTCGCCTCCCCATCGGAAGCTTCTATCCGGGCCTCGCTGTTCGCCGGAGATCGCCGAGGCCACGCAGACCAGCGCCCTGTCGCCTTCGAGGTGTCCCCAGGTGTCGTTGATCAGCTTGAAGTCGGCGATGTCCGCGATCACGATCGAGAGCGGAGTGGAGAGCCGCCGAGACCTCGCTATCTCATCGTCGAGCGCCTCTTCGAAGGCTCGCCGGTTTCCGATTCCGGTCAGATTGTCGACGCGGGCCTCCAGCTTCGCGGCACGGCTCGTCCGGTGGAGCTCGATTCTTTGCTGGCGCTGTATCTCGGTCAACTTGTATGTTCCGATGGCAAGCACGATCCAGACCGAGATGGTGCCGATGATGTTTGCGGCGGCGTTCGGATTCCAGCCGTCGTACAGGACCGGAAGCGCGAGCACGATCGCGACTGCAACGAGAAAGACGCTGATCCGCCGCCGTGTTTGGATCAGCGCGACGTAGAGGATCATCACCATCATCACCCGGGGGTAGGGGGTATCCCATCCGCCGGCAAGCCAGATCAGCACTGTAAGTATCGCCAGTTGGAAATAGCTGACCGCCAGAATCCGCCCGAAGGTCCAGATTCCCAAGTCGGCAAGCATCGCTGCGGCCACGCCCAGGGTGGGGATCAACATCGCGCCCACAACAAGCCAGCCTGCTGAACCGATCGCCGCGGTCGGCGGGGTCAGCGGCAGCATTGCGACAACGATCAGCGCCAGCACGAAGGCCAGGTAGCCGCCGATCCGGCTCTCCATCGGCAATACGTCGCTGCCGGACGGCTCCAAGTCGCTCAGATCGTAGTGCTCGGGTGTGTTCATGCGCAACTCTTGCATCGTCAGCCTGGCTCCTGTCCATTAGCCTCGGAAGACT
>JBBQZL010000055.1:0-13400 GCA_038207745.1 Solirubrobacterales bacterium
GGCCCGGTTGAACTCGGCGAGGTCCTGGTAGCCACAGGTGGCCATCGAGGTCCGCAGCGCGCCCATCAGATTGAAGGTTCCATCGTTCTCCTGAGCCGGCCCGAGCAGGATCTCCTCCATGGAGCCGTCCTGGATCGTCTGCACCCGGGTGCCGCGCGGCAGCGTCGAATGGAAGGTCGCCATCCCCCAATGGGTCCCCTTGCCGGGGGCCTCGGTCGAACGCGCAAGCGGCGAGCCGATCATCACCGCATCGGCACCGCAGGCGATCGCCTTGCTGACATCGCCACCGGTTCGCATGCCGCCATCGGCGATCACGTTGGCGTACTCGCCGGTCTCGAGCATGTGCTGAGAGCGGGCGGCGGCAACATCGGCGATCGCTGTCGCCTGGGGAACTCCGATCCCGAGCACGCCGCGAGTCGTGCATGCGGCGCCGGGACCGACTCCAACCAGGACACCGACTGCTCCGGTGCGCATCAGGTGGAGTCCGGTCGAGTACGAGGCGCAGCCGCCGACCACGGTTGGAACCTCGACCTCGGCGATGAACTCCTTGAGGTTGAGCGGTTCGACGCTGGTCGATACATGCTCGGCTGAGATGACGGTGCCCTGGACGACGAGGATGTCGATGCCGGCCTCGATCACCGCCTCGTAGTACTCGCGGACCCGCTGTGGGGTCAGGGACGCGGCGGCAACGGCGCCCTGCGACTTGATCTCATCAATGCGCTGCGCAACCAGTTCGACCTTGACCGGCTCGGAGTAGACCTCCTGCATGACCCGGGTCGCGAGGTCCTTCGGTGCGCTTGTGATCCGGTCGAGTTGCTCCTCGGCATTCTCATAGCGGGTCCAGATGCCCTCGAGATTGAGCACTCCCAGGCCACCGAGCTTGTGGATCTGCACCGCTGTCGCGGGGCTGACCACGCCGTCCATTGCGGACGCCATAAGCGGAAGTTCAAAGCGATACGGACCAAGCGTCCAGCTGATGTCGATGTCGTCGGGGTCGCGGGTGCGGCGCGAGGGAACGATGGCGATGTCGTCGAATCCAAACGCTCGGCGGCCCTTCTTGCCTCGACCGATCTCAATTTCCAAGTCAGATCCTCCGGGAGTGGCGTTGAGTTATCAGCCTATGGATCCCACCGGACAAAGAAGCCCCGCCTGAGCGGGGCCAAATTACTGCTGTTTGCGGCTTTCTGGTGCCAGATCTCAAGGTCTCAGTGATTGTAGAACACCGGGCGGCTCAGCCAACCTCGGCCTTGATCTCGACCTCTCGGACATCGACTTCGTCGAGCAGCATCTCCACCTGCTCGCGATTGACGGTTCCGGCCCCGAAGTGCTGGGTCGACTCGGCCCCGCAGGCCACCCCATAGGCCAGGCAGTCGGCAGCGGGGGCGCCTTCGTAGCGCATCGCCACATAGCCGGCAAGCAACGCGTCACCGGATCCAACCGAGGCGACCACATCGAGGGGATCGGTGGTCACCTCATAGATCTTGTGCTCCAGGCCGACACGGACCGATGCCATGCAACCGTCGGGGCGGGTGATGATCGCCTCCTCGGCTCCGAGCTCGATCAGCTCGTTCACCCCGTAGGCCATGTCCTCGGTGCCATCGAACTCGCGTCCGACCAGCTCCTCGGCCTCTGTCACGTTGGGGGAGACCACGGATGGCCCGGCCCTCAGGCCCTCGAGCATCGGCTCACCGTCGGAGTCGAGGATCACAACTACGCCGCGGGCCCTGAGCGCCCGGACGAGACGGGAGTAGACCGAAACGTCAACACCCCGGGGGATGCTCCCGGCAAGGACGCAGATTCTCGTTCCGGCAGCCAGATAGTCGAGCCTCTTGATGAACTCCTCGATCTCCGGCCCCGTCACCTCGGGTCCGCGCTCATTGATCTCCGTCTGCTCGCCGGATGTCGGGTCGATCACGGCCAGGTTGATCCGGGATTCGTCGGCGATCCGTGTGAAATCGGTCAGTATCGACTCCTCGACGAGCTGTTCCTTGATTCGGGATCCGGTCGGCCCGCCGATCAATCCGGTGGCGATCACGGGTCGGCCGAGGAGTGAGATCGCGCGGGCGATGTTGATGCCCTTGCCACCCGCCAGGGTCCTGCCCTCAACCGCGCGATGGCGCCGCCCGAGCCTGAAGTTGGGGACCGCGACGGTGCGATCGATCGCTGCATTGAGAGTCACGGTGAGAATCACCCGGATTCACCGTCTCCCTGGTTGCGTCGGCGTTGCTCACGAAGGCTCTGCCTCCGTTCACGGCTGGTGTGCATCTCTTCCTCACTCTTACGGGGCCCGGGCCGTCGGCGGCGCAGGCGCAATGCAGCAATCAGTATCACGAACAGCAGGATCGGGATCAGCCAGATCGCGATTCCGAGGAACGAGATGACCTTCTGGAAGACGCTCGCCTTGGAGATATCACGCGTCGCCAGCAATGGGACCGATGCGACCTCCCTGCCGTCAACTGCGACGCTGACCTGACCGATCCCGTCGCCCTTCCTGATCGGGCCATCCACCTGCTCCGGAGCCCCGATCTCGACCTTCAGCCTCTGACCCTTTCGCACCCCGATCCGGACCGTCCGGGCAGCGCGGAGCGGCAGGAGATCATCGGTGTATTGAACTTCCGGGCGCGCCATCACCCTGCCCCTGCGGACGGGCACGTAGCTCTTGTAGAGCGAGAATCCGTCTTCCAGCAGCTCCAGGCTCTCCGCGTCGCGTTCCGACTCGCTGGGCGCCCCGATCACCGCAGTGATCAGGTCCACCCCTTCCTTCTGCCCGGAGCCGACAAGCACGAAACCGGCCTTGATCGTGTGCCCGGTCTTGATCCCGGTGACCCAGGGGGCCTGACCCAGCAGGGTGTTCCGGGTCTCGATCTCGACTGGCGGCGAGAAACTGGTCAGCTCCGCGGTCTGCGATCCCGCGATCTTGCGGAAATAGGGGATCTTCATCAGCCGACGACCCAGCGTGGTCAGATCGATTGCGCTCGAGTAGTTGTCCTTCGCATCGAGCCCGATCGGGTTCTCGTAGTGGGTGTCGGCGAGACCCAGCGCCATCGCCCGTTTGTTCATCTGCCTGACAAAGGCATGCTCGGAACCGGCGGCGGCAACCGCAAGCGTCGCAGCCGCGTCATTGCCGCTCTCGAGGATCAGCCAGTAGAGCAGGTCTCTGACGCTGACCTTCTGCCCCGAAATCAGACCCATCAGTGACTCGCCCGGGATCGCCGTGTAGGGAACCGCCTCGACCTTGCGCCGCAGCGGCAACTCCTTGAACGCCAGATATGCGGTCATCAGCTTCGTGGTGCTGGCGATCAGCAGCTTGTCGCGCCCATGGCTCTGTTCGAGGATGTCGCCCGAGCGGGCATCGATCATCGCCCAGGCCTTCGCTTCGAGTTTGGGTTTCGAATTGGATGCCGGCTTCGCGCTCTTGACTCCAGGCACGGTTCCGGCATCCGGCTTGACTTCCGCGAGAGCCGTCGTCGTTGAACCTGCAGCCGAAAACGCCACGAGCAGCACGACAATTGCGACGCCACCGCGGATCCGGGGCGATATCAACGCGCCGACGAGCGTCAGCGGAGCTTCAGCTTCTGACCCGAGTTGAGAATCTGCGGGTCGATGTCCGGGTTGAGCTTCTGGATGGTTTCCACGTCGACCCCGGTCTTCTCCGAGATCGAGGTGAGCGTGTCGCCGTTCTGGACCACATAGGCGGCCTGCTTCGGCTGACCCGGCTCTTTCGTCGTTGTCTTGCCTGACTGCGCCTTGCCCTTGAGCGAGGAATCGCCCGAGCCGCCACCCAACCCGTTCGAGAGCACGACGATTACAACAATGAAGGCGGCGACCAGGGCCAGTGTGGCCACGAGTCGTGCCGGTGCTGTAGATCGTTTCTCCATGGCTGCTCAGCAGATCCCGTCTTGATCGTAGCGCGAGTTCAGGCGCCCGAGACCGTCCACACCGTCTCCCGCAGCGAGTCCGCAGCGGCGCCTGGTTCCTCAGCGGAGGCGATGCTCCGGGATGCGGTGACGAGCGCGGCCGCCGGCCCCGGGGAGAATGCCGGCCCGAGGTCTTCGGGCCTGCCGCCCTGGGCGCCGACACCCGGGAGCAGAAAGATCGAGTCCGGCATCAGCTCACGCAGTCTCGGGAGGTGCCTGGGTTCGGTCGCACCGACAACCGCGCCGGCGCCACTGATTGCGCCTCCACCTGCCAGGCGGGGCGCGAAGCCATTGACGATCGCCGCCAGCCTTTCGTGAACCGGCCCTGCGGGCGAATCGAGATCTTCGACATCGGCGGCACCGGGGTTGCTCGTGCGAACGAGGACGAAGATTCCGGCACCCGCCTTCTCCGCCGCGGCGATCAGCGGCTCGAGCGAGTCCCTGCCCATCAGCGGGTTTGCGGTGAATGCATCGGCGCCAAGCCCAGCGACGACTCCCCACGGTGTGTCGGTCTCGCCGACCAGAGCCTGTCCGTATGCGGCGGCGGAGACCGGCACGTCGCCGCGCTTGCCGTCGGCGACGACAAGGAGGCCGGCAGCCTGCGCCACCCTGGTGACGCGATCGAGAGCTGCCCAACCGTGCGAACCGAGACGCTCGAAACAGGCGAGCTGAGGTTTGACCGCCACGCAAGAAGGACCGGCCTCGTCGATCAGCGTGATGCAGTGGCGTGAGACGGCGTCTGCCGCGAGTTCGGCTGAAGTTCGGTCCGATGCCGCGGACGAGGCCGAAGCCTCGCCCGCCACAAAGGTAAGTCTGCCCGGATCAGGATCCAGGCCGAGGCAGATCTGGCTGCGGCGCTCTACTACGAGCGCTGCGAGCCTATCCGCGAAGGGCGTGATCGAAGGGCTCAGCCCTTGACCTTGGCCTTGAGCGCGGAACCTGCTGAGAAACGCGGAACCTTGCCACCGGGGATGGTGATGCGTTCACCGGTGCGGGGGTTGACTCCCTGACGCGGGCCGCGCTCAGCGACATGGAACTTGCCGAAACCGGTGAAGTTCACCTCGCCGCCGCCCGACATGACGTCAACGATTGCGTCAAGTACTGATTCGACTGCGTCGCCGGCTGCTTTCTTGCTGCCGACACGCTCGTCCTTTGCGAGATGCTCGAGAAATTCTGCTTTGGTCATATGGTTTTTCCTCTCAGGCGTTGAAGACGGCCGGGAATCTAACACCGACTGCGGCGGAGTGACCCGCCTCATCTCTCGCGAGCCAGCTCCAGAAGCTCTGATGCGGCCTCGAAAAGCTCTGCGCCAGACTCGGTGTCGGCCAGATGTTCGGTGCTGCGACCGCCCGCGTGGTAGCTGCGCGCGAAGGATCGGCGGATGTGCCGGCGGCGTCGCATGTAGGCACTGGCCTCGTCGGCGTAACCCGAGACCCGGTCGAGAAAGACGCGATGCGGTTTGGGAGTCACCCGTCCACCTCATCCTTTCCGGCGGATGTCGCGGGATCTCCGGCGGCTGCTTCGAAGTGCTGGGTGGCCAAGTCCCTCAGGACGGTCCGCATGTCAAAGGTGATCAGCGATGAGAGCACGAAGCGATCCGTCACCGCGACCGCGGTGAGTCCGCTCTGGACAACCGCGAAGACCTCACCATCCCTGGTCGCAACGTGAATCTGTTCGACCGGGCCCATTTCTGCGCCGGCTGCTGCTGCAACGAGTCGACGAGCCGGTTCGACCCAGGCCTGACCGTTTTCACCCGTGCCACCGAGCAGGGCGCCGTCCTGGTCGAAAATCGCCGCGCCCTCGAGATCGACCGAGAGCTCGCCGAGAAAGGCCAGCGCCCGGCTGACCGGATCCGAGGATGATTGTGCTTCTGTTGCCACCTAGGTCAAAATACAGACCATGACCCTGGCCAAAGCCTCATGGTTGATCGTTGTCGGCATCTGTTGCGTCTCCGCGGTTCTGCTCTGGATCAGCGATTACCACGGATATGGCGTCGTCGTCTTCGCGGTCGGTCTGGCCGCGGCGGTCAATCTCCTGCCCCGTACCTGAACTTTCCGGCCCGGAATGGAGCGGGACTCTCCTCGGGGGCGAGAACCGAGGTTTCGGGCTCGACGTGGATCAACACCTCGGCGGTCGGGAACTCGTGGACGATCGCATCACGGAGCTCGTGCGCGCACTCGTGGGCGCGCTCGAGGCTCGTCCCGGAGCGAAACTGAAGGTGCAGGTCGACATGCCGCCTGCTCGCGGCCCTGCGACCCCGCAGCTTGTGGTACCCGACGACCTCCGGACCGCGGGTTGCGCGGATCACAGCCTCGATCTGATCCATCTCGTTCTGGGGAAGCGCCTCGTCGATCAGTGTTCCCGATGAGTTGAGAATCACCCGGATGCCTGTCCAGACGATGACCGCGGCGACGATCAGGGCGGTGATCGAATCAAGCGCCACGATCCCCGTGACCTCGACAAGGGTGAGGCCGGCCAGGACTCCCGCCGAGGTGAAGGCATCGGTGGTCAGATGTGCGGCGTCACCCTCGAGGGCCGGAGATTCGTGCTTCTCGGCCTGTCGTCTCAGCACCGTCGATACGCAGATGTTGGCGACGATCGAGAAGGCCATCACCGCGATGCCGACTCCGAGCCGCTCCACCTGCGAACCGACCACCAACCTGTGAGACGCCTCGTAGATGATGATCGCCGCACCGAGCATGATCAGGATCCCCTCGATCGCAGCTGCGAGGCTCTCGACCTTCTCGTGTCCGTAGGGATGAAGCTCGTCGGCAGGTTCGTCGGCCTTGCGAACCGAGACGAAGGCGATCACCGAGGCGACCAGGTCGATCAGCGAGTGGACCGCCTCGGTGATGATCGCGATCGAGCCCGTGACCGCGCCGGCGGCAAGCTTGAGGGCGATCAAGAAGGCATTTGAGGCGATCGAGAGACCGGCGGCGCCTCGTTTGGTCTTGATCACCTGGCCACGCGGCCTTCGAGGTGGGCAGCAAGCGCCCTCGCCGCGGCGCCGCGGTGGCTGATCGCGTGTTTCTCGGCCGGGTCGAGCTCGGCCATCGTCCGGGTATCCCCGGGACCCGTCGCGTCCGGAACGAAGGCGGGGTCGTATCCGAATCCACCTTCACCACGGGGTTCCTCGATCAGCTCACCCTCACAGCGACCCTCGAAGACCGCCTCGCCACCGTCCTCATCGATGAAGACAAGCGCACAGACATAGGCGACGCGCCGATCCCGGCCGGAATCCCCAACCTCCCGGATCAGCATGGCCAGGTTGTCGCGATCGGAGGCATCCCGGCCCGCGTATCTGGCCGAGCGGACCCCCGGGCGGCCATCGAGCGCAGCCGCTTCGATACCCGAGTCGTCGGCGATCACCGCCGCGCCCGTCGCGGCCCGTGCGGCGTGAGCCTTGATCAGAGCGTTTGCCTCAAAGGTGTCGCCGACCTCGGGGGGCAGGTCGCAGTTCTCGGGCAGCGGCCTCAACTCGATACCGGTGAGAATCTCGGCGAACTCACCCAGCTTGTGGTCATTGCGGGTTGCAACAAAGAGCGATGCAGGAAGATCTGGCATCGCGACGGCGATCAGCCCCCGGCGGCGAGCTCTTGGGCGCCACGGAGCAATTCGATCCCACTCTCGGCAAGTCCGAGAAGCTCGTCGAGGGAAGTCCGCGAGAGTGGGGTTTGCTCGGCCGTGGCCTGGACCTCGACCAGCCCGCCGTCCCCTGTCATCACCACGTTGGCATCGACCTCGGCGGTCGAGTCCTCCGAGTAATCGAGGTCACAGAGCGCCACGCCACCGACCATTCCGACGCTGATCGCCGCAACCGAGCCGGTCAGGGGAAGCGCCTCGATCTCCTCGGTGTCAACAAGGCCCTGAAGCGCAAGCTGAAGCGCAACATAGCCGCCGGTGATCGCGGCGCACCTCGTCCCGCCATCGGCCTGGAGAACGTCGCAATCGACGTAGACGCTGCGCTCGCCGAGTGCCTCGAAGTCGACGACCACGCGCAGGCAGCGACCGATCAGTCTCTGGATCTCCACCGAGCGCCCGTCCTGCTTGCCCCTGGAGATGTCGCGGGCCTTGCGGTCCCCCGTCGAGGCGGGCAGCATCGCGTACTCGGCGGTGACCCACCCCTTTCCACGCCCCTCCATCCAGCGCGGCACCTTGCTGCTCACGGAAGCGGTGCAGATCACCTTGGTCGTACCGATCGAGATAAGTGCCGAGCCATCTGCGGTCTCGACGAAGCCCGTCTCGATCTTGATCGGTCGTGGGTCTGCGGCAGAGCGGTCGTAGCTGCGTGTGTCGGGCATCGGCGCAGTCTCTCAAAAGACGCGCTCATTTCCCGATCCCGATGCGGGCTCTGCCCGATGTCCACCCGCCGCCGACTTCGGCCAGACCCAGGACAGGTGAAGCTCGGTGGTCAGCCAGCGGGTGGAAGCACCCACCAGCGCCTGTTTGCGGGGGTCGGGTCCCGATTCCCACTCGAGTCGGTGGCGATCACCCGGAACTTGTGGCGGCCCGGCCTCAGATGGCGGTAGGTCCGCCGGGACCCGCAGGCGCTCATCGGCCCTGCGTCGAGTTTGCAGCGAAAAGTGGAGCCCTTTTCGTCGGAGCCGACGCGAAAGTGCGCGGTCGCCTGATGCCTCCGACCATGGGAACCGGCCAGGATCCTCGTCTGAGGGGGATCGACATCGATCGCAGTTGGGTCGGGTCCCGTCGATGCAGGACATGTCGCCGTCGCTTCGCGAAACGCCTGCGCGATGGCCGCATGGCCGGCATCGTTCGGATGCAGGTTGTCCGAGGCAATGTATGCCCGGCCCGCCTGTTTGAAAGCCGGATATGGATTCGCCACCGGCAGCCCCAACTTGTCGGCCTCCTGGTAGACGACGTCGTTGAGTCCGACGTCGACCCCGGAGTCCGAGCAACCGACGACGAGGTTGGCCCCGAAGAGCCTCTGATCAGTGGAACTCCCCGCGGCGCCTCCGAGTCCCGTCGAGGGGTTGTAGTAGGCCATCACCGTGAACGGCTCGGCCCCCGGATCTGCGTCGAGCGCCGACTTGAGCTGGGCGAGCGTCTCCGCGAGGTTTGCCCGTGTGGGACAGATCGCCGGCTCATCCCAGTGACCGCCGCAGGGCCCGGAAAGCAGGTCGTTGCCACCAATCCCGATCGTCACGGCGACGGTATCGGTGGGGGCATTGATCTCGGCCAACGTCGTGGTCAGCTGGCCTCCGGTGCGCAACGAGCCGCTGGTGGCGCCCCCGGAGGCGTAGTTTAAAACCTGGTCTGCGCCGAGACTTGCGCTGTAGTCGCCATAGAGCAGGTTGACGACGCCGTTTGCCGACGAGGACGCACCGTATCCGGCTGAAACCGAGTCCCCGAGGGCGATGTAAGGGTGGTCACCCGGAGTCGCGACCGCCGCGCCAGGCGAGATCGACGCGACGGCGATCACGATCAGCAATGACCTTCGTCTGACCATTGGTCCCATCGCATTTCCCTCCGCTTCAATCTTGACCGATCGGAGCGAGCCGCGCGACCCCCGACATCGGGGCGGACGCCTGGCTGGGATCGACGCATCGCACTTGCAGGCGTCACCTTCCCGGAAACCAGATTCGTTTCAGATGGAGCGACCGTTGGCCGCCGGCGACGATGCGGCGGGTATCGGGTATCGGCGCAGCCTTCGGGGGACTGTCCGCTGATCCCGATGCCCGCTGCATGCGGTCCGAAGGCCGCCCGCCGCTGAACGCCTCCGGCGCTACCTGAAGGTCACCTTGTCGACAGCCGACTTGATCTTGTCGACGATCACCTCCGCCAGCTCGGTGCCCTGTCTGCCGTTGAATCCCTTCATCGCGGCGACCATCCCGACCATCAGCAGCGAGACCAGCAGGATCAACCCGACGTACTCGACCGTGCCCTGGCCGCGTTCGCTCTCGAGTGCCGCCCTGACGGTCTGCGCGCGGTGATGCGCGACAGCGTGCAGGTATCCGAAAAATGCGTGGAACATCTGAACCTCCTTCGATCGATTGCAACTTCGATCGTGAGGGGTCTTGGGTCAGGTATCTAGACCGGGGCGAGTCAATTGCGCGGCCGAAGAGTCAAGAGAGGCTCAAACCTGCCGTGCGCCCGTCAGATCCTGAAACGCCGCTTCGCCGGCGAGGGATCGAAGGCACCCTGGGAGTTACGCGCCTTGACCCTGAAGGTGTGCTTTCGCTTCTTCAGGTGCTTGTAGGTCTTGGGGGATTTGCACTTCCTGAAGACCCTGCCGTCGAGGCTGCAGGCAAAGGTCGAGCCGCGCTGGGTGGAGGAGAAGCGGAACTTCGCCTTCCTCCGGCCGGCCCTGATCACAGCCGAGTTGATCTTCGTGTTCGGGGATCTGAGGGCGTCGACCGCGATGTCGCCCGGTTGGCCTGCGCCGGGGATGAAACTCCGTTTGACGGCGCCGCCGCTGAGATTGGCGCGGCCGATCCTGCCGGTATTGACGTTGGTCCAGTACATATGGCCGGCATCGACGGCGATTCCGTTCGGCAGGCTGTGGGCCGGAACCTTGATCAAGGTCTGGTCTGCGCCGGAGCCGTCAAGGTTGGCGCGGCCGATCCTGTCCGTTGCTCCGTTGGCCCAGTAGATGTGGCCGGAGCCAACCGCCAGGCCGCTGGGACCGACGAAGCCACCCCCGTCTACCGAGATCAAGCTCTGGTCGACGTCGCCGCCGCCAAGGTCGGCGCGGCCGATCGTGTTCATGCCGGAATTCGCCCAGTAGACGTGGTTGTCGTCAACCGCGAGGCCGACCGGCTGAATCGCGCCGCCGATAAAGGTCTGGTCGGCGCCGGAGCCATCGAGGTTGGCGCGGCCGATCGTGCCCTCGAAAATCGAGCCGCCATAGGTGAAATTCGTCCAGTAGATGTGGCCTGCGTGGACCACAATGCCGTACGGGCGGTTCGCGCCGGTGATGAAGCTCCGGTCGGCGCTGCTGCCGTCGAGGTTGGCGCGGCCGATTCTGTTCGAGGCGGAGTTCGTCCAGTACACGTGGCGGGCGTCCACCGCCACGGCCTCCGGCGAGCCGATACCGCTGATAAAGCTCGGGTAGGTGCCGGTGCCGTTGAGGTTGGCGCGGCCGATCGTCTTCGACCGCACATCCGTCCAATAGACGTAGGCGCTGACGGTCGCGGGCAAGATCGCGAACGCGATCAACGCCAGAGCTGCCAGCGTGGCGAGCCTTGTGGTCCTCGTCGTCTCTATGAGGCGAGGCGAATGAGCGGACAGCGGACGGGCGGGCATGGAGAGCCTCCTATGGTGGCGCTCCTGTTTAGATCATCTCTGTCGCCGGGGACAGGCCGTGAGATCGCCGGGGACTCGGATCCGTAACGGCCGCGCAAGATATTCAGCAGCGGCGAAGGTAAAGACAGTACACAGTACAGCGATGCGGGTGGAGACCTATTCCAAGCACCGATGGCTGGCAAAGCGCGCTTAAAGCGGATCTGTTTTGAAGTTCAACCCGTGTCGCGGATACGCTCAACCGGTGCGCGTCCTGACGGTCACCAACATGACTCCCGATCGGTCGACCCCCCAGAGAGGGCGATGGGTTCTCGACCAGGTCGAAGAGGTCCGGCGTCTCGGCGTCGAGGTGGATCTGTTCGCCTTCCCGAAGGGACGCAGCCACTACTTGCCCGCGACCAGGGAGCTGCGCCGGAAGCTGGCAGCCGAAGACTTCGACCTCGTACATGCGCACTACGGGCTTGCAGGATGGTGCGCCCAGCTTGCCGGAGCCGACCCCCTCATCGTCACCTTTCACGGCACTGACGTCCGCCACCGCGTCGTCGGCAGGATGTCGCAGCTCCTCGCGAAACGGATCGACCTGGTTGCCGGCGTCTCCAGGGCGCTCTTCGAACGCGAGGCCGACCGCCCCGGTCTGCCGCGAGATGTGGCCACATGTGCCGTGCTCCCATGCGGACCCGATCTCGATCGCTTCGGGCAGATCCCCAGGCCAGAGGCTCGCAGGGTCCTCGGGCTCAACCCAAACGGCCGCTTCCTCTTCTTCCCGGCGGATCCGGCAAGACCGGAGAAGCGAATTGACCTGGCACGGCAACTTGCAGAACGCTGCAACGCCGAACTTCTGACAGGCGGAGGAATCGACCCCGATCGGATGTCGCTCTGGTTCAACGCGGCGAACGCCGTCGTGATCACCTCCGGATATGAAGGCTTCGGGCTTGCCTGCATCGAGGCGCTTGCGTGTGATGTGCCGGTTCTCTCGACTCCCGTCGGCGTCGCGCCATTCGCGCTCGGGGACATCGATGGATGCATCTGCGAGGAGTTCGACAACGAGATCTGGGCGACGCTCGCAAACCGCCATCTTGACTCGGCAGAGAGCCGAATCCGGGGGTCCCGGAGGGCCGCCGCCTTCGCCGCCGACCGGATGGCCGAGAGGGTCGTATGTGCGTACCGGGAGGTGCTCGGTCATGATTGAGGTTCACGTGTCTTTTCTCACGACAGAGATCCACCCGTCAGACGGCCCCCTGGAGGCCCTCTTTGGCTAGGAAGGGAAAGCTGAAAAAGCAGCTTCAGTCGCTGCTTGATCGAGAGGAGACCGAACGCCGGGATCTCGGTGTCCTGGTCCTAGAGATGTACCGGAAGGGAAGCCTTGACAAGACGACCCTGGACGCGCGGGTCGGCGAGATCGCCCAACTCGGCGATGAGATCACCGGGCTTGAGGACGAGCTCGGCTACTCGGTCGGTTTTCAGCAGAGCGACGATCTCACCGACGACACACCGATCACCGGTGAACACGGAATCGAGACGCTTGCCACCGCCGAGCACCTGATTCCCGGCGCGATGGTCACCGACGAGCACGAGGTCGTGGAGGCCCCGCCCACGGGAGAACAACCGAACCCGGGTGATGAGACCGAGGAGCATCAGATCAATCTCCCGCTGACCGGGGAGCATCCGCCTCCGGTGCCGACCACCGAGGTGAACCCGATCCCGGAGCCGCCGTCCGAGGAGCACCCGGTCGCGGAGCCACCCTCTGAAGAGCTACCGATCGCGGAACCGCCATCCGACGAGCTTCCCGTTGCACCTGCGAAGACCCAAGCAGTGGCCTCGGAGCCGAAGACCCCGGTACCCGAAGCCCCGTCGCCGGAGCCCGGGCCCGAGCTCGAGAAGAAGAGCCCAAGCGAAGTCGACAAGCTCCTCGCCGAGCTCGAAAAAGCCGAGAGGCGCGCCGAGGACGAGCCGGTCTCGGGGCAGGTTCCAACTGACTCGGGAGTCGCCGATCTCGAGAAGGCGCTCGAAGCGGAACAGGATTCGGCCAAGGTTGCGATTGACTCCCTGACCGCGAAGATCGAGTCTGCGGAGCAGCGCGCCACCGAGGCCATACAGGAGCGACGTGCAGCCGAGTCAGCGATCCGGACCGCGGCCGCCAACTGGATGCAGGGCAAGATCGACGAGGTCCGCGCCGAGGCGGACGCCGCGGCAGCCCTGACCCATTCCGACGGGGACTCGGAA
>JBBQZL010000056.1:0-13343 GCA_038207745.1 Solirubrobacterales bacterium
GGGGCGTTCCCTTCCTCGAGGAGGCCGGGGATCTGGTCGAGGACATCCGAGATCTGGTCGAGGACTCACTGGAATCCGCCGCCA
Organism: Solirubrobacterales bacterium; assembly: GCA_038207745.1. GTDB lineage: Bacteria > Actinomycetota > Thermoleophilia > Solirubrobacterales > 70-9 > JBBQZL01. Next base: position 85 of record JBBQZL010000056.1, read on the forward strand.
AGGCGGGCACACGCGAGATCAGCCTGCTTCAGGAGGATCTCCACAACGCTGTCGGCAAGATGGTCTACAAGCGCCTCAAACGCCGTCCGATGATCCTGGCAGTCGTGGTCGAGGTCTAGATGTAGAGCATCGGCACTCCGGAGGAAATGACTCCGGACACAGAACCGCCGGACTCAGGGAGGGAGAAGTCCGGCGGTTGCTTCGGATTAACCGAAAAGTTGGGTCCACCGGAGCGGTTTTGGGGGAGAGCCCCGGTGGACCCTTTGTGTCTCGTCCATGAAGAAAACTACGGGCCAGGTCTAAAGCCCCTCTAAAACCTCTGGATCCTGTCTGGCGCGGGTCCATTCACGTGCAGCGGCAGGAGGACACGAAACAGCGCTCCACCCGATTCCGAGTCGAGTGCCTCGACCGTTCCATGGTGCGATTCTGCGACTGCGCGGACGATCGAGAGTCCGAGCCCGGTGCCGGGAACGGCAACCGTGTCCGAAGGTCCCGTCCCACGCACGAAGCGATCGAAGATCTCCTCGCGGGAGCCGTCCGGGAGCCCCGGGCCGTCGTCGGCCACCTCGACGATCGCCTCACCGGTGTCCTCATCGGACGCAAGACGCAACGCGATCGTTGATCCCGGAGGGGTGTGGTTCACGGCGTTCTCGAGCAGGTTGAGCAGCATCCGGTGCAGTTCATCCGAGTTGCCGTCGACCCAGATCGGTCGTCCGTTGTCGATCTCGAGGTGGCGGTCGCCGGTCATCGGCGCAACCTCGACCGCCGCGTCGCCGGCGACCTCGGCAAGGTCTATCCGGCCTCTATGCCCGAGACGGCCGGCGTCGGCCTTGGCGAGCAGAAGCAGGTCTGCGATGAGGCGGCTCATCCGCCGGGAGGAGCGAAGCGCAGATTCGACCGACTCGAGGTCGTCGAGGTCGCCCGCGCGCCCGACCGACGCCTGAAGCATTTCCAGGTTGGCCTGGACGCTGGTCAGCGGCGTGCGCAGCTCGTGGGAGGCGTCGGCAACGAACTCCCTCTGTCTCACCATGCTGCGCTCCTGCTCGATCTGCGCGGCCTCCAGCGACCGGAGCATCTGATCGAGGGTCATCGCGAGTTCGCCCACTTCGTCATCGGTGTCCGGCAGAGGCATCTTCAGCGAGGGGTCGCGGGTTGCCTCGATCTTGCGGGCGGTCGCGGTCAATGAGGCGATCGGCCTCATCGCGCGGTCTGCGATCGCCAGCCCGGCAAGGCTGGCCAGCAGAGTCCCTCCAAAGACACCGGCGACGATGAAGAGCCAGAGCCGGGCGATGGTCGAGTCGACCTGCTCCGAGCTGCGGCCGTATTGCACATAGCCCATGCTGGCGCCGGTCGGTTCGTTGAACAGCTGCCTGGTCACTACCATCATCGGTCCGACTGAATGTGGAGTCAGGTAGTTGTCGCCGAGATCGCCTGCGTTCTGGCTCTCGGCAATCGGCTGCCCAAGGGTGTCGTACACGCGGGCATCTGCCCCGTTCGGCTCGACGAAACGATTGAGGCGGAGCGTGGTCAGGGCTGGATCCAGGTTGCCGTCGATGGTCGGCTGCTGCACTTCGTTTGCCAGTGCCTGGGCGGAATGCTCGAGATCCCGCGTGAAGTCCCCACGCACCCGATCGCTGGCCAGGTGTCCGATCACGCCGGCAAAGACGAGCAGGATCGCAAGCGTCAAACCGGCCGAGGCCAGGGCAAGGCGCCAGCGCACCGGCCAGGATCTGGGCTTCAGCAGGTGACTGACCGGGAGTGACTGGTCCTGCTCGTTCAACTGGAAATCCCGTTCAGCTCTTGAGGACGTAGCCGGCGCCGCGCTTCGTGTGGAGAAGTCTTGATTCCCCATCGGCCTCCAGCTTTCGCCGCACGTTTGAGATGAAGACGTCGATCGTGTTGGTCGCCGCCGTCGGGTCGTATCCCCAGACGTCGTCGAGCAGACGCTCGCGGGAGACGACCAGCTTCTCGTTGCGCATCAGATATTCGAGCAGCTCGAATTCGCGGTTGGTCAGTTCGATCTCGCGATCGCCGCGGGCGACCTCGCGCGTGTCGGGATTCAGCCGCAGGTCGCCGACGGTCAACGAGGCGCTTCCCCGCGGTGGCCTGCGGCGGAGCAGGGCGCGGACGCGGGCAAGAAGCTCCTTGCGTTCGAAGGGTTTGACCAGGTAGTCGTCTGCACCGCTGTCGAGCCCGGTCACCCGGTCGTCGGTCTCGGCTCGAGCGGTGAGAATCAGGATCGGGACGTCACCTTCCGCGCGAAGCCTCCGGCAGACCTCGATTCCGTCGAGGCGGGGGAGACCCAGGTCGAGAACCACGAGGTCAGGGACGAATTCAATCGCCTGGCTGAGGGCCTCAACCCCGTCAGGGGCCGACCGGACTTCGTATCCCTCCTGCCTGAGTGAGCGTCTCAGGACGTCGGCGATCTCGAGATCGTCCTCGACGACCAGGACCCGTCCACCGGGTATCTGCGTTGTTTCCAGGTGCATTCGCCAAATCTTAGTCCCGTATGGGCTGGATTCGCGGAGGCTTTACTGCGTTTTTAGGCTGTGGGGGATCTCAAGATCCATGAAGGTGAGCCGCCGGGCACGTCGAAAAGCCAAACATGTTCGTGCGCCAGAAGCGCCGTCGCGCGCCGGCGCGAAAGAAGAAGCCCTCGGGACGGGGCAGGCAGGTGCCTGTCCGGAATCGCCTGATGCCCGAGACGGTGGAGCAACGCCACCTCGACATTCTTGGTCTCTGCCTGGTCGCAACCGGCCTCTACCTGTGCTTCGTCCTCTACTTTGGCTGGGACGGTGGCAAGGTCGGCAGCGGGGGCAGGACCGCGCTCACCTTCATGCTCGGCAAGGTCGCCTACATGACACCGATCGCGCTCTTCATCTCGGGTGGCGCATTGATCATGAAGCCGCTGATCCCCGCAATGCGGCCGCTGCGCACCGGTGGAATCTGTGTCGCGGTTGGACTGCTTCTTGCATTCGCAGCCGAGACCGCCGGTCTGGGCGCCGTCACCGTTCCACGTGGTCAGGTCTTCGATACCTCCTGGTTCCCGGAGCACGGTGGTTTGGTTGGCGAGTCGCTCTACTGGCTCACCTCGAACCTGTTTCAGCGTGTCGGCTCCCACATCATCGCCGTGGTGACGATCGCCGCGGGGGTGCTGCTGCTGACCGGGACTTCGATAGCCACGTTTCTCGCCGCCTCAGGACACGCGGTACGCAAGGCCGGCGCCGGTAGCGGCGATATGGCCCGGACGGTCGTCAACCTCCGCCGAGGCAGCGAGACCGGCGCTGACCCGACCCGGCATCTGGTCGAGGACGAAGAGGTCACTGATGTGATGAGCGCCTATCCGGAGGGCGATGAGTTCGAGCCGACCGTCTCGGTCCTGGACGACGAAGATGCCAATGCAGAAACGGTCGTGATCAACAGTGACGATGTCCTGGCATCCGACCAATCCCGTGTGGGAGCGGATTCTGACCATGTCGATGGCTTCGACGCCGAGCCTCATGACCTCGAAGCCGAGGTCAACGAGACCGAGATCGCTCCCCTCGGAAAGCCGGAGCAGCTCGAGCTGACGCCGATGGGCAAGAAGCGCGGGGTCACAACCGCGGAACAGATCAGCTACCGGCTGCCACCGCGCAATTCGCTCGAGAAGGGCAGGAAGGATTCCGGCCCGGACCCCAAGGATCAGGCGGCTGTCGGTCAGAAGCTGGTCGAGGCTCTCGGCCATTTCGGTGTTGAGGCAAAGATCATCGGCATCGTCAGCGGTCCTCATGTCTCCAGGTACGAGCTCAAGCTCGCCCCCGGGATCAAAGTCAAGAAGGTGACCGAGCTCTCGAATGACCTCGCCTACGCACTTGCATCAACGGATATCCGCATCCTGGCGCCAATCCCCGGCAAGCAGGCCGTTGGCGTCGAGGTCCCGAACCTGCGCCGCCGGATCGTCAGGCTGGGAGACATCTACGAGCCGCGCCCGGACAAGGGTTCGCCGCTGGTCGCGTGGCTCGGCAAGGGCATCGACGGCAAGCCCGTCTGGACTGACCTGACCAAGATGCCGCATGTTCTTGTCGCGGGCACGACCGGTTCCGGAAAGTCAGCCTGTGTCAACACGATCCTCACCTCGATCCTGATGCATTCCTCGCCCAACGAGGTGAGGCTGGTCCTGGTCGACCCGAAGCAGGTCGAGCTCAACCACTACGAGAACGTCCCGCATCTCCTCACCCCGGTCGTGACCTCGCCGCGTCTTGCCGCAAACGTTCTGCAGAACCTGATCGCGGAGATGGAGAGTCGCTACGGGATCATGGGGCAGGCGCGAGCCCGCAATCTCGCCGAGCTCAATCGCGCCCGGATGAAGGCGGGCGAGGAGCCCCTTCCGCACATTCTCTGCGTGATCGACGAGCTTGCCGACCTGATGATGGTCGCGCCCGCCGATGTCGAGGACTCGATCATCCGGCTTGCCCAGAAGTCGAGGGCCACGGGCATCCACCTGGTTCTCGCGACCCAGCGTCCTTCGACCGACATCATCACCGGCACGATCAAGGTCAACATCCCGGCCCGGATCGCGTTTGCCGTTTCCTCTCAGACCGACTCACGGGTAATCCTCGACCAGGGGGGCGCCGAGTCGCTGCTGGGCCAGGGGGACATGCTCTTCCGCGGCGCCGGAAGCTCAAAGCTCCAGCGGGTCCAGGGAGCCTTCGTTTCCGAGGAGGAGATCGCAAAGGTGACCGAGTTCTGGTCCCGTCAGGGTGAGCCCGAGTTCGAGGCGGAGCTTCTGGAGGCCAAGGAGCTGGAGCCGGAAGAGGCGCGAGAAGGTGACTTTGATCCGGACCAGGACGATCTGCTCGATGATGCGATCAGACTGGTAATCGAGACGGAGACCGCCTCCGTCTCGATGATCCAGCGCCGTCTGCGGGTCGGCTACACACGCGCCGGTCGCCTCGTCGACATGCTGGAACGCAGAGGCGTGATCTCGGGTTACGAGGGCTCAAAGCCGCGGCAGGTTCTGATCACCCGGGCGGACATGGCGAGAGTGCTGGGACCGTCACCGGGTGGGACCGTAGCTCCTCCCGACGACGAGACGGGGGCCGAGGTTCCGGAAGTGCAGGGTCAGGCGGTTCCGGCCGGCCGCGACGCCTGAGCCTCTTCGGCGCCGGCTTCTGCCTTCGAGTCGGCGGCCTGGGCCGAGGCGAGTTCCGCGGCAGCCAGTTCCTCCTGTTCGGCGAACCACTCGTTGCCCTCGATCGAGATCGAGGGAGTGGCCTTCTCCATCCACTCCGGCATCCACCAACCCGCGTGCCCGAGCAGCGACATGATCGCCGGGACCAGGAGGCATCTCACCACTGTGGCGTCGACCGCGACCGCGACCGCCATCCCGAGACCGAATTGCTTGATCGTCGGGTCGCCGCTGAGCACGAAGGCCGTGAAGACGGAGACCATGATCAGCGCTGCCGAGGTGATCACGCGGGCAGTCCCGGCAAGGCCGTGGACCACTGCGTCGTGTGGATCGCCGCTGGCCTTCCAGCTCTCACGAACGTGGGTCATCAGAAAGACCTCATAGTCCATCGAGAGCCCAAAGAGGATTGCGAACATCATCAGCGGCACGAAGGAGACGATCGGCAGCGTGTGCTCGAGGCCGATCAGATGCGCTGTCCACGCGTGGCTGAAGACGAAGCTGACGAATCCGAAGGCCGCGAGGATCGAGAAGATGTTCATGACCACGGCCTTCAGCGGCACGAGGACCGAGCGGAAGGCGAGAAGCAGCAAGATGAAGGATAGGACGAGGACGATCCCGATCACGAGCGGCAGGTTCTGGCTGATCTGGTCTGCGAGATCGATGTAGCCGGCGGTCGTGCCACCGACGTCGGCGTGCATCTGCTGGCCCTTGGTTGCCTCCGGCAGTACGTTGTCGCGAAGATCCTTGACCATCTCGGTGGTCGCCTCGTTGGATGGTGCGGTCGTGGCGGTCACCGTGTAGACCGCGGCCGATCCCGATTTGTTGACCACCGGCGGCGCGACCGTGGCAACTCCACTTGTCTTCGAGATGTCCTGGCCGAGAGACGTCAGTCGGGGGTCCGGTGCCGTCGGAGTTCCCTGCGCGGGTTTCGAGAGGTTGACGGCGATCAGGAGCGGGCCGTTGGATCCCGGCCCAAAACCGGCGCTCATCAGGTCGTATGACTTGCGGGATTGGGTGTCCTTGGGAAGCGCGCCATTGTCCTGCTGGCCCAGCGTCAGCGAGAGGGCGGGAATCGCCAGGATGATCAGGATCGCGAGGCCGACCAGCAGCGACGGGATCGGATGCGCACCGACGAAGTTGGCCCACCTCGCCCAACCATGCGGCCGATCATCGTGACCCGAGTTGAGGCCGGGCACCCTGAGACGGTTGACGTTGTCGCCGAGCAGGGCAAGGACGGCGGGCAGCAGCGTGTTGGCCGCGATCACGGCGATCAGGACGACGATCGCCGATGTGTAGCCGAGCGTGGTCACCAGTGGGATTCCCGCGGCGTAGAGCGCCAAGAGTGCGACCGTCACCGTTCCACCGGCAAAGACGACTGCACCTCCCGCGGTCGCGGTGGCCCTGGCAACGGATTCGTGCGCCTCCATGCCCTCTGCGAGCTGTCCCCGGTGGCGCGAGACGACAAACAATGCGTAGTCGATCCCGACACCGAGGCCGATCATCGTCGCGAGCGCCGGGGCGGTTGTCGGTACTTGGACGAACTTGCTGAGGATGGTGATTATCGAGAGGCCCGCGACCAGCCCGAGGAGCGCCGAGACGAGCGGTACGCCCATCGCGACAGCCGAGCCGAAGGCCAGCAGCAGGATCGCCATCGCAGCGACAATCCCGACCACCTCGGAGAGATGTGTTGATGGCTTGGAGACCTTCTGGCCCAGATAGCCACCGGCCGCCGCTTCGAGGCCGGCCTTCTTGAGGCTTCTGTCGATATCGATGATCCGCTGCGCGTCGCCCACGTCGAGGTTCGAAGGCGATTTGTTCAGGGTCAGCGAGATGAAGGCAATCGTCTGGTCCTTGCCTATCTGCCCCTTCGCCCCGGGATCAAACGGCCCGACCGCCTTCTCGACGCCGCCATCCTTCCCATAATCCTGGGTTGTCTTCTGGATCGCGCTCTCGTACTTGGCGTCGGTCACCTTGGAGCCCTTGGGGGCCCTGATCGCGATCGGATTCGTGCCGTTGGCCTGGCTCGGAAACTGATCCTCGAGCAGGTCAGTTGCCCGCTGGCTGTCTGTGCCCGGAAGTGTCAGGTTGTCGTTTGAGTTCGACCCTGAACGTGAAGCGGCCACTCCGAGCGCGATGACCGCGACCACCCAGAGGCCGACCACAAGCAGTCGGTGCCGGACACAGAATTGCCCGAGTCGGTAGAGAACCGAAGTCACGTGTCGATCAGTCTAAGCATCTGGAGGGCGGCAAATCGGAACCGGAACCGGGGCACCGGGTACGCCTGACAGTAGGCTGCTTCGATTGGTCCATCCGGTCAACGAGAGAAGGTGCGCGCAGGTGGCAGAGAAGGTCGTAAGAGCAGGGATTCTGGTCACCGGGACCGAGGTTCTGACCGCGCGGATCGTCGATCGAAACGGGCCGTGGATCTCCGAGCGCCTCTCGGAGCTGGGGGTCGAGGTTGCGAGCATCGTGATCGTGGCTGATCGTCCCGACGATCTCGAGTCGGCGCTCAGGTCTATGCTTGCCGACGGATTCGAGCTGATCATCACCTCAGGTGGACTCGGCCCGACGGCTGACGACCTGACGGCGGAGGTGGTGGCGAAGGTCGCCGGGCTTGAGATGCGGCTCGACCCCGCAATGGAGGAAAAGATCGCCGAGATTCTCCGGGGTCTGTCTGTCCGGATCCGCCTTGATCCAAAGGCTGTCATGGATGCGAATCGCAAGCAGGCGATGGTCCCGGAGGGGGCGATTCCGCTCGATCCGATCGGGACGGCTCCGGGTCTTGTCGTTCCGGTAGATGGCGGGGTCATCGTGGTGCTTCCCGGGCCGCCCAGGGAGCTGCAGCCGATGTGGAAGCGAGCAATCGAGACCGGACCGGCCACCGGCCTTCTCCAGAAGGCCACCCCGCTCAGCTTCTACACCCTGAGGATTTTCGGGACACCGGAGTCGGAGCTTGCAATGAGCCTTCGGAGCATTGAGGACGAGGGAGTTGATCTCGACCGTGTCGAGATCACCACCTGCCTGCGCAAGGGCGAGATCGAGGTCGATGTGCGCTGGAGGGATGGGGAGGAGGAAGTCGCGACGGCGGTCCGTGAAGGCCTCAGGGCGAGGCATGAGCGCTTCATGTTCAGCGAAGACGGAACAACGGTCGACGAGATCGTCGCCAGGCTCCTGGGCAACCGGATGCTTGCAACCGCAGAGTCATGCAGCAGTGGCCTGCTGGCGGCGAGGATCACCCTTCGGCCGGGAGCTTCGGACTACTTCGCCGGGGGAGCCGTGACCTACTCGAATGCCTCGAAGGCGGAGATCCTGGGAGTTGACGCCGGCCTGATCGATGAACGTGGAGCCGTCTCACCGGAGGTGGCCGAGGCAATGGCCCGGGGAGCCTTGGATCGCTTCGGTGCCGACACCGCAATCGCGATCACGGGAATCGCCGGCCCGGGCGGAGGCACGGAGGAGAAGCCGATCGGCTACGTCTGCTTCCATGCCCGTCTGGCCGACGACTCATCACTGGCCAGAGATCTCGTCATCCCGGGCGGCCGCGAGGACATCCGGGAGCGCTCTGCCCTCGTCGCGATGCACATGCTTCGGGTCCTGCTGAGCGGCGACAAACCACCGCTCTGACCCTGCCCTCTGACCCACAGCCCTGAACCTTCGCCGGGGCGACATCTCCGCCTCTGCGACGAAGATGTCGCCGCACCGCGGCCTGCCGGGGTTCGCTGACCTCGGCTCGAAGGGACAGCCTGGGCGGGGTCAGATTCGGTGGTGGTCCAGGGCGTCGCGGTCGATCTCGATGCCGAGGCCGGGGCCGGGTGGGACGTGAAGCTGGTCGCCGCGGAGTTCGCACTCGGTTGAAGCGACGGTTGAGGCGAAGAGGCGCTGGGTGGCGAGTCCCTGGGCGACCTGCAGGCCATCGCTGCCCCGCGGCTGCAGGGCACGCAGCTGTGCGGCGTGGGCGGCTGCCGCGATTCCGACCGGTCCATCGAGGGCACTCGAGAGGTAGGTGGGGGTCTGCCATTCCACCTTGGGGGGGAACTTGCCGATCTTCGAGAGCTTCAGCGTGATCAGATCGCATGATCCGAGCCGCTCGGCTCGATCGACGTCCGCCGGTGAGGAAACCGATTCGTCGGCGACCAGCCGAATCTCGGTCCGCCCCCGTAGCCGGGCCATCTCCTCGAGCGTCGAAACCGGCTGTTCGGCCATCTCGATCACATCACCCGCCATCGCTGCAAGCTTCTCGAGGGCGGTGTCGTGGTCCCAGACGCCGTTGGCGTCGATACGGATCTTGGCCTCGCTCCCGAGTGCCTCCCGTACCGCACTGATCTGGGCGGCATCGTCTCCGCCACCTACCTTGAGTTTGAAGGTCCCGAAGCCGTCGGCCGCCCATCTCCCGGCATCTGCCGCAACCTCGAGTGGTGTGCCCGAAACCAGGGTCGCGTTGCAGGTCACCGGATTGACCCCCGGCGCTCCGATCGAATTCCAGAGCGGCAGATCGAGCTCCCTGGCGGTGAGATCCGCAACCGCGATCTCGATCGCGCATCTCGCCGGCGCCGAGAGCTTGGTGTGCTTGAGCAGTCCGGGCGCATCGGCCCACTCGTTCAGTTCACCGACCACCGTCGTCAGGTCGGTTCCACCTCGAAGGGAAAGTGGCACTCCCTCGCCCCAGCCTTCGACGCCGTCCGCGTTCTCGATTCGGAGCAGGACCATCTCGCGACGGTCGAGCCTGCCCCGAGAAGTGACGTAGAGGTTGCTGAAAGGCAACGAATAAGGAATTACCTCTGCCCGGGCGATCCGCATCTCAGGTCGCGATCAGCAGGCCCGCAGACACCAGGATGCTGAAAGCCGCGAGCAGGAAGCCTACGCCCGCCAGCGCCCCATTCAGAGCCGGCCCGTCTGTGCGGTGCAGGACTGCCGATGTCGGCTTGATCGCCAGCGGGGCCGCGAGCAGACCGATGAGCGGCCACCAGGGACCGACGTCGATGGCGAGGGTCAGCGGAAGGCAGAGCAGCGCTCCGATGATCATTGCCAGGTACAGGGTCCGAGTCCGGCCTCTGCCGAGCCTCACGGCGAGGGTGCGCTTGCCGGCCCTCCGATCAGTGTCGAGATCGCGGATGTTGTTGACGACCAGGATCGCGGTCGAGAGCAACCCGACCGCGACCGAGAGCCCGACCGCGAGGGTCGAGATCTCCTCGAGCTGAACGTAATACGAGCCGTTCACCGCGACCAGGCCGAAGAAGAGGAAGACGAAAAGCTCACCGAGCCCGGCATAGCCATACGGCCGCGGACCACCGGTATAGAGGACCCCTGCGGCGATCGAGACGATTCCGATCACCATGATCAATGGTCCGGCGAGCACGGTCAGGTAGATGCCGCACGCCATCGCGGCGCCGAACGCGATCCATGTCGCGGTGAGGACACGCGTCGGAGTGACAAGACCGGCGGAAGTGACCCGGACGGGCCCAAGCCGGTCACTCGAGTCCGCCCCGCGCCTGGCATCCGAGTAGTCGTTGGCGAGGTTGGTGCCGATCTGGATGAAGATGCTGCCGACAAGCGCCGCGAGAAACCCGCCCAGACGGGGAAGCCGACCCGCCTGCTCGACGGCGGTGGCGGTTCCGACAATCACCGGGGCCAGCGCTGCGGGCAGCGTGTGCACGCGTGCGGCCATCACCCAGATGCGGAGCGGCCCCACCTAGAAGAACTCCGGCGAAACCGAGGTCATGGCCTGCGCGGAAACTTCTTGAAGTCCGGAGCACGGCCCTGCTGGTAGGAGTTACGCCCCTCCTGGCCCTCCTCGCTCATGTAGAAGAGCAGAGTGGCATCGTGGGAGAGCTGCTGCAGACCGGTGAGTCCGTCCTCCTCTGCATTGAAGCTGGACTTCATCAGTCGAAGCGCCAGAGGGGAGAGGTTGTTCATCTCCCGGCACCAGGCGACCGTCTCACGCTCGAGCTGTTCAATCGGGACGATCGTGTTGACAAGACCCATCTGGAGAGCCTCATCGGCCTCGTAGAGGCGGCAGAGGAACCAGATCTCCTTGGCTCGCTTGACGCCGATATTCCGCGCCAGCAGGCTTGCCCCGAAGCCACCGTCGAAGCTGCCGACCCGAGGGCCGGTCTGGCCGAAGCGGGCGTTCTCGGCTGCGATGGTCATGTCGCAGACGAGATGAAGGATGTGCCCGCCGCCGACCGCATATCCGGCGACCATCGCCACGACCGGCTTGGGCAGACGGCGGATCTGGACGTGCAGGTCACCGACATCAAGGCGACCGACACCCTGCTGGGCGACGTCATCGTCACCGATGTACCCGTCGTCGCCGCGAATTCTCTGATCGCCGCCGGAGCAGAAGGCCTCGGTCCCGGCGCCGGTGAAGATGATCGAGGAGACCTCGAGGTCGTCACGGGCGCGTCCGAAGGCATCGCGCAACTCAGCCAGGGTTTGGGGGCGGAATGCGTTTCTGACCTCGGGCCGGTTGATTGTGATCTTCGCGATCCCGTCGGCCTTCTCATAGAGGATGTCGGAAAAATCGGCCGCGGCCGGCCCCCACGTTATCGGCGCGTAGAGGTCTTCTTCCGGCGGTGCGGCTTTGTGGCGTATCGGCATCTTCTCTTCGCCTTGGGTTGTGATTTCGGGTGAGGGAGGCGGCTCGCGCTGGACGGGACCGCAACAATGTCGGGCAACGATAACCAGCCGCCGATGGGGACCACGATTTGAAACTCGACAACTGGCTTGCACAGAGGTCACAGAGCTGTCCGGATCGCACCGCCCTCGTCGTCGACGGCGACTCTGTCACCTACGCCGAGCTCGAGGCCGAGGCAACCTGGGTCGCGCGGCGGCTGGCCGCCCACGGTGTCCGTCGTGGTACGAAGGCCGCGCTGACCACCCGGCCGGGCCGGGAGCAGGTGGTGCTGATCCACGCGCTGATGAAGACGGGCGCGATCGTGCTGCCGATCAACCCGCGTCTCTCCCCGGCGGAGCGGGCGGCCGTCTTTGCCGTCGAGCAGCCGAGCGTCGATCTCGATGACGCAGGCCACCTGACCCAGACCGAGGCCGATCTTCCGCTGCTCGGAGAACACGACATGGACGATGTCCACTGCCGGATCCTCTCGAGCGGCAGCACCGGCGCGCCGAGGGCAACCGGCCTGACCTATGGCAACCATCTCTGGAGCGCGGTCGGCTCGGCATTCAACATCGGGGTTGACCCCGAAGACCGGTGGCTGTCATGCATGCCGCTCAGCCACGTCTCGGGGCTCTCGATCGTGATGCGGTCGGTGATCTACGGGACGACGATGCTGATGCACGACGGATTCGAGACCGATCGGGTCGCGGCGGCGCTCGAGGCCGACGATGTGACGCTGGTCTCGCTCGTCTCGACAATGCTGGTCCGGTTGCTCGAGGCAGGGGCCGATCTCTCCGGGCCAAGGGCGATCCTCGTCGGCGGCGGGCCGGTCCCCGAGGCAGCACTCGAGGAGGCGATCGGAAACGGTGCGTCGGTGATCCAGACCTACGGACTGACCGAGACCAGTTCGCAGGTGACGACTCTTGCTCCGGCTGATGCAAAGCGCAAGCTCGGGTCGGCAGGCCGCCCGCTTCTCACCACCCATCTGCGGATCCGCGACGGTGAGATCCTGGTCCAGGGGCCGACGGTCGCTCCGGGGGTCGCCGACGCCGACGGCTGGCTGCACACCGGAGATCTCGGCCGGATAGACGAGGAGGGCTTTCTCTATGTCCAGGATCGGATGGACGACATGATCGTCACCGGCGGCGAGAACGTCATCCCGGCCGAGGTCGAGGGCGTCCTGATGCGCCATCCCGACGTGGCTGACGCGGCCGTCGTCGGCCGCGACGACCCGGAGTGGCAGCAGGCGGTCACCGCGGTCGTTGTCCTGAACGGCGACGCCGACCTCGACCCTCACGAACTACGCCGCCACTGTGCCGAGCATCTCGCCTCACACAAGGTCCCGAAGCGCGTGGAGTTGGTTTCGGTGCTGCCGCGGACGCCCTCGGGAAAGCTGCTGAGACGGGCCCTTCGTTAAAGTGCCGCAGCCATGAACACGGACGGAATTTTCTACGACAAGGATGCTGACCTCTCCCTCCT
>JBBQZL010000057.1:0-13147 GCA_038207745.1 Solirubrobacterales bacterium
AGATGGGTGGCGATGGTTTCGCGGACCCACTGCTGCGTGGCCGGGTCGGCCATCCGGTAGCGACCGAGCAGCATCGCCTGATCGTCGATCGGCAGCCCGGCGATCTCCCAGCGGACCGCGAGGCGCTCGAAGAGGATCTCGGTACGGCGGCGCCAGGAATCGTCGATGGTCGCGGCGTCGCCGGCGAGCGATTCACCGACCTTCGCGACCGTCCCGGCGCTGAGGCTGCTCCGCAGGGTCAGGACATTGCCCTCGAGGTCCGTGTAGTCGACGGTCTCGACCGGCCGGCGCCCCCTTCGCTGTCTTCTCCGCTTTGCCATACGCCCCGAAAGCATGACCGATCCGCCCGGCGGGCGGCCAATTTCTGCAAACAACCGCGTACGCGGATCGGATCATCGTGGTCAAATCGAGAGGGAGTGGATGTGAACGGGTTCCGGGAAATAGTCGCCTACAGGATGCGCGCCCTCGTGGTTGCGGCATTCCTGGGAGCGATGCTGCTCGCTTCTCAGGCAGGAGTCGCCTCGGCGGCGGGTACCGCAGAGCCGTTCCACATCGATTTCAGCAGCGGCGTGGTCAAGGTCGGAGCAATCGACAACATCGACCTCGCGACCCTCGCCGATGGTTCGGCAGGCTCGATAGATGGAACGATTCAGAATGGGGTCGTGACGATCCCGGCCGACGGGTTCAATGTGGTCAAGGTCGGCATCGACGATCCATTCCCGCTCAAGGCGTTTCTGGGTGTCGACGGCGCCAGCACGGGCACCTACGACGCGGATACCGGCGAACTCAACATCGAGGCGACGGGCGGAATCTGGGTGACGGTCGACATAGCGGCGGCTGCCGACGCGCTCGGTGTCAGCCTCGATGATCTGCTCGCGGGCGCCAATCTCGGTGCGCTCGCTCCGATCGTGACCAGCTTCCTCAAGGAGCCGCTGACCTGCGGTTTCGCCCCGATGGACCTCCATTTCTCGACTTCCGGCGGCGAAGCGCCGGGGCCGGGCACGCCATTCAGTGACGGCCTTGCCGACCCGGGTGCGATCTCCGCCAGCTGGTCGCAACTCGGGCCGTTTGCCGGCCGCACGAAGGCATACGGCCTGTTTGACGTCTGCGTGATCGCCAAGAGCCTGCTTCCCGGGCTGATCCAGTCCGCTCTTTCAGGTGTCGGCGGCAGCAGCCTCGGCAGCCTCCAGGGCATCGATATCGCAGGTCTGCTCGCCAATCTCGACGACGCCAATCTGGGTCCGAGTGGGATTCTCCTGACCAGCTCCACCGAGGCACCGCCGACGGCCGCGAAGCTCCGGACAAAGGTCCTGCCGAGGAACAGGAAGATCCGCGAAGGCCATGCAACCAGGTTCAAGGTGACTGTCACCAACTCGGGCGGGTCCAAGGCGACAAGGGTCAAGGTCTGCGTCAGGCATCCGAACAAGGCCCTGAGCGTCAGGCATTGTCAGAAGTTCGGGAATATCCCGGCCGGCGGCTCGGAGACAAGAGCGTTTAGGGTCAGGCCGAGGGGCAACGCCGGCGGGCGCACCTACAGTCTCAGCTTCATCACCAAGGAGCGGTCGCTGACCCAGAACAACGTCGGGGCGAGAGTCCGCGTCCGCTAACGCGTGAACGACTCGATCGTCGCGCTGACTGATCGGGCCAGGTGCCCCGGCGAGTAGCCGCCCTCGAGACAGGCGACGACGCCGACGTCGATCTGCTCCGCGAATCTCCTGATCTCGACGGACATGCGGGCGTAGGAGTCCTCGTCGAGCTCACATCCGCCGATCGGATCCTCCCGGTGGGCGTCGTACCCCGCCGCCAGCATGATCAGATCGGGCTTGAACCGCTGCCCGGCGGGAATCATCTCTTCGTTGAGAATCCGCTCAAAGGTTTCCGATCCCGACCCGGCGGGAACCGGGAAGTTGAGCGTCGTGCCCTCCCCCGGCCCGGTGCCGGTCTCCCCGGCTGATCCGGTGCCTGGATAGAAGGGGCTCTGATGGATGTCGGTGACGAGGACGTCCGGGCTCGCGTAGAAGGCGGCCTGGGTTCCATTGCCATGGTGTACGTCCCAATCGATCACCATCACCCGGTCGGCGCCGTTGGCGAGCGCGTGCGCGGCTCCGACGGCGAGGTTTCCGAACAGACAGAACCCCATCGAGCGAGACGGCTCGGCGTGATGACCCGGGGGTCTCAGGCCGCAGAAGACAAAGCGCTCACCGCCAAGGGCACGTTCAACTCCGGCAACCGAGGCGCCCGCGGCCCGCAGCGCCGCATCGTAGGAACGCTCGCTGACCGGGGTGTCGGGATCCATCTCACCCCCACCTGACTCGGCGATACGGCGAACCCTCGCGATCTGTGCGGCAGGGTGAATGCGTTCGAGCTGCTCCTGGGTCGCTGCCGGGGCCTCGACCACCTCGAGCCCGAGCCAATCCCTGGCCTCCATCTCGGCCTCGATCGCCCGGATCCTCCCCGCGTTCTCCGGGTGCAGGCCGGTCTCGTGCTCGAGTGAGAGCGGGTGCCGGAAGTAGGTGCCGATCTGGCGCCGGCCTCTCATTGCCCGAAGATCACGTAGCCCTGCTGCTCGATCAGATTGATCGCCGACTCCGCCTCAACGGTCGATGGCAGCCCATGGATCCGCTGGTTCATCGCGGGACCGCAGGCGACCTCAACCGGTGGGGTGAGCTTCCCGACCTTGCTCAAAGTGTCCTCGAACTCCCCTTGCAGGTCTGGCGAACTCCTAGGTTGATACACCGCTGCGGCCTTCCGTCGTGAATGGCTCGAGGTCCGGCCGCTTCGGGGCGATTCCATCTCCGGAGGAGCGCCCGCGAAGGTGCCGGTAGATCCGCGGGATCAGGTATCGGCGGGCCCAGACGATCTCGTCCCATGCAATCCGCGGCCGAGAGCGAGGACGCTCCGGGGGCAACGGTCGGATCCAGGAATCATCGGCATCGGGGACCCCGAGCGCCTCGGCGAGGGCGGCGGAGATCCGTGCGTGCCCCTCGGAGTTCGCGTGCAGGCGATCGACGGCCCAGATCCGGCGATCGGACGCCATCGGGGTCCGATCGAAGTCGACGAGCAACGCCTCCTGCTCGGTGGTGATCCGGCGAAGCGCCTCGTTGTAGATATCGAGCCTCGGTTTGACCAGCTTTGCAATCGGCATCACCGGAGTCGGGTCCGGCATCGTGAAGGTCAGGACCGTTGCGCCGGACTCTGCGAGCCGGGTGATCATCTCCTCGATATCTGAGATCACCGCGGAGAGGTCACAGCGCCGGCGGAGCATGTCGTTGAGCCCGGCCATCATCGTGACCAGGTCCGGCTCCATCGCAAGCGCCGGCTCGAGTTGCTGGTCAAGGACCTGCCCCGCGAGCCGCCCCCGGACCGCCAGGTTCGCGTAGAGAAGATCAGGATTGACCGCCGCGAGGCGATCGGCAAGCCGATCGGTCCAGCCGCGATATCCACGCCCGTCCGGATACGGGTCCTCGAGACCCTCGGAGGTGCTGTCGCCGATCGCTACGTAGCGCGAAAAGGCCGTGGCTACGGAAACTCGTTGAGTTGGTACTGGGCCTTCCGGATGTCGTCCTTTTTACGCATCCGGGACCTGCGGCTTGACGTCGCCGTTCTTGACCTCCTCGGCTGCCGTCCTTGCCTTCTCGGTCAGGTCCGATGCCTGACTCGTGAGCTTGTCCGTGTCGGCTGATCCACACGCGGCAAGCCCGAGGCATCCGGCATTCGCCATCACGACGATGGAACGGCGTACCCCGCGCGACGCCGGGTGCCGCTTCATCTCGTCAAGCGCGTGGTCCATGCTGATCGATCTCTTTCTGTCGGTTCGGTTGCATGTCGCGGCGGCGATCCGGGATCGCCGCCGCGCACAGGTTCAGCTCGTCGGCTTGACACGAAAGCCCTTGCCGCCCTTGCCTCTGCTGAACGTGCCGGAGTTCCGATTGATGATCCAGGGGCTCGGCAGTTTGCCGTTCGGAAAGTTGAGGAACTGCGAGAAGTAGGTGCTCGCCTGCTTGCAGGTGATCCCCCGCTTCTGCGACAGCTCGATCCTGTATGCGCCCTTCGGGAAGACCAGCGGCCCGATCTTGTCATTGTGCTGGACGCTGAACGTACCCGGGCAGTAGTCGCTGGAACGACCACCCGAGTTCGGCTTCGGGTCAGGCCCATAGGCCCGCTCGAAGTAGAAGCCGACTCCAGAGCTGCCCCTCAGGAAGGTGCCGGAACTCGCCTTGAGCTTCCAGGGTGCCGGGAGCCTGCCATCGAAATCATTGAGGAACTGGTCGAGCAGAGCCGATGCCCGGGCGCAGCTGATCCGGGTCGGCGAGAGCACCGTGATCCGGTACTTGCCTCTTGGAACCCGCAGGCGCCCGATCTGATCGTTGCGAAGAACGTCGAAGAGGCCGTTGCAGCTCTTCCGGCCGCCGGCCGGGTACCTTCCGCCGCCGCCGCCGCCACCGACCCTCGTCACCTTGAACCCGACTGACGGGTTTCCACGCTGGCGGAACTGCGACTTCTTGACCTGGACGACCCACGGGGACGGCAGTACGCCATCGAAGTCCTGCAGAAAACGGGCAAACAACGGTGTGGTCCCTGAGCAGGTCAGAGGACCGGTCGAGTCGAGAAGGGTGATCCGGTAGTTGCCGGCGGGCAGCGAAAGCTTGCCGATCCGGTCGTTGTGGACGACGCGAAAGGTCGCGGGACATGCGGCCCTGGCGGCTTCGGAGCGCTCTGCTGCGCCCAGCGAGATTGCCAGGATAGTGGCCGCGGCGACGAACATCGCGATCAGTGACAGGCGTCGCCGTCCAGGCTGGGCACTGCGGCCGCCCAGATCGGGGCTGCCCGTGAGATTGAGAGTGGAGCGAGACATGTTCAAAGTGACCCCGTTTGTCTTCGTTGTCCATATGCATCGAGGAGAGCACGGTATCGAGTTGCGGAGGATCCTCCAAATGGCATCGATCGCCGGGCTCGATATCGGCGTCAGAGTCCTCGGCAGAAGTTGCGCGTCAGCTGCTCCAGAGGCGGATCAGGCTGCCCGAGGGACCGGGTTTGAGCACACCCACCTTGTTCGCCCCTGCCTTCAGGGCGCCCCGGGGCACGACAGATCCAAACCAGACATGGTCCCTGAAGTTGAAGGCCCTGGTTGTGGCAACGACCCTCTTCCCAACCGAGATCAGAATCACGCTGTCGGCACCGACCCCCGTGAGCGTTCCGGTTACAAATGCCGGGACCGAGCCCGATCTCGGCCTTACGGAGTCATAGCGGTCGGGCTCGAATAGCAGCGCTGACCGATTGGCCGCCGGCCTTGCTGACCTGATTCGCATTCCCAGCATCTCGGGAGCGGGGCCCAGCCTGTTGATTCCCTGGCCGCCGAGGCGCGCGTAGCTGCTCCTGATGATCGCGTCGCGCTGGTGGAGCATCTTTGAGACGGGCGCTTCGATCACCTTTCCACCTGCCGCTGAAAGGGCGATCGGCCGCGAGAAGCCGACCTCGCTTATCGGCTCACCCTCGGTCTCGAACCGGGGATTGATCCCGAGCGTCTGCTCGATGGTCGGCAACACGTCGACGGAGCGCGAGTGGCGCAGCGAGATCTCCGGCCTGTGTTGTCCCGGGTACTTGATGAAGAGAGGCGGATTCGCGATCCCACCCAGTCCTTCGGGTGTCGCGATGCGCCGCGGAACTCCCGGCTGAAAGGTGGCCCCATGGTCTGCGGTGACCACGACCATCGCCTTCCTCCACAGTCCGACATTGTGGAGTCGTCTGATCATCTTGGAGACGACCTCGTCCGCGAATGCCGTCTGGATGTAGTGGCGCTGCTCCATCATCGCGATGCCGGGGTCTCCGGCGCCCCAGAAGGCCGAACCCTTGTACCTGATGTCAGTCAGCGGTGAGTATTGATAGGTCCGGCCATCCGGGAGCAATCGGTAGGGCTGATGCGGGAGCTGCGCGTGCAGAACGGTCAGCGAGCGGCCTTGTGCGGAATCCTCTTGACGAACCTGACCACCGGTGCGGGGTCCACAGGGTGAAATTTCTCCTCGACGAATGTGCCGGCTTTAAGGCCCGGTGGCAACGGCCTCCGCAGGCGATGACCTTGAGGACAGAAACCGGGGGGGCAGAGCTCGGTCGCGGCCTCCATCACGTGCAATCGATAGGCGCCGCCGAAGACCCTGAAGATGCTGTTCGGCTGTTCTGAGGCGGTCGGCAGGGTCTGAACATCGGGCTGGGTGCCGGTCAGGATTGCCGGGACCGCGCGTCCAGTGAAGTCCGCAACCGTGCTGTGATTCGGATACCAGGTGGATGATCTGGCCATCGCGGCGAACCCGGGGAACCGCCGGGCGTTGATTCCACCCCTGCGGTTCATCAACGTCGCGGTCGGCAGCTCATCGAGGATCAGCATCACCACCGGCGTGTGGCCGGGCACCTTTGAACGGGCCGACCGGGCCGCCCCCGGGGTGGGCGACGAAGCGGTCGACGTGGCAAGCCCGCCGACAACGAGCAGCAGGACCAGGATGCCGGTCGGAAAGCGTTTCATCGAATCGGACAAGATCATCAAGACCCTTCTGAGGCCTGCTCACCGGGCCA
Organism: Solirubrobacterales bacterium; assembly: GCA_038207745.1. Lineage (GTDB taxonomy): Bacteria > Actinomycetota > Thermoleophilia > Solirubrobacterales > 70-9 > JBBQZL01. The sequence continues at coordinate 6,568 of JBBQZL010000057.1, forward strand.
GCGACCGGTGACGTGCAGCGCCGCCATCCGGCTCGCACGTTCAGCCAGCCCCTTGACCACCCGGAAGATCATCCCTTCCAATGCCAGGGCAAACAACAATTTTACAACGCTGATCTGACGATCCCCGGGGTCCGGCGGCTCCTGATCGTCGATCAAGGCCCAGATTTGTTCAAACAATTTTCGCCCGATCAGCGCGGCGATCAGCCCCGTCACGATGCTTATCGGTGTGAAGATCAGCTTGATCCGATTGATTCTCCCCCATGCCGGTGGGGCTCCATCGGTTAGATTCCAATACATGGGGATGGGAGTGGGGAGAAGCGGGCATCACAATCAGCCGCATCGGCGACGCGGATTCGTCCTTGCCTGCGTGGTTTTGGCGTTGGGTATTGCAGCCGCGGTCGCCCAGGCAGCGACAACGGCGGACACCTTCAACAAGACGACCGTGCAGCGGCGGATCATCGCCTCCCCGGGGGACGGATTCCAGCAATTGAAGTCTGGGCCTGGTGAGGCCTATGTGGTCAGGCAGGAGGATGTCGGCAAGGCAAAGAAGAGGCGAGCCGAACGGCGAACATCACTCGCGTACTTCGGGCAGCTTTCGGATTTCCAGCTCGCCGACGAGGAGAGCCCGGCCCGGGTCGAGTTCACGGACTCGATCAGCGAGACGTTCGGATCCGCCTTTCGGCCCTGGGAGCCGCTGGAGCCGCAGATAGACGACGCGATGATCCGGCAGATGAACTCATTTGCGAATGCCGGACCGGTCAAGGACGGCAGCGGTAGCGGACCGAAGATGGGTTTTGCAATCGACACCGGTGATTCCGCCGACAGCCAGCAGCTCAACGAGACCCAGTGGGTGAAGACGCTGCTCGAAGGCGGCAAGCTCGACCCGAACAGTGGCATTGACCCGACCGGCTACACAAGTGAACTCTGCCCGCCGTCCGGGGTTCCCGGCGCGGCCGAGGCGGCCCAGTACACCGGAGTCCAGGATTTCAACGACTACATCGAGGGTCCGAATCCCAGCTTCTACGATCCCAACTCGCCGGCGGGGACCATCTACGGCGGCTTTCCCACCTACCCGGGCCTGATGAACCAGTCGGAAAAGAGCTTCACCGCAGCCGGCCTCAAGGTGCCGAGTTACGTCACCTTCGGAAACCACGACGCACTTGTCCAGGGCAACGCCGCAGCGACGACCACATTCGAGAAGCTCGCGACCGGTTGCATCAAACCAATGGTCGCGACCTTCCCCGGCGGCAACAACATCTTCGGCGGTTTCACGGTCCAGAATGTTCTCGATCTCCACACACTGACACCGGATCAGACGATGCTGGTCCCGCCGGATCCGGCTCGTTCGTTTGTCTCCAAGAAGCAGTTCAAGCAGTCCTTCATCGACGGTGACCAGGCCGATGGTCACGGCTTCGGCAAGATCAGCCAGGCTGAGAACGCCGCCTCAAATGGCGCCGCCGGCTACTACAGCTTCAAGCCCAGGCCGGGGATCCGGATGATCTCGCTCGACACCGTCTCCGAAGGCGGCGTGATCCTGGTCTCGTCGGAGGGAAACGTCGACGATCCCCAGTACAGGTGGCTCGAGAATCAACTCAAGGCGGCGACCAGAGCCGATGAGCTGGTGATCCTGTTCAGCCATCACGGAATCGACTCCCTCAACGCCAACGTCCCGGACGAGGTGGCGCCTGCCTGCACAGCGCCCGACGCCCACGGTCACGATGTCAACCCGGGTTGCGACCTCGACCCCCGGAGCTCGGAGCCGATCCACCTCGGCGCCGACATGGTTGCCCTGCTTCACAAGTATCCGCACGTCGTTGCCTGGATTGCAGGCCACAGCCACGTAAATCGCGTCCAGCCCTATCCAGATGGCAAGGGCGGCGGTTTCTGGATGGTCAAGGTCGCCGCCGAGGCGGACTGGCCCCAGCAGGCGCGCCTGCTCCAGTTGTTCGACAATCAGGACGGCTCGCTCTCCCTTTTCGGAACGATCATCGACCACGCCAGCAACGCCACCGCGTCAGCCCCCGGGACCGCGGCGAGCGGACTCGACACCAAGGGCCTCGCCTCGATCGGAAGGACGTTGTCTTACAACGACCCTCAGGTCGGCGCCAAGAAGTGCGCGCCGGTCGCCTGTGGTGAGGGAACGACCCTGGACCGCAATGTCGAGCTGCTGATCACGGATCCGCGAAGAGGACCGGGTCCGCTGAAGAGCGGCCGCTGTGCCAACAAACAACTGGGGACGCCGAAGCGCGATGTCCTGCGGGGCACCAAACGCGGCGACCGGCTTCGCGGATTTGCAGGCCGGGATCTCCTTGTCGGCAGGGCGGGCAGGGACTGTCTCGACGGTGGCAGGGGCAACGATCGGATCCTTGCCCGTGGCGGAGGACGCGACAGTGTCGTCTGCGGAGCGGGCAACCGCGATGTCGCAGTTGTCGATCGGCGCGACCGGGTTCGCGGCTGCGAGATCGTCCGTCTGCCGAAGAAGCGCTAGTTCTCGGCCTCAGGCGGATCAGCGTGTTCGAGTGCTCGGGCGCTCTCCTCGTCTGAAGTGCCGGCTGAGATCCGCCGGGAGCGCGCCATCTCCGAGTTGAGCACGGCCCCGAGCAGGATTGCCACGTTGCTGATCCACAGCCAGACCAGCAGGACGATCACTCCCCCCAGGGCACCATAGGTCTTGTTGTAGGAGCCGAAGTTACCGACGTAGAAGGCAAATGCCGCCGAGGCGAGGATCCAGATGCCGAGGGCGACGGTGCTGCCCACCGTCAGCCATCGAAAGCGGCCGGGATCCGCATTGGGCGAGATGTAATAGAGAGTCCCGACCATGAGGACGAAGACCACCGCGAGCACGGGCCACTTGGCAATGTCCCAGATCGCAATTGCCGTGTCGCTCAGTCCGAGAGGGTCGGCCAGCTCCCGGATGACCGGGCCGGTCAGAACCAGCGCGATCGCGATCAGGGCCAGCATCACGACCATTGCGAGCGCGATCAGGAACTGCAGCGGCCGGAGCTTCCAGAACGGCCGGTCCTCCTCGGCGCCGTAGATCAGGTTGGATGCCCGCATGAACGCCCCGATGTAGCCGGAGGCCGAGAATATGGCGACGGAGAGCCCGACAAAGAAGAGAACTCCCGACGCCCCGCGATTGGAGGTGATCGAATCGATCGGTGCCTGGAAGGTGTCGGTCGCAGCCTTCGGGCCGACGGCCGAGACGATCTCGGTGATCTTCAGGGTCGTCGCCTGCGGGTCACCAAAGATCCCGAGCAGGGAGACCAGCGAAATCAGCGCCGGAAACAGGGAGAGCAGACCGTAGTAGGTGAGCGCCGCCGCGCGGTCGGTCATCTGGTCGTCGCGGAACCGTCTGACGGTCCGGGCAAGGATCGCGCGGACAGATGGATCGAGAGGTTCCTCTGCGCCTGCCCGGTCGTCTGCCTCAGGTGTCATCCCCCGGTTGTACCCGAGACGGGCCGCAGACAACCGCCTCGTGGATTCCCCGAGGCGATCAGCCCGGTGAGGGGATGATCGTCATCGTCCGCGATGAGGTGAAGAACTCCCGCGCGGCACGCCCCTGTTCACGCGGCCCGAAGCTGGAATCACCCTCGCCGCCGAATGGCACGTGGAAGTCGACCCCTGGCGTGGGGGCGTTGATCCGCTGGAGCCCGGTGTCGATCTGAGATGAGATCGCTACCGCCCTCCCGAGGTCGGCCCCGTGGACCGAAGAGACCAACCCGAAGCGGGTTGCGTTGGCCGCCTCAATCGCCTCCGCTTCGCTGTAGACACGAATCAACGTCAACAGCGGGCCGAAGGTCTCCTCCTGATTGGCAGGGTCGAGAAGATCATCAACCCGGAGCAGGGCCGGCGAGACAAGGTATCCGGACTCGTCACCCAGATCGGCCCGGGCGAGTTCTGCTGCGCCGTCACCAAGTGCCTGCTCGACCCGATCCTCGAACTCGTCGACGGCGCTCTGGCTGATTAGCGGTCCGACGGTGACACCGTCTCCTGCCGGGTCTCCGACCTTCAGTGACCTGACCCGGCTGACGAGAGCCTCGGTCAGGACGTCGGCGACCGACTCGAGCACCACGACCCGGCGTGTTGCCGTGCACTTCTGCCCTGCGTAGCCCATCGCACCTGAGACGATTGCGTCCGCGGCGGCCTCGATGTTCGCGTCCTCGAGGACGACGGCGGGATTCTGGCCACCCATCTCGGCCTGCGCGGGCGCGCCGCGGCGCGCCATCCGTTCAGAGACCGCAAGCCCCACCTGGGTTGATCCGGTGAAGGTGACTGCGGCGATCCGGGGGTCGTCGAGCAGCTCCGCCGCGGTGGCCCCGGACATCGGCAGGTTGCCGAGCACGCCTGGCGGCAATGTCTCTTCGGCGCACTCGGACAGCAGGCATCCGACGGCAATCGCCGGGCTGGCGGGCTTGATCACGACCGTGTTGCCGTATGCAAGCGCGGGTGCCGACTTCCAGATCGGGATCGCAAGGGGAAAGTTCCAGGGACAGATCGCGAGCACGACGCCGAGTGGCTCGCGACGCACCGCAACGCTGGCGCCGGGAACCGAGCCGGGGAAGAGCTCGCCCGATGGGTCGAGGGCGACCTGCGAGTAGAAGCGCAGGATCGCGGCTGCCCGTTTGACCTCGCCGATCGCCTCCGCCGTGGGCTTCCCGACCTCGCGAACCATCAACCGCACAAACTCATCGCTGCGCGCATCGATCGCAGCTGCCAGCGCAAGCAGCGCGTCCGATCTGCCGATCGCGCTCACTCTCCACTCTCGCTGCGCCTGCACAGCCAGATCGAGCGTCGCGGAGATCTCCGACCCGCTGGCCTCGCCGGTCTCGGCCACGATGTCGTCCGGGTCGAAGGGATTGATGCTTCGGATCACCTCACCCTCACCGTCGGTCATCTTGATCCCACCACCAGCTTCTCCCAGCCGAGGCTGAGGTCGGAGTCCCGTCCCGCCTCCTGCTTGAGCAGCAGTGCCGACGTGTTGACCAGGTGGATCTTCATCGCCGACGCGGCCCGGTCGGCATCGCCCGCCTCGAGTGCCTCGAGGATTGCCGTGTGTTCTCCGACGATCGCTGCCAGCGACCTTGAACGCCCGACAGTCGAGACGCCGCGGGTCAGGATCAGGTCTCGCAGCGAGTCCACATAGGTCGCGAGACGAGCATTGCCCGATGCCTGATTGATCAACTCGTGAAAGCGGCGGTCGTGCTGCATCGCGGTGACCTCGTCACCGGCCTCGGCGGCCTCGATCATCGACGCCAGCTCTTCGCGGAGCGACTCGATCGTCTCCGGCCTGATCCGCTCGGCGGCACGGTAGGTCGCCGGGACCTCGAGCAGGATCCTCAGCGCCAGGATCTCCTCGAGCCCATGCACCGAGGTCTGGAGGATCCTCACCCCGCGATTGCGCTCGAACTCGACCATGCCGGCGCCGGCGAGATCGATCAGCGCCTCGCGCACAGGGGTCCGCGAGACCTTGAAGATGTCCGCGAGCGACTGCACCGAGTGCAGCGATCCAGGTGCAAGCTGACCATCGATGATCGCCGCCCGGATCGAGTCACGGGCGCGATCGGTGAGGTTCGGCTCCGCCTTGATCTCCTTCAGGGTTCCATCCACCGTGGGTGCCGGTTCTGCGGCGCTAATTTGTGGCCTCCTCGCTGATCAGTTCACTGAGATTGACCGGCTCGCCGTTCTCTGCCGAGCGGTATGCGGCCTCGATCACCGCGACTGTCTCCCGACCGGCATCCACACCGACGATCGGCTGGGCTCCAAGAGCCATCGAGGCAAGGATCTGATGCACCGAAGCCTCGACCGAGGCGTTCCACGAATCAGAAACTGGATCATCCTGCCAGACGCCACCGAGCCGCACCCGGAGCTGCGGAGGGCCCGCCAGATCGCCTTCGAAGAAGGCCTCGCATCCACGGACCTCGGCCATTCCCTGGCTGGCCTGGATCTCGATCCGATCGTCGAAGACCCCCTCGGGGCCGTGATACGCGCCCTGGATCACCCCGGTCGCGCCGCTCTTGAAGCCGAGGGTGACGGCAAACGCATCCTCGGCCCGGGGGCTGGCGATCTGCGCAGAAACGGTCTCGACCGGGCCGCCAAGCTCTCGCATCATGTAGACCCGATGCACCCCGGCGTCCATCAGCAGCCCGCCGCCGGCCTGCTCCGGCTGCTCCCGCCAGCCCCCGTACCTGCCACCGATCCATAGTCGTGCGTAGAGCGACCTCAGCGTCCCCAGCGCCCCCTGCCCGATCAACTCGGCAAGGCGCCGGTGAGGGCCGAAAAAGACCTGATTGTGGGAGATCCCGACGAGAACGCCGCGCCCGCGGGCGGCGGCTGCGATCTCGTCGCAGCCCCTTACGTCAATCGCCATCGGCTTCTCGAGGATCACGTGGCAGCCCGCCTCGATCGCGGTCAGCGCAACCGGGAGGTGAAGCGAGTGCGGAAGGCAGATATCAACCACATCGATCTCCTCTTCGGCCAGCATCCGATCGATCTCCGTGTAGGCGGCGATGGATCCCTGTGCGCTGCGCCCGGCAAGGTCCCCGTCGAGGTCGCATACCGCAGCAAGAGTCGCGTCGGGGCT
>JBBQZL010000058.1:0-12992 GCA_038207745.1 Solirubrobacterales bacterium
CCAACCACACTGCGCAGGAGACCGTCTCGGTCGCCGCACTTGAGAGCATGCTCGAGGTCTGCGAGGCGATCGTCGAAGAGGCCGGGCGTTGCTGAACCTGCGGCGGGGAACCGTTGTCGGCGTCAATCCACTCGAGGTCGAGATCGGGGGGACGAGGCGCCGCGCCTGGGCTGACATTGTTCTGGTCGGTGAGTGCCTTCTCGGAGACGACGTGGTCGTCAACACCGAGGCACTCGACCTGGGGCTCGGCTCAGGCGGATTCGACATCGTCCACGCCAACCTGAGCCGGGGGCTTTCCGAGCTTGCTCCGCCGGACAGCCACGTGATCAAGCTCAACTACTCCTCGCTGCAGCACTCGGTTGATCCCGTTGAGCGGCCGGTGGGGGACACCGCGCCTGATCGCGCAGGCGAGGTCTCGGTCCTCGTGATCGGGCTGCACGGTCAGATGGCACCGGCGGTCTGGGCCGCATCCAGGAACTCACCCGGGCTGAGACTGGGATACCTCCAGACGGCGGGTGGAGCTCTGCCGGGCTCGCTTTCGCGCGACCTCTCGCGGCTTCTCGCCGGCGGCGAGGTCTGCGGGCACATGACCGCCGCGCCCACCTACGGCGGGGAGCATGAGGCAATCAGCACCGTCGGTGGTCTCGATGCCGCTGCGTCGGCGCTCGGATGGGATGCCGTGGTCGCAGGCCCCGGCCCGGGAATCCTCGGCTCGGCGACGCGGCTTGGTCACGGCGCGATGGCGGGACTCGATTCTGCTCACGCAGCGATGGCTCTCGGGATGCCGACCCTTGTCGCGCCGCGGATGTCGGGTGCCGACCCTCGTCCTCGTCATCGAGGGCTGAGCCATCACTCGCGGACCGTCCTCGATCTGCTCCTGGCGTCAGTTGAGGTCCCGATCCCGCGGCTCGACCCTGAACTCGATGCGGAGGTCCGCGAGGCGATCGGTGATCGCCACACGGTCACCGTTCACGAAACCGACCTCGATGGATACCGGGCCTCCGGCCTGCCCAAGAAGACGATGGGTCGCACGATCGACGAGGACCCGCTGTTCTTCGCTGCCGCACTCGCGGCCGGAACTGCGCTCGGCGAGCGAGCCAACAGCCACGCCGCCTGAACGAGCCGTCGCGCGGGCGCCTGCTTGCGGCGCAAGGAGAGACCGGTACGGGACAGAAACAGCGGACATGGCAATCGCGGTCAAGGAAGCCTCCCCGGCAATCGCCCGCTCCTCCGCGGAGGCGGTCGGCGCCCGGTTCGAGGCGCTCGTACTCGACTTTCTCTCCTATCTGGAGCTGGAGCGGGGTCTCTCGCGAAACACCCTCAACGCCTATCGAACCGACCTCCTCCAGTTCGGGGTCTTCCTCCAGGATCGAAAGATCGACGCGGTCGACGTCCGGCCGGCGGAGATCGCGGATTTCCTCGGTGAGCTGGCTGCCGGCGCCGACCGACCGCCCTGCTCGGCAGCGACCATCCACCGCAAGGCCGCCTGCCTGCGCTCCTTCTACAAGCACCTGCGCCGCGAGGAGATGGTGGTCGACGATCCCACTGCTGCACTGACGGCACCGCGGCGGACCAAGAAGCTTCCCCAGGTTCTCAACTACGCCGAAGTCCAGAAGCTCCTCGCCTCTCCGCGCGGGGATGGGATCACCGTCCTGCGAGATCGGGCGATCCTCGAGGTGATGTACGCGGCGGGTCTGCGCGCTTCCGAGACCATCGACCTCGAGATCGCGGATGTGGATCTGCGCCACGGTTACCTGCGTGCCCGCGGCAAGGGATCCAAGGAGAGACTGGTCCCGGTCGGCCGGCAGGCCGTCAACGCGATCAGCGCCTACCTGAGGTCGAGCCGGCCGACACTGGTCGGCAATCGGACGGTTCCGAACCTGTTCGTCAACTTTCGCGGCGGGCCGCTTTCCCGCCAGGGCCTCTACAAGATCGTCCAGCGCCATGCCGGGGACGCAGGTCTGGCCGGCAAGATGAGCCCTCACACGCTCCGGCACAGCTTTGCAACGCACCTGCTTGCCGGTGGATGCGATCTTCGGGCGGTTCAGGAGATGCTCGGCCACGCCGACATCTCGACCACCCAGATGTACACGCACCTCTCGGGCGAACAGCTGAAGAAGGTCTACTTCCGGGCCCACCCGAGGGCGACCTCCGCACAGACCTGAGGTCTTCTCCGGCGCTGACAGGCGCGTCGGTCACCGTCGGTTGATAGAACCGGGTGATGCCCGAGTTGCCCGAGGTGGAGACGATTCGACGCCAGCTCGATCCAGAGCTGGCCGGAGCGAGGATCCTCCGTCTGGAGGTGCTGGACGAGAAGTGGTCGCGGCCGACCGCACCTGGCCTGCTCGAGGAGGCTGTGACCGGCTCCGTGATCAGCGGATTGGGGCGGCGGGGCAAGTATTTCCTGCTCGGACTGAGCGGTGGGCGAACCCTCGTCATCCATCTCCGGATGACCGGCAACCTTCTCCTCGTCGGGCCAGATGGCTCCCGGGAGCCCGGCGATGCACGTCTGGACAGGCCCTCTGACGAGACCAGGCACCTGCGGGCAAGATTCATTCTCGATGGCGATCGGGAGCTCTGGTTCACCGATGCCCGCCGATTTGGCACCGGGATGCTGATCCCTGACTCCGAACTGGATTTCCACTTCTCCGGGCGATTGGGCGTCGAACCGTTCTCGGACGAGTTCACCCCCGAGTTGCTGGCCGAGATCGCGGGGGAGAGACGCGTGCCGCTCAAGTCATTCCTGCTCGACCAGGCCGGGGTCGCAGGGATCGGCAACATCTACGCCGACGAAGCGCTCTACCGCGCTCGCCTGCACCCGCTCTCGCCGGCCGGCTCGATGAAGGCTGAACATCGCCTCGCGCTACGCGACGGTGTAGTCGAGTCACTAAGGGCGGGCCTCGACAACGGCGGCGCGTCAATCGATGACTACCGGGACTCCCGCGGCGAGAAGGGTGAGATGCAAAACGAGTTTCTCGTCCACCGCAGGGAGGGTGAGGGATGTCCGGGATGCGGCACCCCAATCATGCGGATCGTCGTTTCAGGTCGCTCGACCTACTACTGCCCGAACTGTCAGATCCGACTACGCAAGCGGCCGAAACGGAAGGTCCGTCCGCCGTCGTCTTCAACGTAGAGGGGTACGGATGGCTGGCAAAAACTACAAGACAGAAGCGGTGGTGCTGCGGAGCATCAGGTTCGGTGAGGCCGATCGGATCCTGCATCTCTACACGCCCGGACACGGCCGCGTTGGTGCGATCGCAAAGGGCTCGCGCAAGCCGAAATCTCGCTTCGGCGGTCGTCTCGAGCCATGCTTTCGCCTTGATCTGATTCTTCACCAGGGCCGCGGTGATCTGTCGACCGTCACGGGTGCATCCACCATCGAGGGATACTCGAATCTGCGATCGAGCGGCGAAGGGATCACGTCGGGAGCGAGGGCCTGCGATGCCGTGCTGAGGCTGCTCGATTCCCCGGATCCCAATCCGCCCGTCTATCACCTGCTCTGCAGGTATCTGGAGCTGATCGATCAGCGGACGGACCCGGATGCGGCAGAAAACCAGGAGGATGGTCGGACCGCGACCTCCAATCTCGCCACGGCACTTTCATTCAGGCTCAAGCTCGCGCTGGCGGCCGGGTTCTCACCCGAGCTCGCCTCCTGCGCCCGCTGCGGGGAGGCCGAGCATCTGACCGGTTTCTCCGGCATGGCGGGTGGGGTTGTCTGCACGAGTTGCGAGGGCGGCTCCTTCCCGATCTCCTCCGAGGCCCATGAGTTCATGGTCACCGCGCTCGCAATGCCGCTTTCCGAGGCTCCAGCGGCCCCTGATCCGGCGCTCCGGCAGGTCGAGCGCGCGATCACCGAGACCCTCGAGCACCACGCTCATGTGCACCTTCGCGCCGCTGCCTGAGCACCCGTCTTGCGTTCGCTCCTAGAATCGGAGCGAGATGATTCGTCCGCTTGAAGAGAGGGTCCGGGATTCGGAGGAGGCAAACCTCTCCGGCCTTGCGACGCGCTCCTACCCGGCGAGGCGCGCAGTTGAAGAGCCTGACAGCCCGGTCAGGACTCCTTTTCAGCGCGACAGGGACCGGATCGTCCACTCGAAATCATTTCGCCGCCTGATGCACAAGACGCAGGTCTTTGTTGCTCCTGAGGGCGATCACTACCGGATGCGCCTCACCCACACGCTGGAGGCATGCGGCATAGCCCGCACCGTCGCCCGCGCCCTCGGGCTCAACGAGGACCTGACCGAGGCGATCGGCCTGGGGCACGACCTTGGTCACCCTCCATTCGGACACATCGGCGAGGAGGTGCTCGACCAGGCGCTTCGCGAGAGCTGCGGGTCCGGCTTCAAGCACAGCCATCACTCGCTGCGGGTGGTCGAGGTGCTCGAACGCGACGGTCGCGGTCTCAACCTCACCGAGCAGGTTCGCGACGGGATCCTCAACCACAACGGTGCCAATACCCCGGCAACGCTCGAGGGCAGGATTGTCAAGCTGGTCGACCGGGTCGCCTACATCAACCACGACATCGATGACGCCCTGCGCGCGGGGATCCTCGATTCCTCGGATCTCCCGGCGAAGGAGATCGAGCTGCTCGGCCCGACCGGCTCCGAGCGGGTCGGCACCCTGGTTTGCGACATCGTCGATCGCTCCGAGGCGGCAGGCGACATCGTTCAGAGTGAAGAGCTGGGGATGGCGATGCTGCGCCTCCGCAAGTTCATGTTCGAGAGCGTCTATCTGGCCAGTCCGGCACGAAACGAGCACGAGCGGGTGCAGAGAACCGTCCGGGGGCTGTTTGACCACTACATGGAGCACCCGGACCTGATCCCGGTCATCGATCCGGGCGCAACGCAGTGCCAGCAGGTCGCCGACTACATCGCCGGGATGACCGACCGCTACTGCATCGCCCGCTTCACCGAGCTGACGATTCCCGAGCAGACGAGGTTCTAGGAGTGGCGCTCTTCACCGCGGACAGCGTCGAGCGGGTCCGCGAGGCTGCGGACATCGTCGAGATAATCTCGCCGCGCTCCGACCTTCGCCGCGTCGGCAATCGGTGGACCGGCCTCTGTCCATTCCATGATGAGCGCACACCGTCGTTCTCGGTCAATCAGCACGACAAGGTTTATTACTGCTTCGGCTGCGAGGCGAAGGGCGACGTGTTCACCTTCGTCCAGGAACAGGAGGGGATCGGCTTCGGCGAGGCGGTCGAGATGCTCGCCCAAAGGTACGGCGTCGAGGTCGAGCGCGAGAAGGAGGACCCGCAGGAGGAGGCTCGCCGCCTCCGCCGGGATCGGCTGACCGGATTGCTCGACCGCGCAGGCACCTTTTACTCGAACTATCTCTGGGATTCACCAAAGGCCGCAAAGCAGCGCGATTATCTGAAGGGCAGAGGGCTCGGCGAACAGGTCCTTCGCGACTTCGGGGTCGGATTGGCTCCATCGGACTGGGGCGCGCTGCTCGAGCGGGCCCAGCGAGCCGGCTTCCGGATCGAGGAGCTCCGGGATGCCGGCATGGTCCGTAAGGGTCGCCAGGGTGGCTACTACGACGCCTTCAGGAGCCGGATCATCTTCCCGATCCGCGATCGCCGCGGCACCACGCTCGGGTTCGGAGGCCGCAGGATCACCGAGGACCAGAAACCGAAGTACGTCAACTCCGCCGAGACCGAGATCTACCACAAGAGCCGCATCCTCTATGGGATCGACCAGGCCCGTGCGGCAATCGCAAAGGCGGGTCGCGCCGTGCTCGTCGAGGGCTACACCGATGTCCTGGCGCTCCATCAGGCCGGAATCAAGGAGTCGGTTGGCGTGATGGGTACGGCGATCACCGATGAACAGGTGGCGGTGATCGCGGGACTGGCAGATCAGATCGTGCTCGCCCTCGACGCCGATTCGGCCGGCCAGGAGGCGATGCTCCGCGCGCAGAAGATCGCCGAAAAGCGGCGGATGCGGATAGCCGTCGCCGCGATGCCCCAGGGTGAGGATCCCGCCGAGATGCTGGCTGCCGAGGGTGGGCCGGAACGCTTCCGGGCATTGCTCGACGGCGCCGTGATCCTGCAGGAGTTCCAGGTCGACATGGTCCTGAACGCAACCGACGTAACCTCACCTCAGTCCCGCGACCGGGCACTGGCCGAGCTGGCTCCGGTTCTGGGTGGCATGGGGGAGGGCGCGACGCGTGACGAGCTGGTCAGGAGGATCTCGGATCGACTCGACATCGAGAGTTCGCTGGTGATGCGCCGGCTCGGTGAGGCGCCGGCGGTCGCGCCCGATCGATCCGGATCCCGAAGCGGGCCGGGGTCCGCGCCCGAAGATGGGCCGGCCCGGCGCCGGCCCGCGGCGCCGCTGACCCCACGCGAGAGACGGGAGCGGGCGCTGCTGTCGATGTGCGTGTCGGAGCCGGAGAGCGGGCGCGCGTATCTCGATCGGCTGACCCCGGCACACATGTCCTCGCCGGCAGCCGTTCGCGCCCTCGAGTGGCTGCGCGGACACCTCGGTGCGCCGATGCAGGATCTCCCTCCGGACGACCAGGAGCTGACGGCGTTGATCACCGAGCTGGTCGCCCGGAGTGAGCCGGTCTCGCCGAACTCGATGGAGATCAACTTCCTACAGCTCGAGGAGCGCCGACTCGAGCAGGGAATCAAGGATGCGTGGGATGACGACGTGATCAGGGTCCGGCTGACCCAGGAGCGCGCCCGCCTGGTCGATCACCTTGCCAGGCTCGAAGACGTGATCTCGAGTGACGGAACCGCGACTCCCGCGTAATCAGGGCATGAGAGAGGATGCCTGGATGCCACAACCGCCGAGATCCCGGAAACGAGCTTGCATGCCGCGGATCGCGATCCAGTGTGGGCTTCTCGGGCTGCTCGTCTGGTCCGCGCTTGCGTTGATCAGTTGCAGCGGGCCCGAGGCCGGCCCATCCGGGGACCCGATCGCGTGTACGGAGATCGGTTGCAGCTCCGGTCTGATCGTCGATGCGACCTCGGTGCGAAAGGCCCACTCCAGGGCAAGGTGGATCGAGATCTGTGTGAAGGGGCAATGCAAGAGCTTCTCCACCCAAAACAGCCTTGCGGAGCTGAGGATGGGCGGCCTCGGAGAGGACCAGATCGTCAGAGTCCGCATGGTCGTCCACGGAAAGGGCGGCGAGGTCCTCCACCGCAGCTCGGTCAGGGCCAAGGTCGGCAGGACCCAGCCCAATGGCCCGGAATGCCCACCCACCTGCTTCCAGATCCGGGCGGAGATCAGCGATCAGACCGGCAGGCTGGTCCGGAGTTGATCGCCGCCGAGACCCGGCGGGATTCGCGGGCGACGGACATCCCGGACGCGGCTCGGTAAAGTGCTGACCGCTGGACCGGCGGCCCCTGGCCGCCCACCCGATCCGGGGTAGCTCAATTGGTAGCAGCGTTCGACTGTTAATCGAAAGGTTGTGGGTTCGAGCCCCACCCCCGGAGCTTCTGGCGGTTCGCAAGACGAATCACAGTTGATCGCACCCGATCTCGCCCTGGCTAGAATGGATCATCTTGACCATCCCCGGGCTCTTCGAGAGTCGATATCCCCGTTCCCGACAATGCCGCAAGGGCGGGTCAGCTTGAGACGTTTCAGGCTCGTATTCGGAATCGTCGCGCTGTGATGACCTACGCGGCTGATCAGGTCGTGCGTCCGGGCGAGATGTTCGGTGCGCCGCCGGCGTTCCATCTGCTCGCCAAGCCGACGGGCGCGCAGTGCAACCTGGACTGTGACTACTGCTTCTTCCTGTCGAAGGAGATTCTCTATCCGGACAGCCGATTCAGGATGACCGACGAGACCCTTGAGAGCTACCTGCGCCAGCTCATCGAGGCTCACGCGCGGGTGCCGGAGGTGACGATTGCGTGGCAGGGTGGCGAGCCCACGCTGATGGGTCTGGATTTCTTCAGAAAATCGGTCGAGCTTGCTCAGAAGTACCTCGGGCCCGGACAGCGCGCGCTGCACACGATCCAGACGAACGGCACCAAGATCGATGCCGAATGGGCGGCGTTCTTCAAGGAGCACGACTTCCTTGTCGGAATCTCGATCGACGGACCGCGGGATATCCACGACACCTACCGCGTAACGAGGGGCGGCCGCGGGAGCTTCGATCAGGTGATGCGGGGGCTGGATGCCCTCCGTGCGGCCGACGTCGATTGGAACGTACTCACCACGGTCCACGCGGCAAACGCCGAACGTGGGCGCGAGGTCTATCGCTTCCTGCGGGACGGGCTCGGCGCCCAATTCGTGCAATTCATCCCGATCATCGAGCGGGTTCCCGACGCGGACGCAGATGGAAGCGTGCCGTGGTCCTCGTGGCGGGACCGGCCGCTCTACGAGCAGAAGGGCGACGTGGTCACCGCGCGCTCGATCTCGGGTGAGGGGTACGGACGGTTCCTGATCGACGTGTTCGAGGATTGGGTGCGGCGCGATGTCGGCCGGGTCTACGTGCAGATGTTCGATGTGGCGCTGGCCAACTGGTACGGCGCACCCCCCGGGCTGTGTGTGCATTCTGAGACCTGCGGCAGCGCGCTTGCAATCGAGCACAATGGCGACCTGTACTCCTGTGATCACTTCGTCGAGCCCGATTATCTGCTCGGCAACATCGGCGAGAACGAGATGCTCGGTCTTGTCGGCTCACCACGCCAGCGGAAGTTTGGTCTCGACAAGAGGGAGACGCTCCCCCAGTACTGCCTGGACTGCGACGTGCGCTTCGCCTGCCACGGCGGCTGCCCGAAGGACCGGTTCATCTCCACCCCGGACGCCGAGCCCGGCTTGAACTACCTGTGTCCCGGCTACAAGGCGTTCTTCCACCATGTCGACGCGCCGATGCGAATCATGTGCGGCCTGCTTCGCCAAGAACGCCCGCCCGCCGGGATCATCCGGCGCTACGCCGCCGAGGACGCCGCCCGAGGGCGCAATGACCCATGCACCTGCGGAAGCGGGAACAAGTGGAAACGATGCCACGGCACCGACGCGAAGTTCGATCCGGCGACTCTCAGCCCTGGAGCCGGCAGCGGCAAACCCTGAAGCCGGCAGCGCCAGATGTCCACTGGATCAGGGTGGGTCTGAAGCACGGTCCAAGCGGGCGGTAGATCGCCGCGGTCCGCCAAGGCTAGGGTTGCAGTCTCCTTCGCAGGCCGGCGGCCTGGCTGCGCACGAATCGTTCTGTCTTGCCCCGCAGCCGCGGTACCAGGTCGCGGGCAGGATCATCCTCGCGCTCGGCAATCAGGTCGTCGATTCCGCTGTCCACTGCCGCCTTTACCGAATCACGCAGGCGGACTGCGCCCTCGTCGTCATCCCAGGATCGGCCGAAATCGTGAGCATCTATCGGGGCGGCAATGCGTGCGTAGATGCGCTGCGGACGGGGGAGCGAGGTTGGCCCGATGCCGCGCACAACGGGCCAGAGCAGATCGGGGCTCACGTCGAGTCGCTTCGCCACGGCTCGGGCCGGCGCATAGAGCGGGTGATCTGCATCGACGATCACGTCCCACATGTCATCGACGCCGATCATCGAAAACGGCACCACCGGGTATCCGAACTCCATCGCAAGGCGTGCGAAGCCGATCCGCTCTCGCCATGCGAGCGGGTAGTAGTCACCACGACGTCGAGCGACCTCCCGTCCTCCGCCGGGAAATACGAGTACGGCCTGACCCTCGATGAGGAGCTGCCGGGCGTTCTCCCGGGTGCCGTCGACAACGCCCAATCGGGTGAGCAGGTCACGCCATACAGGCACGCGGTAATGCTGACGGTCGCCGAGACCCCGTACCGACACACCCGTGTGCCGCTGGATATCGCGGACCAGAAAGGGGATGTCGAACAAGCCCAGCGTCGTGTGATTGCCGACGAGCAGATAGCGCCCGTCCGCCGGCAGATGCTCCCATCCGTCAAAGCGGGGATCGGTCAGCGCCCGCCATGGCGACAGCAGCGCATCAACGGCAAGCAGCTCCATGGCGCTCGGTTGTCTGAAATCCGCGGCGTCCACGTCTCACACTCTTTCGCAAGGGTTCTGGTCAGGTCGGGCGATGCCGCCAACCGGGGCGCTCTCAGCCCTGCGCAAACGCCTCGACCAGCTCGGCGCCCCTTGCCGCCCCGTCGTTGTCGGCATCCCAGGCTGCGATCTCCCGAGCCCTGGAGGCGAAGCCCGGATCCCGGAGCACCTTTCGCGCGGCCCAGCGGATCGTCTCGGGCCGGCAGAGGCGCCACGGCACCGCCGCGCCGACTCCGCTCCAGGTGACCCGCGCGGCGGTTTCGTTCATGTCCCCGACTGCGGGGGAGAGCAGCACCGGCACCCCTGATGCCAGTGATCGCGCGACGGTGCCGTGTCCGCCGTGGCAGACGACAAGCGCTGCCTCCGGGATCACCTGGCTGTAGCTGACCCATTCCAGCAGGACCGCGTTGCCCGGAACCGCGATCGGCCTGCTCGGAATGATCCGGTTGGTGGTTGCAACCACCCGGACCGGCTCCTCCGCAAGTGCCTCGAGCGCGACCCGGACCAGCCGATTGTCAGGGTCCTGCGAGGTGCTCGGCGCGATCAGGACGAGCGGCGCGTCACCCCCCGGAAGCCCGACCTGCTCGAACGGCAGCTCGAACGGCATCGGGCCGGTGATCGTGGTGCCCACCGGCCATTTTCGGGGGTATTCGAGCTGGGGAAACGTCGCCACGAGGGTCAGGTCCCGGCTCAGGCCATTGTGGAGCTGCATCTCGGGAGTCAGGCCAAGCCGGGAACGCTGAACATTCAGCTCATCCCGGCCCTGCCTCAGCCCGGCCTCGAGAATCGGCTGGCCCGCCCTCCAGATCGCCCGGCCTATCGGAGTTCGCGGAGGCTGGAGCCCGAATGCGAAGAACGGCATATCCATTTCATGCGACGGGTACAAATGGGGGATCAGCGTCGCGCGCCTGACGCCGGCGACATCGGCCGCAAGCGCCGGGGCGACGGTGAGGATGTCGCAGACCAGGGCATCGGGCCGGAAATCCTCGAACAACGGCGCCAGCGCGCGAGCCGCGTCCGCAGCCGCTGCGCCGTCTGGTGAATCAGGCGCGGGAGGGGGGAAGACCTTGTAGCCTTCGGCGGCCGAGAAGCCGAGGCCCACCTCCTCAACCGCCCCTCGCCACTTCTCCCAGGTCTCGATCAGGACCGTGTGGCCGCGATCCGAGATAGCCCTTCCGAGTGCGATCGCCGGAAAGGCATGGCCGGGGTCGCCGAAGGCGGCGACAACGACGCGCCGGCGCTCGCCGCGAGCGCTCACCGGCGGGCTACGGGGTCCCGGCTCCGAGCATCTCGCCCGGCCGGGTGAAGACGATCTCTGGGATCAGGCAGTTGCGCGAAGTCCTGAGCAGGAAGCGCATCGCCTCGGCGATGTCCTCGGGGCGGATCATCGTCTCGGCATCCACCTGGCCCTTGACGAACTCGGTCATCGCGGTGTCGACAAAGCCGGGGCAAAAGGCGGTCACCTGGATCCCGGAGTCACCAACCTCCTTCTGGGTCGCCTGGCTGAAGTTGACCACGGCGGCCTTTGATGCGCCGTAGATTGATAGCCAGGGCTGGCCTCCCTTGCCGGCGATCGAGGCCATGTTGATGATCAGGGCGTTGCCATGCTCCTCACCGGCCTCGCGGAGCATCGTGATCCCCTCGCGTGTACCGATCACGACGGCACGGAAGTTGAGGTCGACCTGCATGTCGAGGTGCTTGACGTCGATCGACTCGAGCGGGGCGCCGATGCCAACACCCGCATTGTTGATCAGCACATCGAGCCGTCCGTAGGCTTCGCGGTGCTTTTCGAACACCGCAGCCAGCTCGTCCGCGTCGGTCATGTTCGCCGGGACGGACAGGACCTGATGACCCTCAGCGCGAAGTCCCTCTGCTGCTGTCTCGAGCTTCTCGGGGCGCCGCGCGGAGATCGTCAGCGAGTAGCCGTCCTCGCCAAGTGCCCGGGCCATCGCCAGCCCGATGCCGCTCGATGCGCCGGTGATCAATGCAGCTCGCTTCGCCAACTCGCTCTCCTCCAGATCCGATTTCGGTGCACCGCAGCCTAGTTGTCCTGCCCGCGGAGGCTGGAAAAGCGGCTGATCGTCAGACGGTCCCCGGGCGATCGATGGTCAAAATTCCGGAGGACGACTCAACTGGCGGAAGAGCCAGCCACGGGCCGCCTTCAACCCGGGGCTGACCGATCTCGACCGAAAAGGCGCCTACTTCGCCTTGGTTGACGCGCCCAGCGACTCACCGGCGCTCTGCACGATGCTGCTGAGGAACTCGTACTGCGTGTGGACCAGTTTGTCCGCCATCTCCAATGCGGAGTCGACCACTTCCTGCCGCTCTGTCGGGTCCGCGCCCTCCGCGCTGTGGGCCTGCGTCTTGTCGACCGTGTCGACGAACTTGCGCACCGCGTCGATCGCGGCCCGCTGACCCTTTTCGACTGACTCGAGTACCTGTTCGGAAAGCTCTGTGGGTCTGTCGGCGATTGCCATGTTCAACCTCTTCCTGTGTGTGGATTGGCCCGTCTGGATGCTGCACAGACGGGACTGATTGCCTCCTGTTTCACGCTACACCCTTGTCGTGCACTGACCCGGGCGGCTCGTCAGACGCCGGCTCACCCGGCATCCCAGGGGGGCAATCCAACTCCGCCTGACCTCTCTCACTAGGATGATCTTGTGCGTATCTCTCGAGTCGCCATAGCCTTTGCCTGCCTGTTCATCTTCGCGGGCTCCCTCGCGGGTTGCGGGGGCGATTCGTCGTCCTCGAGCTCAGCGACGTCCGCAGACGTCGCGGCCCCACCGACCTCGGACTTCCCGCCTGCCACAGGCAAGACGCTCGGCCAGGTTCTTGACCAGGCCTCCGGGCCATCGGACCTCGTCGTCTCCCCGGCCGGACAGGTCTTCTACAAGGGCAAGAGCCGCTACTCATTCGGCGTATTCGGCAAGGATCGGACGCCGGTGAATGACGCCAAGGTCGCGATCTATATCGCGCCGGTGCCGAAGTCGGAGTCAAGGACCAAGGGACCC
>JBBQZL010000059.1:0-12981 GCA_038207745.1 Solirubrobacterales bacterium
GATCTCCTACTCTGGCGCCGACAATGAGTCGCACCGCCCGGTCATGATCCACCGCGTACTTCTTGGCTCCATGGAGCGGTTTGCAGGAATTCTGATCGAGCACTACGCAGGTAGGTTCCCCACCTGGCTGGCACCGATACAGGCGATCGTTCTACCGGTCGCCGATCGTCACAACGAGTACGCGGCTCGGGTCGCCCGAGAGCTGGGAGAGGCCGGGGTGAGGGTGACTACGGACGAGCGGTCCGAGTCGGTCGGGAAGAAGATCCGCGCCGCAGAGCTGGGCCGCTACCCATACATGTTGGTGGTCGGAGACCGCGAGGAATCCGACCGGGCGGTGGCCGCGAGATCACACGTGGACGGCGAGCTCGGTGCGATGCCGATCGCCGACTTCGCGGTTCGCATCCAGGAAGAGGTGGGGGGGTCGAAGGCTTGAGATTCACCGGCGTCCGTCCTCTGTGTCTATACTGCGACCACTTGACTTTGAGTACAACAACCCTCGTCCCCGAGCTCATCAGTGCCTGACCTCCTGTCCAGCTTGCACTCCAGCTCACCCTCTTCATAGTGCCGGTCCCTCGTAGGTTCGACCGCCGGCCGCCCGAACGCGACCAGACCCGTATCAACGAACGGATCCGGGTCCCGAAGGTTCGCCTGATCGGCGCAGACGGTGAGCAGGTCGGGATCATCGACATCGATGACGCTCTGAAGCGTGCCCAGGAAGCTGATCTCGACCTCGTCGAGGTTGCATCCGCCTCCAAGCCTCCCGTTGCCCGGCTGCTCGACTACTCGAAGTACAAGTATGAGCAGGAGCAGAAGCTGAAGGCCGCGCGCAAACATCAGCAGCAGGTCAACGTTCGCGAGATCAAACTTCGCCCGAAGATCGCCGACCACGACTACAACACCAAGAAGGGCCATGTCGAGCGTTTCCTGCGCCATGGCGACAAGGTCAAGGTGACGATCATGTTCCGCGGCCGCGAGCAGGCCCACCCCGAGCGTGGCCGTGCCCTGCTCCTGCGTCTCTACGAAGACCTTGGTGATCTCGCGGTGGTTGATCAGCAGCCGCTGCAGGAAGGACGCAACATGAGCATGCTCGTTGCGCCCACCCCGGCAGCCACGCGGCCAGACAAGGCGCCCGAGGAGAATGCAGCCGGGCAGGCAACGGCACCAGAGGCAACGCCCACAGCGAAGCCGGAGCCGGCCGCCGCCGAAGAGCCTGTCGCCAAGCCGGTGCCCACCCCCGGAGCCGCCGAAGAGCCTGTTGTCGAGGCCGCGCCGGCAGCCGAGCCCGTGGATGAGACTCCGGTCGCGCCGGATCCAGAGCCCGCCGTGGAAGCTGAACCTGCGACCGAGGCCAAGCCCGAGGTCAAGAAGGCAACCCCCGCGAAGCCAAAGGCCGCAGCGAAACCAAAGGCTCCGGCCAAGCCGAAGGCGGCGGCGAAGCCCAGGGCTCCGGCCAAGCCGAAGGCGGCGGCGAAGCCCAGGGCAGCCGCAAAGCCGAAAGCTTCAGCGAAGCCCGCGGCGGCTGCAAAGCCCAAAGCCGCTGCAAAGTCAAGGGCCGCGGCCAAGCCCAAGGCAGCCAAGCCCGCCGACGACGCGAGCTGACCCGGGTCAAACCCTGGCAGTCGGGTCTCACCCGGCTCCGGAAGCCGCAAGTGTCCTGCCCTGGGTCCGCATACCGGACCCAGAACGTGACAGCCCCTCAATTTTGAGCATCGATGCGCGGAGTCAACTGAGCGTGCGGGGAACTACCGGCGCTGTCCCAGCCAGTCCAATGTCACATCTGCGAGTCGATCTGAGGCATGCCCGTCCCATAGTGGTGGAGGTTCAGCTGGTGAGGCAGACGCCCCGTCGAGCTTTTCCGGTATCTCCGATATCGCCTCGGGGTCGAGCCCGAGCAGTTGATTGGTCCCCGCCCGGATGGTGACCGGTCGTTCGGTGTTGTCGCGCAGGGTGAAGCATGGGATGCCCAGGTAGGTCGTCTCCTCCTGGATGCCGCCGGAATCGGTCAGCACGCCCTTGGCGTCGCTGATCAGCGAAAGGAAATCGATGTAGCCGACCGGGTCGATCAGACGCAGACCGGGGGCGTCGAGCTCGAAACCCTCCATCATTTTGCGGGTCCGTGGGTGGACCGGGAAGAGGACCGGCATCTGCTCCGCGACTTCGGCAATCCGCCGCATCGTCGTCTCGAGCAGCGGGCCGTCGACGAGCGCCGGGCGGTGAAGGGTGACGAGGAGATACTCGCCTGGCGCGACGCCGGCGCCCGCAGCGGCGCCTGCCGCCGAAATACGATCTCGGAGGGCGACCAATGTGTCGATCATCGTGTTGCCGACGAAGTGCATCCGCTGGTCAGGAATGCCTTCCGCGCGCAGATTCTCGATCGCCTCGTCGGAGTGCAGGAAGAGCAGATCCGAGATCACGTCGGTGAGGATGCGGTTGACCTCCTCGGGCATCGTGCGATCAAAGCTGCGCAGCCCCGACTCGATATGCCCGACCGGGATCAGCAATTTCGCCGCCGTGATCGCGGCAGCCATGGTCGAGTTGACGTCGCCTGGGACCAGGACGAGACTGGGCCGTTCATCGACAAGGATCGGTTCGAGGCGCTCCATGACCCGCGCGGTCTGCTGGGCGTGGCTGCCGGAGCCGATCTCGAGCATGTGATCGGGCTCGGTGACGCCCAGTTCCTCGAAGAATATCTCCGACATCATCCGATCGTAGTGCTGCCCGGTATGGACGATCGTGTGCCCCGCATCCGGAGCCCGCCGACGCATGGCCGCGATCACCGGAGCGGTTTTGACGAAGTTCGGTCTGGTTCCGATCACGTAGAGAAATCGCATCGCGCCGCAGACTATCCATGCCTGCAGCCGTTCAATCAGGATCCTCGCCCGATCGATGATTGAATCCCCGGTCATGCTGACCACCGGAGACACCCTTGACGGCGACCGCGAATCCGAGGACGTGGATCGACAGATCAGCGAGGCCGCACCATCGATCCCGGTCTTCGATCTGCGGATGGAACAGGAGGATCTCGATGCGGTCGAGGCTGTTCTGCGGTCCGGGTGGTGGACGATGGGCCCGAAAGTCGCCGAGTTCGAGCAGCGCTTCGCCGAGCACCTCGGCTCACGACACGTAATCGCCGTCTCGAGTTGCACCGCAGCCCTTCATGTGGCCCTGCTTGCGGCCGGGATCGGGCCTGGTGACGAGGTGATCGTTCCCTCCTTCACGTTTGTCGCGACGGTTGCCACAGTGGTTCAGGCCGGCGCAACCCCGGTATTTGCCGACATCGTCGGACCCGGCGATCTCTGCATGGATCCGGAGCACGCCGCCTCCTTGATCACCCCGGCGACAAAGGCGATCGTCACCGTCCACTACGGCGGCTACGCGGCAGCACCGGCGAGGCTCAGGGAGACATGCGACGAACATGGGCTTCTCTTTCACGAAGATTGCGCACACGCTCCCTACGCGGAGTACGACGGGCGCAATCTCGGCACCTTCGGTCACTCCGGTGCATTCAGCTTCTTTCCGAACAAGGTTCTCGGAATCGGCGAGGGAGGAGCGATCTGCACCGACAGTGACGAGACCGCGAGGCTGGCGAGGCTGCTTCGCTCGCAGGGCATGAGCAGCGGAACGGCAGAGCGAAGCGCCGGAGAGACCAATGGCTATGACGTCACCCTGGCAGGCTTCAACTATCGGATGGACGAGCCGCGGGCGGCCCTGCTCACATCTCGCTTTGCCCGGCTACCGGCGGAGATAGCGCGGCGCCGGGAATTGACAATGATGTACCGGGATCTTCTCGCGTCTCAGGACGGCGTTTCAGTTCCATTCAGCGACGAGCAGGTCAAGACGTCATCGGCGTACTCAATGAGCGTTCTGCTGGCGGACCCGATCCGCAAGAACGAGGTCAGGACCGAGCTCCACGAGCGAGGAGTCCAGACGACCACGATGTACACCGGTGTGCACGAGTTCAGCGCCTACCGGGAACGCTTCCCCGGCGTCTCGCTGCCACGAACCGAGCTCGCCTCCCGGACCCAGCTGAACCTGCCGCTGTTTGCCCACATGACCGATGAACAGGTGCACCGCGTTGTCACGGTTCTGGCGGAGGTTCTCGCGTGAACTGGAAGGTGCCGCTGGTCGAAATTGCCGCAACGGACGAAGACGTCGCGGCCGTAATGGAGTGTCTCGAGTCAGGTTGGCTGACCCTCGGGCCCCGCACCCAGAATTTCGAGACCGCCTTGGCCGAGATGGTCGGAACCGAGCATGCGGTCGCGGTGTCAAGCGGGTCGGCTGCATTGCATCTGGCGATGCGCTCGGCGGGCATCGGCCCCAGGGACCAGGTGATCGTTCCGTCGATGAGCTTCGTCGCATGCGCCCATGCTGTAGCCCACTGTGGAGCAGAGGTCGTCTTCTGCGACTCGGTCGGGGCGGGAAATCCCAATCTCGATCCGGCTTCGGTCGAGGCATTGATCGGGCCCCGTACACGCGCTGTCCTGGCCGTCCACATGTGGGGATATCCGGCACGCGTGACCGAGCTGCGGCAACTCTGCGATCAGCACGGGATCATCCTGATCGAGGACTGTGCAGACTCGATCATGGCCGGAACGCCCGATGGCTTCACCACGGGTACCGTCGGGCTGGCCTCATGCTTCAGTTTCTTTTCAAAGACCCAGCTCCCGGTCGGCGAGGGCGGCATGATCCTGACCGATGACGAGACACTGGCTGCGAGCGCGAGGTCGCTGCGCTCGCACGCGATGAGTTCGGTCACCTGGGAGCGCCATCGCGGGCACGGACTGGGTTACGACGTAACCGATATCGGTTTCAATTACCGGATTGACGAGCCACGATCGGCGCTGGGGCTGAGCAGAATCAGGTCCCTTTCCGCGGACATCGGGGCGAGGCGGGCTGCTGTGACGAAATACCGGGCGGCCCTGGCGGGGCTCGAGGGACTGGAGATCCCGTTCACCGATCGGGAGGCCGGGCTTTCGTCGCACTTCGTCTTCCCGGTGCTTGTCCCGGATCGCACACGGCGCGAAGAAATTCGCGCGAAGCTCGTGGCTGTGGGGGTCCAGACGACCCGGTACCCCGCAATTCACCGGCTGACGCTATACGCAGACTCCGCCACCGACCAGGATCTTCCCAGGGCCTCGGACATTGCCGACCGGCACCTTGGTCTACCGGTACATGCCCTGTTGACCGATCAGCAGATCGATCTGGTTGTCGGTGCACTTGGAGAGGCGTTGGAGGAGACAGGCCCGACCTGACCCGGCGGGCCTCAGTCCGAGCCCGTCAAGACCTTTGTCGCGTGCACCCACTTGTCCGGATGCAGGCCATCGCGACGTGCCTCGTAACCCAAAGCCTCAAGCTGTTCGATGCACTCCTCGGCCGGGTATCCGAACTCGGGATGGGCTTCGACGCGTAGACATTTCACCCTCTCGATCCAACGGCCGCCTGATTCGAAGACGCGGCGCTCTGATCCTTCGATTGTCACATGCATGTAATCGATCAGGCCGTCCGGCAGGTGGCGATCGAGTATCGCGTCGATCGTGAGAGCGGTCAGTGATCCGGCGTCCTGTTCGTCCGGCCGCCGCTCGCGGACCGTGAATCCGTGTTCGCCGTAGCTGCTCGTCTGATCGACGATCAGCTCGGTCTGCTTGTCCCAGACCCCGGCCTGGACAATTGTGCAACGGTCTCCGAAGTGGGCAAGATTGAGTCTCGCGATTGCAGCATTGCCGGAGTCCGGTTCGACCCCGACGATCCGCGCATCGGGATAGTGCACGGCCAGGGCGCTCAGGCAGGCGCCCATATTGGAACCCAGCTCGCAGATCTGCCGAACCTGATCCGGTTCGGGTGCCGGATCGGGGAGATGCAGATCGTCGGCGTAGTAATAGCTCGCGTTGAGGAGGTCGCTGGTTCCAGGGCGAACCGAGAGGGTTCGGCCGTCGAGCTTCTTCATCGGAATTGCAACGGGGCCGTTTCGAAGGCCGGTTCGCGCCCGCAGATGCATCTCGGCGACACGCAATGCGCCGCTGGTTCCGGCTGACATCGCCATCTGCCTCGCAAGGTTGCGGCGATAGGCATTCAGTCTTGAGAAGAGTCCTGTCATGCGCGGATTCTAGTGCAGGTGACTGTGACTGAGTCTGCTGTCGATCCTCATCCGACGCGGCGGGAGGGGATTGTCGCAGGGCCGACCGATCACCTTGAGGGTCACGCGGCGATACGCTCGCCGAATCGGCATCGGCAGATCCGGGGCCGACGATAATCTGGCTGAAAGCCGGCAAACAGCCGGCAAGTGATCATGGAGATGAGTCCTGCGTGAGCAACTGATCGCACTGAGGGGTCTTCACCGAAGTTCCGCAGAGCGCGGTCTTCTTCAGATCTGTGCCTTCATCGCGCTGGTGGTTGCGCTCCACATCGTGAATGCGGCGTTTATCGACGGCACCTTCCTCAACCTCGCCGGGGATTGGAACCTCCCGGCTTTTGCCTCGGTGGCTGTCTTCGCGATCGCGGGCTTGACCTGCTGGAACAGCGCCGATCGGGCGGATCAAGGTGATCGGCGGGTGTGGAAGCTGCTCGCGATCTCGATGATCGTTTGCGCGGCGGAGTCACTCGTGAACGTCCACGGGCGAGTCGAAGAGATCGACGGCCTGGAAAGACCCGTTCTGATCCTCGAGTCGCTGCTGGGGCTCTTGGCCATCATCTTCTTTGCCCGTCGGGTGACACGCATGCCCAAGCCCGTGCCGATCCTGCTTGCACTTGCGGCCATCATGCTGGCGATCTCGCAGGCGAGCGGCGCAATCGACAGCACCGGCGATGGCGGCGGGTCCTTCCATGCGTTGCTGCTGATCGTCGAGGAGGCGGGGGAGATGTTCGTGGCCGCACTGGTGGTGTGCGCGGCGATTTCCGCGAGGTCCGGGCCCGCGGAGCCCGCCACGATTCAGGGGTCCGGCGGAGAAACCTGATCAACTTGCGCTCGGACCCCGGGGAATCATCTGCCGGGATGAGGCTCGTGTTTTCGGTCCGCGCACTGAGATGCGGTGCCGGCTGGTCACCTGGGTGGGGCGGCTGGACTTCGGGCGGAAAACGGCTGCAAACAGGCAGCTCAGCCCCGAGGTTCGACTTCTGCTTGAATACACCGTCCGATGCCGAAGATGAAGACTCATTCCGGAGCCAAGAAGCGGTTCCGCAAAACCGCGACTGGCAAGCTGCGTGGACGACGCGCCTACTCGAGCCACATTCTCGAGAAGAAGTCGCCGAAGCGCAAGCGCCGGATGGCCAGGCCGGTTGAGATCAGCGCAAATGACGCACCCCGCGTCCGGCAGCTGCTCGGAGGCAAGAAGTGAGCCGCGTAAAGCGCTCGGTCCATGCCCGCAAGAAGCGGCGCAAGGTCCTCAAGGAGGCGAAGGGATACTTCGGGCGTAAGAACTCGACTTATCGTTTCGCCAAGGAGCAGGTCCAGAAGTCAGGCCAGTACGCCTACCGGGACCGCCGGAACCGCAAGCGTGAGTTCCGTCGTCTCTGGATCGTGCGGATCAACGCCGCCGCGAGGCAGGAGGGCATGAGCTACTCCGAGCTGATCCACGGCCTCAACAAGGCCGATGTCGAGGTCAACCGCAAGATGCTTGCCGACATCGCCGTCCACGACAGCGATGCATTCCGCCGATTTGTCGAGCTCGCCCGGGAGGGTGCGGCGGCGTAGGCGCCTTCGCATCTGGATTCCTTCGGGCGGCTCGCGAAAGCGAAGCCGCCCTTTTTGTTTCTGGAGACGACACAAGAATGATCACAAGCCCACAAAACGAGAAGCTGAAGCTGGTCCGCAGGCTCCGCGAGCGCAAGTACCGCGATCGCGAGGGGCTGTTCGTCACCGAGGGCGAGGACCTGATCGAGGCCGGTGTCGGTGCGGGGTGGGATCAGGTGGTGCTCCTGGGCGCGCCGGATTCGGGTTTCGGTGAGGAGGTCGAGCCCGATCTGCTCGGCTCGATCTCGATGCTCGGGTCAGGCACGAGGGCAATCGGCGTCTGGCGGACCCGCTGGGCCAAGGAAACCTCCGGTCCGGTCAATATCTATCTGCATGGAGTATCTGACCCAGGCAACGTCGGAACCGTGATCAGGACCGCCCATGCATTGATCGAGGGGACCGTCATCCTCGGGCCGGATTGCGCAGACCCCTTCTCGCAGAAGGCCGTCCGCGCGAGCATGGGGTCGGTCTTTGGCCAGCCGGTGGCCCGGGCAGGCTTCGAGGATCTGACCGGATCACGGGTGGCGATGGTCGCCCGCGGTGGATCGTGGCCACCGGATGCGGTCGGCGCAGGGCCGATCACAATCTGCATGGGGGCCGAGCGAGACGGCCTTCCGGCTGAGATCACTGCGGCCTGCGACGCCAGACTGACGATCCCGCTCCGCAAGGAAGGCGCAGAGTCGCTCAACGTAGCGGCGGCCGCGGCAATCGTCTGCGAGCGGGTATCGTCGCCAAGCGTGATCAGAGGTGCCGAAAATGCTTGATCGGATCGAAGCCATAAGGCATGAGGCCGAGACTGCGATCGCGTCTGCGGACAACACCGAGACTCTCGAGGAACTTCGGGTTCGCTACCTCGGTCGCAAGTCCGATCTGAC
Source organism: Solirubrobacterales bacterium (assembly GCA_038207745.1). Lineage (GTDB taxonomy): Bacteria > Actinomycetota > Thermoleophilia > Solirubrobacterales > 70-9 > JBBQZL01. The sequence continues at coordinate 8,602 of JBBQZL010000059.1, forward strand.
CACGATCCTCAGGGGCATCGCCGACCTGCCGGGCGATCAGCGCGGCCCGGTCGGAAAGAATGGAAATGTCGCGCGCAAGGCGCTGGAGGAGCTGCTGGATGCACGAACCCGGGAGCTCGGTGACGCCGAGCTCGAAGGCAGACTCGCCGCCGATCGGATTGATGTCACGCTGCCCGGCGCTCCAGCCCTTCCCGTCGGCCACACCCACCTGATCACGCGGACGATCCACCAGATCGAGGACATCATGGTCGGACTCGGATATCGCGTTGTCGAGGGACCCGAGATCGAGCACGACTTCTACAACTTCACGGCACTGAATCATCCCCCCGGACATCCCGCGAGGATGCTCCAGGACACCTTCTACATCGACCCGGAGTCGATCGCCGCGAGCGCCGGCGCGCAGGACGTTCTGCTTCGCACCCACACCTCGCCGATGCAGGTCCGCTCGATGGAGGATCAGGGGCCGCCGATTTTCATCATCGTCCCCGGCAAGGTCTACCGACGCGACTCTGACGCCACCCACAGTCCGATGTTCCATCAGGTCGAGGGGCTCGCGATCGCCGAGGGAATAACGCTCGCCGACCTTCAGGGAACCCTGCTCGAGTTGCTCCAGGCGATCTTCGGAGACGAACGCCGGGTGCGGATGCGCCCCCACTTCTTCCCGTTCACCGAGCCGAGCGTCGAGTTCGATGTTTCCTGCTTCCAATGCGATGGCTCGGGATCGCTTGCCGACGGGCCCCGCTGCAATCTCTGCAAGGGACAGGGCTGGATCGAGGTCGGCGGCGCGGGCATGGTTGACCCCAACGTTCTCGGCTTTGTCGCCGAGTCCGGCTATGACCCGGAGCAGGTGCAGGGTTTTGCCTTTGGGATGGGGGTGGAGCGGATCGCGATGCTCAGGTACGGGATCCCGGACCTGCGCCGCTTCTTCGACAACGACCTGCGGGTACTGGGGCAGTTCGGATGAAGATCCCCTACTCGTGGCTGAGCGAATACTGCGATGCCGGCGTCGAGCCCAGGCAGCTCGCCGAACGCCTTGCGATGACCGGCACCGAGGTCGAGCGGATCACCGTTTCCGGCCCGCCCTCGCCGGACAATTTCGTGGTTGGCAAGGTTCTCGCGGTCGAGAGGCACCCGGATGAAGACCGGCTGAGCGTCTGCCGGGTCGAGACCGGCGACGGCGAGCGGACGATCGTTTGCGGCGCGCCAAACGTCGCCGCCGGCCAGACGGTGGCCGTTTCGCTCCCCGGCGCGATCATGCCGGGTGGGCAGAAGATCCGAGACTCGAAGCTGCGCGGGGTCGAGTCGAACGGAATGATCCTTTCCGAGTTGGAGCTCGAGCTCGGTGCCGAGAGCGACGGGATCATGGTCCTGGGTGACGAGTTTGCAGCAGGCCAGCCGCTGTCCGAGGTTGTGCCCCTGGCCGAGCCCGTGCTCGAACTCGAAGTGACCCCCAACCGGATTGATTGCCTGGGCGTCTACGGGGTTGCCCGCGAGGTTCACGCGATAACCGGCGCATCGTTGAAGCCGGCTCCGTGGATCGACGATGCCGAGGCCGTCGGGCACGGCTCCGTCGAGGAGTTCGCCTCGATCACGGTCGAGGTGCCTGAACTGTGCCCGCGGTTCACCGCCCGGGTCTTCACCGATCTGAAGGTCGCGCCTTCGCCGGCCTGGCTGCGGGCGCGCCTGATCGCGTCCGGCCAGCGGCCGATCAACAACCTCGTCGACATCACCAACTACGTGATGCTGCTGACCGCGCAGCCCCTCCACGCCTTCGACCTGGACGAGGTCCCTGGCGGTGCGCTGACGGTGAGAGCCGCGGCTGACGGCGAGAAGATGACCACCCTCGACGATGTCGATCGTGTCCTCGATTCCGAGATGGTGCTGGTCTGCGATGACAACGGTCCCTCGGCAATTGCCGGGATCATGGGCGGTCAGGTCTCCGAGGTCTCGGATCAGACGACGCGCGTCCTGCTCGAGGTGGCGAACTGGAATGGGCCGAACATCCTCCAGACATCGCGGCGGCTAGCCCTCAGGTCAGAGGCCTCCTCGCGGTTCGAGAAGCAACTTCATCCGGAGCTCTGCATGCGGGCACAACAGATCGCCTCGCGGCTGATCGTCGGGTTGTGTGACGCCAGACTGGTCCCTGGAACGATCGATGTCGCCGCTGAGATTCCGGCTCCGCGGATCCTGAACCTGCGCGAGTCACGTGTTGAGGGGCTGCTGGGGATGCAAATCTCCCAGCAGGAGCAGATCGAGTACCTGATGCGGCTCGGCTTCGGCGTCGAAGCCGGAGAAGGGGTCCTCGAGGTCACGGTTCCACCGGACCGGAGCGCCGATGTGACCCGTGAGGTTGACCTGATCGAGGAGGTGGCCCGGGTACATGGCCTGAGCGAAAACCTGCCGATCACGCTTCCCGCGTCTGCAATCGGAAGGGTTGGCGGCCTCAGCCGCGACCAGCGCCTCAGGCGCAGGGCCGAGGATGTGGTCAGAGATCTCGGATTCAATGAGGTGGTCGGGTTCAGCTTCGTGCACCCGGAGGAAACGCTGAAGCTCGGGGTCACAGGCGACGACCCTCGCGCAAACCCCGTCAGGGTCTCCAACCCGCTTTCCGAAGACCAGTCGGTGATGCGGACCCAGCTGATCGGCTCCCTGCTGACTTCGGCCCGGTACAACCGTGCGCGCGGAGCGAGCCGGGTGGCGCTGTTCGAGTCGGGACGGGTCTATCTCCGCGACATGGTCGATGGCGCCGGTCCGCTGTCGGGGGATTTTCGCGGAATTCAGAGCCCTCCCGCATTCGAGCCGCATCACCTGGCCGGGTTGGTCGGCGGCCCGATCAACCCGGAGAGCTGGCGGGGGAGCGGGGAGCCCGCGGGCTTCTTCGACCTCAAGGGTGTTCTCGAGGCCCTCGCCGCGCACCTGCGTGTCTCGCTGACCTTCCAACCCGGCTCCGAACCGTTCCTGCACCCGGGCCGTTCCGCCGAGGTAACGCTTGACGGTGCGTCCCTCGGATACCTGGGCGAACTTCATCCGCGGATCGCAGCCACGTGGGACATCGAAACCGCAGTCGTCTTCGAGATCGAGCTTGGCATGCTGGCCAGGTCGGCGGGCGTTGGCGAGGAGGCTTTCCACGACATCGCCGCCTTCCCGTCGGTGAATCAGGACCTCGCCGTTGTCGTCCCCGAGGGGGTTGCCGCGGCGAGCGTCGAGGCCGAGATCGGTAACGCCGGCGGCGAGCTGCTTCGGCAGGTCACCGTCTTCGACGTCTATCGGGGTGATCAGATCGGCGCGGACAGGAAGAGCCTTGCCCTGCGGCTCGAGTTTCGCGCCGATGATCGAACCCTGACCGAAGATGAGGTCAGGGAACTGCGGGAGAGAATCAGCAATGCCCTCGACGGCATCGGCGGCTCTCTCCGTGTTTGAACCAGTCCTGAATCAGCCGCTTGACGGAGAACCCGCGAGCCGGGTTCTGGTCGCCGGCGCATCGGGGTTTGCCGGAGCGCTGGTCGCGCAGCTCGTCTGGAATCACCCGCAGCTGGAACTTCGTCACGTGACGAGCCGGAGTGAGGTCGGGACACGACTCGATCGCCTCTACCCGCGATACCGGGTGCCGCTGGTTCTCGGGGAGCTCGAGATCGCGGAGCTGGAAGGCGTCGACTCCGCGATCATCGCCTATCCACATGGAGCTTCGGCACCGGTCGTGGCAGAGATGCGGGGCCTCGGCATCCGGGTCGTCGACCTCTCGGCGGATTTCCGCTTCTACGATCTGCCGACCTACGAGCGTTGGTACGGTCCCCACGGGGCTCCTGAACTCCTCGAGGGGGCGGTCTACGGGCTTCCGGAGCTGAACAGGGACGCAATAAGCAAGGCCGACCTGGTCGCCGGACCCGGCTGCTATCCGACTGCCTCGATTCTTGCCCTTGAGCCGCTTGCGAAGGCGGGCCTGATTTCCGACGTGGTGATCGACGCAAAGTCCGGTGTCTCGGGCGCGGGCCGGGGCGGAGGCGACTCGACGCATTTCGTCACCGTCGACGAGAACATCAGCCCCTACCGGGTGGACGGGCATCGCCATCAGCCTGAGATTGCCGAGCAGCTCGGAATCGGCGTCACCTTCGTCCCGCATCTCGTGCCGCTGGACCAGGGCGAACTCGTCTCCTGTTACGTGAAGCCGACCCGTGAGGTCAGCACCGAAGAGATCGCCGAGCTGTTCCGAAGCAGGTACGCCGATCAGCCGTTCATCGAGCTCGTCGATAACGCGCCCGGTGTCCGGGACGTGCGGGAAACGAACTTCTGCCGGATCTCCTTCACGGTTCGCGAAGATCGCCTGCTGGTCTTCGCGGTGATCGACAACCTCTGGAAGGGCGCCGCGAGCCAGGCCGTCCA